>NZ_CP113097.1:4168508-4507017 GCF_026625125.1 Pseudomonas putida | reverse complement strand
CAGGTGATGGCGCCGATACTGTTTGCACACCGTCACTCACCCCAGCGGAGCGCCCCATGTCCTTCACGTCATTCAAAGCCTTGACCTTCGATGTTGTCGGTACCCTGATCGATTTCGAGGCTGGCATCCTCAATCATATCCGTGGCGTGGTCGCCGAGGCCGCGAAGCCCTACACCGACGACGAAATCCTCAAGGCCTACCGTGAAGCCCGCGCGGAGTCGGATGCGGGCTGGTGGCCTGACGACCTGGAGCGTTGCTACCACCGCATCGCTGCCAAGCTCAACCTCCCCGACAGCGCCGAATATGCGCGGGGCCTTGCGCTGTCGGTAGAGAATTTCCCGGCATTCCCCGATTCGGTAGAGGCCCTGCAACGCCTGCGTAAGCACTTCAAGCTGGTCGCCACCACCAACTCACGCATCTGGGCGCTCAACCACATGGCCCGTACCCTGGGTGAGCCTTTCGATGTGCGGGTCACCGTGGACGATGTGCGCTTCGAAAAGCCCGACCCGCAGTTCTTCGCTTACACCCGGGGCGTTCTGGCTACCCAGGGCATCGTCTTCGAGCAAATCCTGCATGTTGCGCAAAGCCAGTACCACGATATCGGTGTGGCCAAGCGTTTGGGTTACCAGGTGTGCTGGATCGAGCGCCGCCATGCGCAGAAGGGTACCGGCGGAACGCTGGAGTCCGAGCGCACCGAGCCCCACTACCACTTCACCTCACTGGCGCAATTGGCCGATGCGGTGGAGAAGGAACTGGGCTGAATTGGAATGGGGCCGCATTGCGGCCCCGGTGTCATGACATTGCGGACGAGTGCCTCATGAATATCCAGTCTCTATGGGCCGCCACTGCCGAGCCCGACGTGCCGCTCTCGTCGCTGCAAGGCGATCGCAGGTGCGACGTGGTCATTATCGGTGGCGGCTATACCGGCCTCAGCGCCGCCCGCCACATCGCCGACAGTGGCCGTGAACCGGTGGTGCTGGAGGCCAACAGCCTGGCCTCCGGTGCCAGCGGACGTAATGGCGGCGTGGTGTCGCCGAAGTTTCGCGTCAGCTTCCAGAGCGTGATGCAACGTTTCGATCGTGACACCGCACTGCACCTGTATCGCACCGGCTATGAGGCGGTAGACAGTGTGATAGAGACCGTCGATACCCTGGGCTTGAGCGAGGCCAAGCTGACACTCAATGGTCACATTGCGGCGGCGCACAACGATAAGGCGCTCGCTGGCCTGCAGGCGACGTCGCAATGGATACGGCAGGAAACCGGCACTCGCAGCTCGGTAATGCTGGATGCCGAGGAAGTCGCGCAGATGACGGGTTCCCAGCGCTTCAGGGGAGGCATGTTGACCCCCAAGGCCGGGGGGCTGCACCCGCTCAATTTTGCCCGTGGTATCGCACGCCACTTGCACGGGCGCGGGGTTCAGGTGTTCATCGACAGCCCGGCCCAGCGTGTGGAGTGCCGCGCCGATGGCGTAGTGGTTGAGACTGCCCAAGGGCGCGTGCACGCCCAGCAACTGGTGTACGCCACCAATGCCTACTCCGACCTGACCCCCGTCACCGCCAGTTTGCACCGGCGTATCGTGCCGTTTTGCAGTGCGATCATCGCCACCGAGCCACTGCCGAGCGCAGTGCTGGCCAGCCTCCTGCCCGGCGGCCAAGTGTGCGGGGATACCAAGCGCATGCTGCGCTGGTTCCGAGTGATTGGTGACCGCCTGATCTTCGGCGGGCGCGGGGCATTCGGCAAGGATGGCAGCAATGCTGCCTACAAGGCGCTGGAGGAGAACATGGCGGAGATCTTCCCGCAGTTGTCTGGCCAGCCGATCGCTTATCGCTGGTCGGGTTTGGTAGACATGACCCTGGACGGCTTGCCCCATGCCGGTAAGTTGGATGAGCGGCGTTTCTATGCCATCGGTTACAACGGGGGTGGTGTCGCCATGTCGACCTATATGGGCGCCCGCCTGGCCGAGCTTACCGCAGGTCGTCCGCTTGACTTGCGTCTTCTGGCTGGCGAGCGTCTCAACCCGATCCCCTTGCATGCCTTCCGAGCGCCGGGTGTGCGCCTGGCCGCCGGCTGGCAGCAGTTTCTCGATGCCATTGGCCATTGACCAGGAGCTTTCATGGCGCAGGTTCTGCATTACCGTCCAACCGATCCGATCAGCCATCAGTATGGGCCAGGTTACGAGGTGGGCCGTGGCGAAGGCGCGCAGGCGCTTCGTTGCGCAGCATTGGATGCTGTGCTGCTGGGGATGCTCGAAGAGGGCGAACTGAAGCTGAGCGGGGAGGGTTTCGTGTTGCAGCTAAACGCAGGTGACTGCTTTGTGGTGCCCCAGGGCGTGGCGCTCGACTGGCAGGCGCAAGGCGCGCTGCGTTATTGGTTCATTCGCATTCCGGGTGTGAAGGGGGCGGCCAGCCATGGCCAGCCGCTCAAGTTGGCACTCGATGGTCGCTTGCAATCCTGCAATCCGCCGTCCGCCGACGTACTGCTCAGCCCCACGCCACGCGCCTGGAGCCAGGCGGTGTTCGAGCAGGGCGCGTTACGCATTGGTGTTTGGGCGTGCGAGCCGTACCAACGGCGGCAGGTGGAGCCGGGTTACAGCGAGCTGATGCACATCATCGATGGCCAGATCACGCTGACGGAGAGTAATGGCACCCAACACACCATTGCAGCGGGTGAAACGGTAGTCGTGCCGGCCGGAGCCACCAACGCCTGGGCCAGTGAAGTGCTGGTGCGCAAGGTCTATTGCATTTACGGCTAGGCCGAAGGCTGCCTCATCGCCTTATCCAGACACGTCGGAAAACGGTCAGATTTAAAAACCCGGTTGGGCTCACGCAGATAGTTACCGAGCCCACCAGCCCCCAGCGAGCATTTCTACTGCGCTTCGATGATCATACGGCTTTGACCAGGCTACGCACTGGCACGGTGCTCTTGACCACGGGCGACTTGATCACGATGTAGCTGAAGTATTTCTCGATGCCGATGTCCTTCTCCAAAATCGATTCCATCAGTTCCTGGTAATGCTGGATGCTGCTGCACAGGAAGCGCACCAGGTAGTCGTAGCCCCCACTGATCAGATGACACTCCAGCACCTCATCGATGTTGCGGATACTCGATTCGAACTTCACGAAATCCGCACGCTTGTGGTCCTGCAGGGTAACTTCTGTGAACACGGTTACCGAGTTGGCGAACTTGGCCAGGTTCACGTGGGCTTCGTAGCCACTGATATAACCCGCTGCCTCCAGGCGTTTGACGCGCTGCAGGCAGGGGCTGGGGGAGAGCCCCACGGCTTCGGCGAGGCTGACGTTCGTCATCCGCCCGTCCTTTTGCAACTGGACAAGAATGTTGATGTCGATGCGATCAAGTTTGGTTGCCGCGTCCATCGTTGAGTCCTCAGTTGATTGCGCGCCGGTCTGCCTGCTTCAGGCCCTCAGTGCCCATTGGTGGGCATGGGCCATGTCGGCCAGGCTTGCGTATTCACAACGTTTGGCGTCGAGTGCCGAATGCGTGAGGTTCCAGGGGGTGGACTGTGCGCGCCGCAGGGTACAGATCGGGAAGTCGACCAAGCTGTTCCAAGGGTCGTCCGGTTCACTGCTGCGAACGGGCAGCATGCCCATCCGTTGTACTTCAATCTCCTGCAGAGCCTGTGCCAAGGCCGGCCGCCAGTCGTCGTCAGCCGGTTCAACGACAGCATCGAAGGCCACCGGCAAGCGCCGGGTCAGGCTTTCGATATCGATGCCGTGCCGGGGGGCGATGAGCACCAGGCGATAGAACTTGCTCAGGTACTGCAAGGCGCCAGGAGCGTCCTCGTAGATCGGCCACTGCGCTGCAGCGCTACCAAACGCCACACTTGCATCCCAGTCCGGAACAACAAGCAATTGCTGCGCCAGGCGTTGGTACAATTGCCCGTGCAAGGCGGCCGGGCTGTTGGCCTGGCGCGCCAGTTGCAGTGTCAGCTGACGATAAGCGGCGAGTAACTGTTGGTCGTTGAGCCGCTGGGCAGATTGCGCCGCAAGGGGGCGCAGGCCTTCGAGAATGCCCCGTTCGCGGTCGACCAGGGTGGCATACGACAAGCCCAGTGCCTGGTAATGCGTGATTTTCATGGGTATTGACTCCTGTGGTGGTTCAGCGGGTCCGTCCGGGGCTATACCCAGGGCCGCGTCAGCGGCCCTGGGCGATTCATCAGGCACCCGCGGCATCCAGTGCCTGGCCAAGCATCTGCAAGGCCTCGGCCAGCTGCGCCGGGGTAGTGACCAGTGGCGCCAGGAAGCGCACTACGTTGCGGTGCACGCCACACTTTATTACCAGCAGGCCGGCATGCCGGGCCTCATCGATCACGCGTTGCGCCAAGGCCGCGTCCGGGCTGTTGGCAGCATCCCCGGCAACCATCTCGATCGCTTGCATGAAGCCCAGGCCGCGCACCTCGCCAATACGCGGGTGTGCCTGTTGCAAGGCCAGCAACCCTCGGTGCAGTTGCTGCGCCAAGGCTTCGCCCTGTGCCAGCAGGTCCTGGCTTTCAAACAGGTCCAGCACCGCGAGTGCGGCCGCGCAGGCCACACCGTTGCCGCCGTAGGTGCCGCCCAGCCCACCAGGTGCAGGGGCGTCCATGATCGCTGCACGGCCCACCACACCCGACAGCGGCAGACCACCGGCCAGGCTCTTGGCAACAGTGACCAGGTCAGGCTGGATGCCGGCGTGCTGGAAACCGAACATCTTGCCCGTGCGGCCGAAACCGGCCTGGATCTCGTCAAGGATCAATACGATGCCGTGGTGATCGCAGCGCTCGCGCAGCCCTTGCAGGAATGCTTTGGGTGCGGCGATAAAACCGCCGTCACCTTGAACGGGTTCGATCAGAATGGCCGCGACCCGGTCTGGCGCAACATCGGTGGCGAACAGTTCATCGAGGCGCGCCAGGGCTTCATCACTGTCGATGCCGCGATAGGGGTTGGGGTAGGTGGCATGGTAGATCTCGGCCGGGAAGGGGCCGAAGTTCTGCTTGTAGGGTTGGCTCATGCCGGTCAGCGTCACGCCCAGCAGGGTGCGGCCGTGGAAGCCGCCGGTGAAGGAAATGACTGCAGGGCGGTTAGTGTGGCCACGGGCGATCTTGATGGCGTTTTCTACGGCTTCGGCACCGGAAGTGAACAGTGCCGTCTTGTAACGCTCACCGTTGCCCACCAACGCGTTCAGGCGTGCGGCGACGGCGATATAGGGCTCGTATGCAACCACCTGGAAGCTGGCGTGTGAAAGCTGCTGAACCTGGCGTTGCACCGCCTCCACCACCCTGGGGTGGTTGTGCCCGGTGTTGAGTACGCCGATGCCGCCAACGAAGTCCAGGTAGCGACGCCCGTCGACATCCCACAGTTCGGCACCGCTGGCACGCGCTGCCACCAGCGGATGGGCGGTGGCGATGCCGCGTGGCACGTTCTCTTCGCGCCAGGCAAGCAGGCGTTGGTTTTCGCTCAAAGGTGGATTCATGGTGATCTCCGGGGCAAGTCAGGGAGTGGGGAGATTTCAGGATAAAGACTGGCCGGGGTGACAAGCGCTGAAGTTGGGGGAGGCGGTGGTGAGATCGGTTGTTTTGCAGGGGGGTTACGAAATATTAAGCTGGTCGGTGGTCCTGGCTGGATGGCGAGGACCACGCCAGGCTCACTCAACTCGCCTGGGGCACCACGATGGTGTCTTGCGGGTGCAGACGCATCCACAGGGGCGCGCCGACCTGCGGCAGGCTCAGGTTGCCTTCATGATGGCTGGGCTGACGCAGGCTGATGGTCGGCCCATCATCGAGGTCGACGAACACCTTCAGGCTCTCACCCTGAAAGACGATGTCCGAAACCCGGCCGTGCAAGCGGTTCCATTCCGGCCCTGCGCTGCCGTTGTCCAGCAGCAGTTTTTCCGATTGCAGGGCCAGGAACAGCGCACCACTGGCCGGGACCTCACGGCTGGTGCGCAGCGGGGTCGCGCCCAGGCTAAGGCCTGTAGCGCTGCGTTGCAGGGGCACCAGCGTGCTTTCACCGATGAAGCTGGCGACGAAGTCATTGGACGGGTGGTCGTGAAGCCTGCGCGGGGTGTCCACCTGCACCAGTTTGCCGCCACGCATGATTGCGATGCGGTCGCTCATGGTCAGGGCTTCGCGCTGGTCGTGGGTCACGTAGATCATGGTTGCCCCCAAGCGTTTATGCAGGGCACGCAGCTCGATCTGCATGGTTTCGCGCAGTTGCTTGTCCAGCGCAGACAATGGCTCGTCCATCAGGATCAACTTGGGTTCGAAGACGATTGCCCGGGCCAGGGCCACGCGCTGGCGCTGGCCGCCCGACAGGGCGCTGATCGCGCGGTCTTCATAGCCGGCCAGTTCCACCGTGGCCAGGGCCTTGGCTACCTGCTCGCGGCTGTTGCTGGCACTGATGCCGCGGGCGCGCAAGGGAAACGCAACGTTCTGCCCCACGGTCATGTGCGGGAACAAGGCGTAGTTCTGGAATACCACACCGATGTCACGCTTATTGGGGGGCATCAATGTGACGTCACGCTCGCCAAACGAGATGCTGCCCGAACTCACCCGCAAAAAGCCGCCAAGGATACTCAGCAGCGTGGTCTTGCCCGAGCCGGAAGGCCCCAGCAACGACATGAATTCCCCGGCCTCGACCTTCAGGTCGACCTGATCCAGCGCCTTGAGGTTGCCGTAGTGCTTGCTTACCTGGTGAACGGTGACCGATTCGAAACCATCAGTGAAATGCATCGCGAATTCTCCTGCACTGGGCAACTGGGCTAGCGGGCTGTGTTCATCTGAGCACAGCCGGCCACCCGGTTCGTGCTGTTTTGCTCCGGTTCAAAAGTCAGATCTGCTGAGTCGGGCTCAGCCCAGGCCACCCATGTGCCAGGCTTTGATCTCCAGGAATTCGTCCAGCCCGTACTTGGAGCCCTCGCGGCCGGTACCCGACTGTTTCATCCCGCCGAATGGCGCCACTTCCATGGAGATGACCCCGGTGTTCAGGCCGACCATGCCGAACTCCAGGCGCTCGCCGACGCGCCAGGCACGGCGCATGTCTTGGGTAAAGTAGTAGGCGCCCAGGCCATAAGGCGTGGCGTTGGCGATTTCCAGCGCCTCGGACTCTTCAGTGAAGCGGAACAGCGGCGCCACCGGGCCAAAGGTCTCTTCGCTGGCCAGGAGCATGTCGGGGCTGGCGTCGCGCAACACGGTCGGCTGCACGAACAGGCCATCGCCTTGAGGCAGGCCACCGGCGATCACCGAGGCGCCCTTGGCCACGGCGTCGTCGATGTGCCGGCGTACCTTGTCAACGGCGGCAGTGTTGATCAACGGGCCGAGGGTGACCCCGGGGGTGAAGGCATCGCCGACCTTGAGCTTGGCCACCTCGGCGCTGAGGCGTTCGGCGAACCGGTCATAAATGCCGTCCTGCACCAGAATGCGGTTGGCGCACACACACGTTTGCCCGGCATTGCGGAACTTGCTCTGCATCACGCCCTGGATCGCCAGTTCAATGTCAGCATCGTCGAACACGATGAAGGGCGCGTTGCCACCCAGTTCAAGGCTCAGCCGCTTGATGGTGGCCGCGCACTGGCTCATCAGCAGTTGGCCGACCTTGGTCGAGCCGGTGAACGACAGCTTGCGCACACTGGGGTTGGCGGTCAGCTCGCTGCCGACGCCAGCGGGCAGCCCGGTCAGCACATTGAATACCCCGGCGGGAATGCCCACACGCTCTGCCAGCGCTGCCAGCGCCAGCGCCGACAGTGGCGTCAGCTCGGAGGGCTTGACCACGATGGTGCAGCCCGCCGCCAGGGCCGGGGCGCACTTGCGCGTAATCATGGCATTGGGGAAGTTCCACGGGGTGATGGCGGCCACCACCCCGACCGGTTGCTTGAGCACCAAGATGCGCCGGTCGCTGCTGGGCGCGGGGATGGTGTCGCCGTAGATACGCCGGGCTTCCTCGGCAAACCATTTGACGAAGCTGGCGCCGTAGCCGATTTCGCCTTTGGCTTCGGCCAGTGGCTTGCCTTGCTCGGCACTCATGATCACCGCCAGGTCGTCCTGGTTGGCCAGAATTGCCTGGTGCCAGGCTTCCAGCAAACGGGCCCGCTCCGCCGGCGGCACGTCGCGCCAGGCCTGGAAGCTGGCTTCGGCGGCGGCGATGACGCGGCGGGTTTCGCTGGCCCCAAGCGCCGGAACATGGGCCAGCGTCTGACCATTGGCCGGGTTGACGACAGCCAGGGTGGCGCCATCGTCGGCGTCGATCCACGCACCATTGGCGTAGGATTTCTCCATCAGTAGAGACGGGTCACGTAATTGGGCTTTCAACATAGGGTTACCTGTAGCTCGGTTGCCGTGATAGGCAAAGTGTAAGAAGCCGGCGCCAGCGCCCGATGCCAAGTTGGCCCGGGCGGGCAGCCAGAGATGCCGAATTGAGTGAGGTGACAGCAGGACCTGCCGCTACGCTCGAGGCGAAGCGGCAGGGGGTCAGGCCTGTTTGTTGCGCCCGGCGATGACCACCAGCAGCAGGGAGGCGAGGATCAGCATGGAGCTGATGGCCGCGATGGTCGGGTCGATTTCGTCACGCAGTGCCGTGAACATGCGCTTGGTGATGGTCTGGTTGTCGCCGCCCGAGATGAACAGCGCCACCACGGTTTCATCCAGCGAGGTGAT
The DNA here is from genome assembly GCF_026625125.1 of Pseudomonas putida. Lineage (NCBI taxonomy): Bacteria > Pseudomonadati > Pseudomonadota > Gammaproteobacteria > Pseudomonadales > Pseudomonadaceae > Pseudomonas > Pseudomonas putida. Next base: position 4,498,373 of record NZ_CP113097.1, on the reverse strand, counting down.
GAAGGCGAACAAGGTGGCCGATACCACGCTGGGTTTGATCTGTGGCAGGGTCACCGCCATGAATGCGCGAAAGCGGTTCATGCCCAGGCTACGCGCCACCATTTCCTGGGACATGTCGAAATTGCGCAGGCCTGCCAGCAAGGCAATGATCACGTAGGGCAGCGCCAGCATGATATGCGCCAGCACCAGGCCGGTCAGCGAGCTGACCAGGCCGACCCGGGCGTAAACGAAAAACACCCCAGCTGCGATCAGGATGATCGGCACCATCATCGGCAACAGCAGAATGATCTGCAGGGTGCGGATGATCTTGAGCGACGAATTGTTGATCGCATAGGCGGCGGCCATGCCCATGGGCAGCGAGATCAAGGTCGTGGCCAGGGCAGTGATCAGGCTGACCTTGGCGGCGCTCATCCACTCGATGCTCTGGAAGAACGCCGCATACCAGTTCAGCGACCACTCCTTGGGCGGAAACTGCAGAAAGCGTGCTTCGGAGAACGACATCGGCACCACGATAAGCACTGGCACGATCAGGTAGGCGAGGATCATCGCCACCAGCAGCCCGAACACAACGTTCGAGATGCGCAGGTTGGAAAACAAGGCTTTCATGTCAGCGCGCTCCCAGAACACGTTCGATCGGGATGAAGCGGTTGATGCCCCAGAAGATCAGGAACACCACCAACAGAAGGACCAGGCCTACAGCACTGGCAGCGCCCCACGCGTGGTACAGCTCGACGTTGCGTTGCACCAGCATCGACACCAGGATGGTGCGCCCGCCACCCAGCAACTCGGGTGTGATGAAGAAGCCCAGGCAGATCACGAACACCAGGATCGAGCCTGCCATGACGCCGGGGGCAGCCATGGGCAGGAACACCCGGCGGAACGAATAGAACGGCGAAGCACCGAGGCTGCTGGAAGCTTGCAACAGGTCCTGGGGGATCTTGCGCATGACTGCGTACAGCGGCAGTACCATGAACGGCAGCATCACATGCAAGGTACCGATCACCGTGCCGGTGGTGTTGTGCATCAGGTTCAGTGGCCTGTCGATCAGGCCCAGGTCGAGCAGGGTCTGGTTGACCAGGCCGCGCCGCTGCAGCAGCACCAACCAGGCGTAGGAACGCACCAGTACGCTGGTCCAGAAGGGGATGATGACGCAGACCAGAATCAAGTTGCCCCACAGCCCCTGCAGGCGCGCCGCGGCGTAGGCGATGGGGAAGCCCAGCAGGATCGACAGCACGGTGACGATCAGGCTGATCTTGAAGGTCAGGGCGAAAGTGTCCCAGTAGATGCGCTCCTCGAAGATGCGCAGATAATTGGCCAGGGTGAAGCCATCATCACCCTGCACCGACTGCATGGCCAGCCAGCCCAGGGGCAGGATCAGCAACACCGCAACCATCAGCAACGCCGGCAGCAGCAAAAGCAACATGCTGGCGTGCTCTTTGCGCTCTTCACGCTGCAGTGCCTCGGGCGTGGTCATGGGGGCTGCCCCTGAGTCGGGTATCGAGTGTGTGAGATAAGCCTGTGTCATGTCGCCTCCGATTACTGCTTCTGCACGAACGACAACCAGCGTTCTTCAGCCTTGATTCCAGCGTCCGATGCCCACCACTGGGCCGACAGCAGGGCCTGGCGTTGCATGTTGCCGGGTGAGGAGGGCAGTTCTTCAGCACGCTTGGCCGGGATGACGCCGGTTTCGAAGGCCTTGGGGTTCAGCGGGCCGTAGTCGATGATCATCGGCAAAGCGGCCTGCAGGCGGGCATCGATCAATTCGTTGACGAACTTCATCGCGGCATCACGGTGCTTGGTGCCTTTGAGCACGCACAAGGAATTGGTTTCGAGGATGCCCTGGTCGTAGGTGAACTTCACCGGTGCACCGTCTGCTTGCACGGCGCTGATACGGCCGTTCCAGGCCTGGATCATGTCGACTTCGCCGTCGCTGATCAGCTGCGCCGATTGCCCGCCGGAGGTCCACCAGGTGGCGATGTGGGGTTTGATCTGTTCGAGCTTCTTGAATGCGCGGTCGACGTCCAGCGGGTAAAGCTTGTCGGGTGCCACGCCGTCAGCCAGCAGGGCGATCTCCAGGGTAGGGCGTGGCAGGTTGCGCAGCGAGCGTTCGCCCGGGTACTTGTCGGTGTTCCAGAAGTCGGCCCAGGTTTTCGGCGCGTTGTCCTTGTCGAAGGCATCGGTGCGGTAGGCCAGCACGGTGGAATAGCTGATGTAGCCGACGCTGTAGTCATCCTTGAGGGCTGCGGGCAGTTGCGCGGCATTTGGGATCATGGCGAGGTCGAGCTTTTCGAACAGGCCTTCCTCTTCACCGCGGATACAGTCGCCGGTGGGGAGGTCGACCACGTCCCAGCTCACATTGCCACTTTGCACTTGGGTCTTGATGATCGGGTAGGCCTTGGGCGAGCTGTCCTGCTTCAGGGTCAGGCCCAACTTCTTGGCCGCAGGCTCCAGGATCGCCTTGCTTTGTGCTTCCTGATAGGCGCCGCCCTGTGAGACGAAGGTGATCGAATCTTCAGCCTGGGCAAGCGATGCGCTGCCGATCAGCAAGGCGAGGGTGGAAACTTGCAGGGTGCGTAGTGTGGATATTGTCATGTGCATAACTCCCATTCGGATGTGGGCAGGTGCAGGAGGCGAGCAGGGGCGGTCTTGTTGGGCCGCTGAGTGGATGACCCCTCGGTCTAATGTACCGGCAGGTCCCAGGCGCAAGGGCGCACAAATGGGCGCTGCAAAAGTGCTTTATTGCAAAAACCGAGGGGTTGACGGCATATCCTGCGCAGAGGCCCCAGATATGCCGGTTTCAACGCGAACAGTGCTCAATCCAGCCGGGCCAGGGTGTCACTGATGGCGGCGCCCACCTGCTGGGTGGAGAGTGAACCCCCCATGTCAGGTGTGACCGAACCCTCGGCGATCACGCGTTCGATGGCCTGGAGCATGTCGTCGTGGGCGCGCTGGTAACGCTCATCGCCTTGGCCCAGAAACTCCAGCATCATGGCCCCGGACCAGATCATTGCGATCGGGTTGGCGATGTTCTTGCCAAAGATGTCTGGCGCAGAACCATGCACCGGCTCGAACAGGGATGGGAAGGTGCGCTCGGGGTTCAGGTTGGCCGACGGTGCGATGCCAATGGTGCCCGCACAGGCCGGCCCCAGGTCCGACAGGATGTCGCCGAACAGGTTGGACGCCACCACTACATCGAAGCGCTCGGGCTGCAGGACGAACCGGGCGCAGAGAATGTCGATATGCTGCTTGTCCCAGGTGACCTGCGGGTAGTGAGCCGCCATCGCTTCGGTGCGCTTGTCCCAGTAGGGCATGCTGATGGCCATGCCGTTGGACTTGGTGGCCGAGGTGACATGTTTGCGCTCGCGCTTTTCGGCGAGGTCGAAGGCGTACTTGAGGATGCGGTCGACGCCACGGCGGGTGAAGATCGACTCTTGGATGACGAATTCGTTTTCAGTGTTCTCGAACATGATGCCGCCGATGGACGAATACTCGCCTTCGGTATTTTCCCGCACCACCACGAAGTCGATGTCGCCGACCTTGCGGTTGGCCAGGGCGCACGGCACGCCCGGGAAGAGCCGCACCGGGCGGATGTTCACGTACTGGTCGAACTCGCGACGGAACTTGAGCAGCGACCCCCACAGGGAGACATGGTCAGGCACCTTGTCAGGCCAGCCTACTGCGCCGAAGTAGATGGCGTCGTAGTGCTTGAGTTGCTCGGCCCAGTCGTCGGGCATCATCTTGCCATGTTGCAGGTAGTAGTCGCAGCTGGCCCATTCGAACGTGTCGAACTGCAACGCCAGACCGTGCTTGTGCGCCGCGGTTTCCAGCACACGAATGCCCTCAGGCAGGACTTCGAGGCCAATACCGTCACCAGGGATGGCGGCAATGCGAAAAGGGTGCGTGATCATGGGCAGGGGCTCTGTTCGATGAAGGAAGCCCTAGGCTAATCTTATTCATTTCGGACAAAATCAGCTCCTACGTTGAAACTTGGTTTCTGAATCGTGAACAATCTACCTAACTTGCACGACCTTGAGGTATTCCTGCTGGTCGCGCGTCGGTCCAGCTTCACCGGCGTCGCAGACGAACTGGGGATGTCACCCGCGTTCGTCAGCAAGCGTATTCGGGCACTAGAGCAAGACCTGAACCTGCGCCTGTTGCACCGCTCCACCCGCAGTGTGACGCTGACCGACGAGGGGGAGCGGGTCAGCCGCTGGGCGCAGCAACTGCTGTATCAGGTCAGCCAACTGGGTGATGAGATCGATGCCCTTCACGGCGAGCCCAAGGGCTTGCTGAAGGTAGTGAGTAGCGCCGGCCTCGGGCGGCGGATGGTGGCGCCGGCATTGGCGGAGTTGAGCGCGCGCTACCCGGGCCTGGATATTCGCCTCGATGTTCACGACCGCTTGGTCGACTTGGTGGAGGAGGGCGTGGACCTGGACATCCGGGTGGGTAACGACCTTGCCCCCCATGTCATCGCCAAGCCGCTGGCGCAGAATCATCGCGTGTTGTGCGCCAGCCCGCAGTACCTGCGTGCCCATGGCACACCTGCTTCGCTGGCGGATCTCGGGCACCACGATTGCCTGGTGATCAAGGAGCGCGACCACCCCTTTGGCGTATGGAACCTGACGGGCCCCCGAGGCCCGGAGACGGTGAAGGTGACCGGCAGCTTGTCGACCAACAACGGTGAAATCGCTCGGCAGTGGTGCCTGGATGGCCGTGGGATATTGCTGCGTTCGAGGTGGGACATCAAAGATGACTTGCTATCAGAACGGTTGGTGCAGGTGCTCGGTGAGTATCGGCAGGCTGCGGATATCTGGGCCGTATACACATCACCGTTGCTCAATTCGGCGAAGGTGAAAGTAACGGTGGAGTTTCTCAGTGAGTACTTCAGGGGCCGTTGTAGTTAAGAGGCTGCAGACAACGTCAAGTGACCCCCAGCGGACGAAAGTGCGCGTGAATTGCGCGCACGTTGCCGCGAACCGCTGGCCCACCTGGGCTGAGAGACCACCCCCACACTGCTGCGCCATTGCCCGAGCAGTGTGGGGTTGGTACGACATTGCCTAGAGCGCCCCGAAACGCACCTCCACCGACAGGCTGCCCAGGTTATCGCTCAGGCCAGCCCCATAACGCCCAGCCAGGTCGTCGTTGATGCACAGCTGCAATTCACCCTGCTGGCCGCGCGGCAATTGCACCTGATCACCCACCAGGAACGGCACGCCGTTGCTGCCGATGCGCCCGATCAATGCCCCTTCGTTCTGCCCCGGCAGGGTGTAGCCCGGCTTGGCGATCAACGCCGGGTTGCCCTTCGCGCCTACCATGCCGGTGGCCGGGTTGGCCGTCCACTGCCCGCCCGTACACACCGCCAGCTGCCAGCTTTGCCCATTGACCTGCATGCCCGTGGCCTGCCATGCCTGGTTGGCCTGCACCTGCAGCGTGCGTTTGAGCAGGTCGCTGGCCACCACGTCGGCCGCCTGGAACGTCAGCGCGGTGATGGTCAAGGTTGGGTTGGCCGTGCCGGTGGTGGGGAATACGCCGTCGCCGACCAGAAACAGGTTGGGGTGGTCCCAGCTGCGCTGGTCCTTGTCCACCACCGATTTGGTGCGGTCCGCGCCCATGCGGTAGGTGCCCATCAGGTGGCCAGCGCCGAAGAACGCGTAGTTCTGGCCGTCGTAGTTGAACACCGTTTGCGAACCGGGCTTGAGTTCAGGGTTCAGGTTGGTCAGCTCGGTGGCACCCATCAGTTTGGTGATGATATGGGTGGCGGCCAGGCGCGCTTGTTTGAAGCCCTCCTTGGTGTAGTCGGACAGCGCGTAGGTGATCTGCGGGCGGGGCAGGCCCAGGCCGTCGGTGAACTCCGTGCTGCGCTCCACCCGGCACAGCGCATGGTCAGGGTCTTCCTCCACCTGCTCGATCAAGAAGCCCAGACGGAACTGGCGGGTCAGCACGCTGTTGAGCTGCTGCACCAGCGCCTCGCCAGACAACGCCAGGTTGTTGGGGTTAGCGCCGCCGTCGTTGGTGCCGTCGATGAAATCGCAGACCGAGGCGTAGGGGTCGTTCACCGACCAGTTCCAACCTTCGTTGCCGATCTCGATACGCCAAGCGGCACGCTGGCTGCGGAACGGGCCATCGCGCATATCCTCGATCCCCGAGGTGGACAACGGCCCGCGGAACGGGAACAGCGGCTCGCCTTCGGGCATCAGGCCCCAGGCCAGGTACACCGGGTGGTCCGCCAACGCCTGGCCAACCTGGCCGCTGCTGTTGGCGACCCCTTTAGGGCTGTTGGGGCCGATGGAGTTGAGTAACAGCTTCGGCGTTTCGATCGCGTGGGCGGCGATCACGTAGCGCTTACCCTGGGCCGTGCCGTTCTGACGCGTGCCATTGTTCTGGTACTGGATGAAATCAATCCCCGTGACCCCATTGGCATCGACCTGCACCTGGCTCGCCACGGTCTGGTAAAGGATGCGCACATTGCCGGTATCCAGTGCCTTGGCCATGGTTACGGTGGCGTCGTACTTGGCCTGGATCGGGCAGATCGGCGTGCAGCTGGTGTTACCGGCACACACCCGGCGGCCGTTGTCGCTCTGTGAGTTGCGCCCGGCCGGGGTCTGCCGGACGTTGAGCGTGACACCGGGGTACGGCTTGCCGTCCGGTGCTTTCTCCGGGCTCTGGTACACCGCGCCCGTGACGTTCTTGCCCAGGCCCTGGTCGACCAGCGACGGCGGGATGCCGTGCATGCTGTATTCATACCCCTGCGGGAAGGTCACGCCCAGGTAGGCCTGCGAGGCGACATCGGCGGAAACGCCCATTTCCTCCTCGGCGCGGCAGTAGGCGGTCTGCAGGTCGTCGTAGCTGATCGGCCAGTCGACCCCGACGTTGTACGCAGTGCGCATGCGAAAGTCGTTGGGCAACAGGCGCAGGGCGGTGCCCATCCAGTGCCACATGGTGCCGCCGCCTACCCGTTCGTAGGTGCTGGCGAACAGTTGCGGCCCCTTCTGAACCAGGTAGCTTTTCTGCACCTTGTCAGGGTCGGTGCTGCCGGCGGTGATCAAGTCCTGGATCGTCGCGCGCGGGGCGAACTGGGTGGCCGGGGTCTGCTCGGTCTGCTCCGGCGGGTAGGGCGACTCCGGCGACTTGAGCACGGCAGTGTAGAAACGCTCCAGATACTCGCTGCGGTTGGGCGGGATTGCCGGGCCCGACTCGAGCACCAGCACTTTCAAGCCGGCCAGGCCCAACTGGTAGGCCATGACGCTGCCGGCCATGCCGGCGCCCACCACGATCACATCGGCGGTTTCGATATTCTGGGTGTGTACGTTGCTCATGGCTGCTGCCCTTCCTTGGCGTCGACACCGGTGAATTGTTTGAGGGTCGGTGGCTGCTCGGCCCAGTAGCCGAAGTGGTACTGGCTATAGCCCATGGGGTGAGACTGGGCGATCTTCCACGCCCAGCTTTGCTTGTAGGCTTGGTCAGACACCACGCGGGTGTCACCCTTGCGCTTGCTGCCTTGGTCATATGGCTGGTACCAACTGCCGAGCAGCCACAGCTTCATGATCGAACGGGCGCCTTGGGCGATCTGCGGGTCCGCATTGCCGAGTACGGCGCTGGCGATTTGCGCCGGGGTTTGGCCCTTGATACTGACGTACAGCTCCAGCAGGTTGCTGAACGCTGCGGTCCCCATCCCTTGCTGGGCGGTGGCGAAGAACACCGGCGGCAGGTTGATCGGGTCCACCGAAGGCGCCAGCAGCTCTGCTGACAGGCCGGTGAGGATGGCGGACAGGTCGATGAAGTTCTGCAGGTTAGTGTCGCTCATGGCATCACTCCTTGGCGCCAGTGGATTGGGCACGTTCAAGCAGGAAGGTGAAATCGGCGAAGCTGGTGCGCGGTGACTGGGTCACGCGGGTGGTCGCGTTGTTGTGGCACTCCATGCAACTGGATGAAGCTTGCGGCGTAGTGCCCTGGTTGTAGGTTTCCAGCGTGGCGTTGGCCAGGAAGTTCGGCGCAGGCGTGCCCAGCGGATTGGTTGGCGACGGTACTTGGCAGTCCTCGGCGGCATCGGTCGGCCACTGGGTGCTGATCAACTGGTAGTTGGCCCACACAGTGCCCTTGAGCGCGCCTTGCCACTGCGCGTTGAGCTGCTGGGTCGCAGCGGTGAGCGGGATCTCGCGCACAATCTGCGAAGGCGTGGCTTTCTTCGAGGGGTCCCACGGCTGCGCTGGTGGCTCGTTCACTGGGCGGTCGCTGGCCTGGGCGTCGTAGAACAGGTAGGGGCCTTTGCGCTCGTTCATCGGCGTGGTCTTTTCCGGCACGTTGCGCACGTGTTCGAAGCTCGACCATATCCACTGCGGCGCGCTTTTGGTCTTGTGCACGATGTGCAGGCCGACCAGCCCGACCTTCTGCGCGCTGCACGACTCGGGTATCACCGCGCCCTTGTTCGGGTCGGCGTTGCCGGGCGTGTAGACCAAGGCGTCGACGGCGTGGAAGTCCTGGGCGTTGTCGTTGCCGCCGAGTACCTTCCAGGACGACTTGACCATGATCGCGCCGACCTGTTGGGCCTCTTGCGAGCCGCAGGCAAAGGCGATGCGGTTATCGGGCTTGCTCAGGAACGCTTGCTGGCCCTCCTTGCTGTACAGGCCATTGTTGACGATGTCGTCGAACATCGGCTGGTTGACCATGATCGCGTTGCGCGTGTAGGTGCCGTTCTGGTCCACCAGTGGGCCGGTCTTGAATGGCTGGATGAATTCGTCGAGCACACCGGCGACCTTTCCCATCTGTTGCAGCACGGGCAGGTCACCCTTGCCTTGGCAGGCGGCGGGCAGTGGTGCCTTCTGGTTCCAGGCGACCGGCTTCTGGCCTTGGGGCAGGAATATCTCGTAGCTCTCCTTCCACGACTCCCACACCGTTTGCCCCGGCGCGCCGATCTTCGCCGAGGTGTTGGCGCTGCCGTCGGCGCCGGCGGGCCAGTTCAGGGCAACGAATGTCTGCCACGACAGCACATCGAAAGCGTGTTGCAGGTTGTCCAGGGTGAAGGGGGATGTAGCGTTGACGTCGAAGGGAATTGCAGGTGAAAGCACCGGCGGGCTGGCCGCATCGGCCATGGCCAGCGCACTGGTGAAGCTCGCTCCCAGGCACGCCAACCGTTTCAGGGTTATTTTCATTATCGTCTCCTCAGCAGATAAAGCGTCGGGACGACGAGGCGTACTGGCCCTTCATGGACCGAATGTTCAGCGTTATCCCTGACGCTAGGCTGGAGGCTAGCCGTTGCTTCAGAACGCTCAGAAATATCCGACTAGCGGTAGGGGTATCACCAAGCAGGGCACCTGCAGATCAGCGCCAAGCGGCACCCCCGTGCTGTTGGCCCGCCTTATTCAGCCCACTCAGGGTCTGCGGTAAATACGACCGTCAACCAGCGGTCCGGCCCCTCACCACCCAGCGCATCGCCGACTTCACAGCGCAGCGCATCCCACGCTTCGATGCTTTTGGCTGGAAGGTGCTTGGGCACGATGAAATACAGTTCGATCTCCCGAGAGCGGCCAACCTTGGCCACATACGCCCGATAGGATTCCAGGCCGTGGCGTGCGACAAACGCACGGGCCACCTCATCCACGTGCAGCATCAGGTCGCCAGGCGTGACCAGGAAGATGTCCGCCATGGCCTGGCGCACCACCGACAACGGCAAGGGAATGATGACCAGGCACACCAGCGCGAGCACCGCCGGGTCGATGTACGGCGATACCCACGCCCACTGCGTGCCCTGCACGGCAAAGCCGAAGCAGAAGGCGACGAGCAACGCTGCGGTGATGCTGGCCGACATTACCCAACCCTTGACGTCCATACGCACGAAATCCGAGTCCAACTGGCGGTTGGCCCGGGCTTCGACCGCAGCGATGGTCGCGCAGGCGATCACGGTCAGCGCCGCATAAACCATGGCGATGCCGAACTCCAGGTGGCGGCCGCCTTCGAGCAGGCTGCTGACGGCATTGATCAGGGCGTACAGCGCCACACCGCTGAGCAGGACGCCATTGAGCGCCAGCACCATCGGTTCCAGGTGCCAGAAACCCATGGTGAAGCGTTCGCGCAGCTTGCGTGACACGTGCCGGCTGGTGGCATGGGAAGTGATCAGCTTCACCACCACCAGCGACAGGCCGCTCATGCCAGCGTCGGCCAGCGAGTAGACACCGTCGAAAATGATCGAGAACGAACCGGAAGCCAGGCCGAAAGCGATGCCGATTGTGGCGATGAACAGGGTGACGGCGATCGAGGTGCGTAGCAGGCCCTGTTCGCTGGTGATGTCGAAGAAGGCGGATCTGTTGGGTGTTTCCATGGGTGAAACTCATTCAAAAGGTGGGTTGCCTGGGCGGGCTCCATTGCCGGCGAGCCGGTGATGGAGCCCGTACAGACTAGACGCGAAACTGCTCCATCAACGCCTGCTGCTGATTGGCCAGGCGGTTCAGCGCTTGGCTGATGCGCGCCGATTCGTCAGCCTGGCCCGAGAGCGATTCAGTCACGTCGCGGATGCCGGCCACGTTACGGTTCACTTCCTCGGCCACCGCGCTTTGTTCTTCGGCGGCTGAAGCGATCTGCAGGTTCATGTCGCTGATCACCGCCACGGCTTCACCTATGCGCTGCAGCGTCGGCAGTGCCTGTTCCATTTGCAAGGCGCTGGCCTGCGCCTGTTTCAGGCCGCTCATGCCAGCGTCGGCCAGCGAGTAGACACCGTCGAAAATGATCGAGAACGAACCGGAAGCCAGGCCGAAAGCGATGCCGATTGTGGCGATGAACAGGGTGACGGCGATCGAGGTGCGTAGCAGGCCCTGTTCGCTGGTGATGTCGAAGAAGGCGGATCTGTTGGGTGTTTCCATGGGTGAAACTCATTCAAAAGGTGGGTTGCCTGGGCGGGCTCCATTGCCGGCGAGCCGGTGATGGAGCCCGTACAGACTAGACGCGAAACTGCTCCATCAACGCCTGCTGCTGATTGGCCAGGCGGTTCAGCGCTTGGCTGATGCGCGCCGATTCGTCAGCCTGGCCCGAGAGCGATTCAGTCACGTCGCGGATGCCGGCCACGTTACGGTTCACTTCCTCGGCCACCGCGCTTTGTTCTTCGGCGGCTGAAGCGATCTGCAGGTTCATGTCGCTGATCACCGCCACGGCTTCACCTATGCGCTGCAGCGTCGGCAGTGCCTGTTCCATTTGCAAGGCGCTGGCCTGCGCCTGTTTCTGGCCATCGTGCATGGCGCCGACCACATCCTGAGTGCCTTGCTGCAGGCCCTCGATGACCTGGCGGATTTCCTCTACCGATACCTGGGTGCGCTGCGCCAGGCTACGCACCTCGTCGGCCACCACGGCAAAACCCCGCCCGGCCTCGCCAGCGCGGGCCGCTTCGATGGCGGCGTTGAGGGCCAATAGGTTGGTCTGCTCTGCAATGGCGCGGATCACCTCCAGTACCGAACCGATCTGCTCGCTGCGCTGCTCCAGTGCGCGCGCCTCGCCCATGGCGGCATCCATCCCGCTTGCCAGGTTGTCAATCGTCTGGCGGGTGCTGGCGATCAGTTCCAAGCCTTCGCGGCTCGCCTGGTCGGCGCCACGTGCGGCCTGGGCTGCTTGCGCTGCATTGTGGGCGACATCCTGGGCCGTTGCGCTCATCTCGTTGGCGGCGGTTGCCACTTGCTCGATCTCGCGTTGCTGCTGCTGCATGCCACTGCTGGTCTGGCTGGCGATGGCCGCAGACTGGTCGGCGGTGCCGCGGGCTTCGAGCAGCGAGCCTTTGACTTGGGCAATCACAGGTTGCAGTTTGTCGAGGAAACGGTTGAACCAGCCGCTCAACAGGCCCAGTTCGTCCTGGCGCGCGTAGTCCAGGCGCCGAGTCAGGTCGCCCTCACCGCTGGCGATATCCTCCAGGCGTGCCGCTACGGCCAGAATCGGCCGGGTCACACCGCGTGCCGTCAGCCAGACCAGCAACAAGCCGACGATCGCGGCACCCAGGCCGATCAACAGGCTGGTCAGATTGGCGCTTTGGTTGTGTTCGCTCAGCCTGTGGTTGAGAGCGACGGCAGGGGCTTGCAACACGGCTTCGGGCAGTTCCAGCAGCACCTGCCAGGGGGCGGCGCCCGGGATTGGCGCGAACGGGCGACCGACGCGAAGTACTCCCTGCGCCACGTCGTTGTCCAGCGGTTTGCCCAGCTTGCCGGCGTCGCGGCTGTGGCCAGCCAGCAAGCCGGTATCGCTGACGATGCTCACCTGGCCCTGGCCATCGAACAACTCTTGGCGGCCCGCCAGGCTCAGCTGCTGCAGGTTGTCCAGGCCGATGTCCAGGCCCACCACGCCCACTACCTTGCCGCCTTCCAGCAGGGGCAGGGCGATACTCGTCATCAATACCTGGCGGCCATTGACCTCATCGAGGTAGGGCTCGACGACACAGGCTTTGGCCGTATCCTGCGGGCAGGTCAGCCAGCGGTTCTGTGCTACGCCGTTGGCGCCGATCGTGCTGTCGGCCAGCATCGCTTCAGGCATCGCCTCCTGCTCAAGGGTGCCGGGGCTCGGTTGCGACCAGTACAGCGAAAATCGCCCGCTGTCGTTGCTGCCCACCGCGTCTTGGGCGACGAACTGGCTGTCCTGGTGGTCCAGCCCGTTGGGCTGGAACACCACATAAAGCCCGATCACGTCCGGGTTGCCAGCCAGCGCGGTGCGCGCCTGGCGCGTCAATTCGGCGCGCAGGTCGCTAGCGCCGTGGGCTTTGAGCACCTGCACCAGGCGGGCAAAGCCGTTGGCGTACTGGTAGGCGTCCATGAAGTAGCGCTGAATGCGCAGGGTCTGGGTCTCGCCTTGGGCCTGCAGGCGCAGGCGTGCGCTGTGGTCGAGCATTTCACTGTTGGCTTGGCTGACCAGGGCTGCACTGCGCTGCGCCTGGGTCAGCGAGGTGGCCACCAGCAGTGCGACGATGGCCAGCAGGCACAGGCCGGCAAGCAAGGTGATCTTCCACTGGATGGAAAGGCGACGCAGCGGCATGAGAACGTTCCTTTTCGAGCAAGGACAACGCCCGCGTTCAGGCGCGGGCGGTGGAGATGGCAAGTGTCATTCGGCAACGTAGTTCGGCGGGGCGGCAGTGAAGGCCTTGGTCAGCCAGGCCAGATACACCAGGCCAAGAAGCGCCCATACCCCGCCGAACATCAACGAGTGTTCGTTGAGGTCCAGCCACAGCGACACGATGATGCAGAAACCGATGGTCGGCAGTACCAGGTACCTGAGCTTGTTCGCCAGCCCCCGGCGATTGCCTTCACGCAGATAGCAGTGGTTGATCACCGATAGGTTGACGAAGCTGAACGCCACCAGCGCCCCGAAGTTGATGATCGAGGTGGCGGTAACCAGGTCGAAGAAGATCGCCGACAGCGATATCAGGCCGACCACGGCTATGTTCAGCACCGGTGTTTTGTAGCGCGGGTGCAGGCGAGCGAAGATGCCGGCCGGGATCACCTTGTCACGCCCCATCACGTACAACAGGCGCGAGACGCTGGTCTGCGAAGCCAGGCCCGAGGCGATGGTGTTGATCACCGTGCAGGCGATGAAGATCGACTGGAACAGCTTGCCACCCACGTAGAGGGCGATTTCTGGCAGCGCAGCTTCCTGGTCATGGAAGCGTGCCATGGTCGGGAAGTAGGCCTGGATGAAGTACGACACGGTGATGAACACCAGGCCGCCGATCAGTGCAGTCAGGAAGATCGCCCGTGGGATGGTCTTGGCCGGGTCGCGGGTTTCCTCGGACAGGCATGTCACGGCGTCGAAGCCCAGGAACGAGAAGCACAGGATGGTCGCACCGGCCGCCAGGGCGCTGAACTGGGTCTGGCTGTCGGCGAACGGCAGCAGGCTCCACGCGGTCCCCAGGCCTTCACCCTGGTCCAGGCCACGCACGCACAGGTAGATGAATACGGCGATGATCGCGACCTGCACGGCCACGAACAGCAGGTTGAAGTGTGCCACCAGGTTGACGCTGCGCATGTTGATCAGGCTGATCAGGGTGACGAAGCCCGCTACCCAGATCCACTCCGGCACTTCGGGGAACATGGCCGACAGGTAGAGCTTGGCCAGCAAGGCATTGACCATCGGCAGCAGCAGGTAGTCGAGCAGCGACGACCAGCCGACCAGAAAGCCCACATGCGGGTTGATGGCGCGCTGTGTGTAGGTGTAGGCCGACCCCGATTGCGGGAAGCGGCGCACCAGGGTGCCATAGCTCACGGCGGTGAACAGGATGCCGGCCAGCGCCAGGATGTAGGCACTGGGCACGTGCCCTGCGGTAATCCCTGAGACGATGCCGAAAGTGTCGAACACGGTCATCGGTGTCAGGTAAGCCAGGCCGATGATGATCACGTGCCAGAGGCGCAAGGTTTTACGCAGTTGGCCGTTGCCGGCGGCGCTGTGGTCAGGCTGCATACTGGCATGGCTCCTTCGGCTGGGCGTGAACGGCGGGCGAGTTGTAGTGCGCATGCGGCAATGGCGAGCGGGTGGGCTCCATGTTGTTCACCTTTATTGTTGGAGCAGAGGTAGACGCAGGCGATGCGCCGGGGTCGAGCTGGCAGTGCCTGGTCTAGGAAGGTGGAGCGTGCGGGCAGGGGCGGTGAGGCATCATGACGGCGCGTCTGTTCTTCTTCGTGGAGTGGCGCTGGGCAAGGTGGTGAAAATAAAAAACGATGGGTAGGTTGGTGTCAAGTTAAACATGACAAGATGTTGCTAGATTGAAATAATTATCGATTTATTGGCCTAAATGTTCGGTTTTTGCGCGCTTTTTTGCGGTTATGATCGATGCGGATGTTCGTAAAATTTAACGAATAGGAAGATTCCCAAGCGTGCGTCAGGCAGGTCGCGATTGCCCATTGCGTCCGCGTGGGACCCTCGGGCCAGGAGTAGGAGTGATACTATTCTGCTCCCGCGCAGCTCCTGGCTGTGAACACGCCCATATGGACATCAATCGGTTCTATTCATGAAGAAATCAGTAGGCATCCTTTCCGGCCTGGCCATCGCCATTGCCGTCGTCACCACAGCCGGCGCCTGGTACACCGGCAAGCAGCTGCCTGCGCAGCTGGAGCGCACCGTCAACCAGAGTAATGCTCAGCTGAAGAAGGCCCTTGTCGGGGTTGGCGGCAGCATGACCATCGAAGTGGCCTCGCTTGAGCAGCACCTTTTCACCAGTACCGCGCACTACCGCCTCAAGGTCCGCGACATTCGCCTGTCTGACGGTGAGCCGGTCAGTTTCGAGGTGGGTGTCACCGACCATATCGAGCACGGCCCTTTCCCTTGGTCGCGGGTTAAAGCCTTCAAACTGATACCGGTGCTGGCAGCCAGCAACAGTTCGCTGGACAAGGACGACTTCACCGCGCCTTGGTTCGCCGCCGCCGGCGACAAGGCCCCGGTCAGCTCGCGAACCAGCCTGGGCTTTGACGGCAGTGTCGATGGCAGCATCCTCCTGGCGCCGGTCAAGCTGGCCGAAGACAACGGCACTAGCCTCGATTTTTCAGGTATGCAGTTGCAGGTCAGTGGCGACAGTGAAGGTAAAGCCTCGAAATTCCATGGCGCTGCCGATCGTTTCGAAATGAAGATGGTTGGGGAGGATCACCCACCGGCCACGTTCGAGCTCAAGGGGCTGAAAATCGGCGGTGAACTGGCCGCCACCCAGCATGATGCGATCTATGTCGGTAACGTCGATGTGTTGCTGGCCGAAGCCAAGGTGACGCTGGGGCCCAAGCAGCAGGTCCTGCTGCTCAAAGGCCTGGAGCAGCACGCCGTGCAGAACCTCGATGGCCCCGACACCGTCGGTGGTCGTGTGGATTACAAGGTCGCGGACATCAATTGGGATGGCCGAGCAGTCGGCAGCGGGCAGATGGCGGTCAGCATCAAGTCGCTCAACGCTCCGGCCTTCCAGTCGCTGTCGCAGTGGTATCAGGCCCACCTGCCGGAGTTCGAGCAGGCTGCCGCTGCAGGGCAGCCTATCCCGCAGATCCAGATGGATGAACAGGAGAAGGCGGCTTTTCAGGGCGACTTGAAGCAGCTGTTGGCATCCAAGCCGCAGGTGGCGGTGGAGAATCTCTCGTTCAAGACAGCCAACGGTGAGAGCCGGTTCAACCTGGCGATGGATTTCGCCAGCCCCACCTCTTTCGACCTGCCGCCTGACCAGTTGAGCAAGCAGTTGATCACTCAGGTGAAGAGCAAGCTGTCGCTGTCCAAACCGATGATAGGTGACCTGGCGACCTTGCAGGCGTTGCTGCAAGGGCAGACCGATGCCCAGGCGATTGCCATGCAATCCAGCCAGGCGGGTGAGATGGTCGGCCTGATGGCGCTGCAGAGCGGCATGGCCACCGTGCAGGGCAATGACGTGGTGGCTAGCCTGCATTACGTCGATGGCATGGTCGACTTCAATGGCAAGAAGATGACCGTTGAAGAATTCGCCATGATCCTCGCGGCGCACTTTGCGGCGATGCAGCCGCAGGGCTGATCGATTGAGCCTGTACCGGCCTCATCGCCGGCAAGCCGGCTTGTACTGGTGCGCACGGGCCTTGAGCCTGTAGTCGCTCAGCGGGCCCCACTGGTGTGCGCATGCCCGGGGCGTGCACTAGCCGGTGGGAGCCGGCTTGCCGGCGATGAGGCCCGTGCAGGCCACACAAAAACCGCTTTAGAAATCCCCAGATTGTCTGTAGCCTTCGGCGTCCGATAATAATCCGCGCCCGCAGAGGGCCGTGGCGGCTTGCCTGCCGTCCGGCGCCCTTAGCCGATCTGTCAGGGCCGGGTGATACACTCGATTTGACGCGCATGCGCGCCTGCAGGTCCAGCGATCATGACCCAGATATCCGAACGCCTGTTGGTTCAGGCCCACCTCGACGCCAAGCAGCCCAATCCGCTGACAGCCG
The DNA here is from genome assembly GCF_026625125.1 of Pseudomonas putida. NCBI lineage: Bacteria > Pseudomonadati > Pseudomonadota > Gammaproteobacteria > Pseudomonadales > Pseudomonadaceae > Pseudomonas > Pseudomonas putida. Next base: position 4,481,490 of record NZ_CP113097.1, on the reverse strand, counting down.
AGCAGGAGGCCGAATACCGTGCGGCCATTGCTGCCGAGCTCAAGGCGCAAAATGCCGTGCTGGTTGCCCATTACTACTGTGACCCGGTTATCCAGGCGCTCGCCGAAGAGACTGGCGGTTGCGTGTCCGACTCGCTGGAAATGGCCCGTTTCGGCAAGAACCACCCCGCCCAGACGGTGGTCGTCGCCGGTGTGCGCTTCATGGGCGAGACCGCGAAGATCCTCACCCCGGAAAAGCGCGTGCTGATGCCGACCCTGGAAGCCACTTGCTCGCTCGACCTGGGTTGCCCTGTCGAAGAGTTCTCGGCCTTCTGCGACCAGCACCCCGAGCGCACCGTGGTGGTGTATGCCAACACCTCTGCCGCCGTCAAAGCGCGGGCCGACTGGGTCGTGACCTCGAGCTGCGCGCTGGAAATCGTCGAAAGCCTGATGGACAACGGCGAGACCATCATCTGGGGCCCGGACCAGCACCTGGGCCGTTACATCCAGAAGCAGACCGGTGCCGACATGCTGCTGTGGGACGGTGCCTGCATCGTCCACGAAGAGTTCAAGTCGCGCCAGCTGGCAGACATGAAAGCGCTGTACCCCGATGCGGCGATCCTGGTGCACCCGGAGTCGCCAGAGGCGGTGATCGAGCTGGCCGATGCGGTAGGTTCCACCAGCCAGCTGATCAAGGCGGCGCAGACACTGCCCAACAAAACCTTCATCGTCGCCACCGACCGCGGCATCTTCTACAAGATGCAGCAGCTGTGCCCGGACAAGGAATTCGTCGAAGCCCCCACCGCCGGTAACGGCGCGGCCTGCCGCAGCTGCGCGCACTGCCCGTGGATGGCCATGAATACCCTGGAGCGGGTGCTGGAGTGCTTGCGCAAGGGGACTAATGAAATCTTCGTCGACCCGGCGCTGGTGCCGAAAGCGATCAAACCCTTGAACCGCATGCTGGACTTTACCCAGGCGGCTCGGCTGAAGCTGTCGGGTAACGCCTGAGCTTCAATCGCCGGCGCCCTTGCTATGGACTGCCCCCAAGAAGTTGGACACCAATCCGACCCTTGGGGGAGCCACTGTCTTGCTCAACTTCTAAAAGCTGGCGCGATCCCTGTGGGAGCCGGCTTGCCGGCGATTGGGCTGCGAAAGCAGCCCCTTACCGCCCCATCATCTCCTGCACCATGCGTTGCTGCTCCATGATCTCGCGCTGGCGCTGGTCGATCTGTGATGCCAGTGGGAAGTTGCTGCCGGCACGACGCTTGGCGTAATCCAGCTGCTGGATCGCCTGGTCAAAGTCCCCCACCAGGGTAAAGTACTCAGCCCGCGCCCGGTGCAAGCCGATGGTATTGCCCGCCAAGCCACGCACTTCGGCCATTTCGTACCAGACATCCGGGTCATCCGGGCGGTTCTTGAGCAGGTCGTTCAGCACCTTTTCGGCCTCGGCGGGCTTGTTCTGCTTGATCAGCAGGTCGGCACGCACCTGCTTGAGCGGATAGTTGCCCGGATACAGGCCTTGCATGCGCTCCGCCCGCTGCTGCGCATCGGCCAGGCGGTTGTTGGTGATGTCCAGGTCGATCTGCGCCAGGTTGTAGGTGATGTCATTGGGCGCCTTGGCCAGCAGTGGCTTCAGGTTCTCACGCGCTTCGTTGAGCTGGCCGCCTTTGATCTGCGCCAGGGCCAGGCCATAGCGGGCAGCGTCCAGCTTCGGATCTTCATCCAGCTGCGCGCGGAAGCGTTTGGCGGCCAGGCCCGGTGTGCCTTCATAGATGAGGGCCACGCGGGCGCGGATCAGCTGATAACGCTGGCTGTCCTCGACGCCGCCCTTGGGGGCCTGTTCGGCACGGTTGCGGGTGTCGGCGATACGCGATTCGGTGACTGGGTGAGTCAGGAGGAATTCCGGTGGTTTGGCGTCGTAGCGGTACTGGCGCGCCAGGCGCTCGAACATGGTTGGCATGTTGCGCGGGTCGTAACCGGCCTTTTCCAGGTTCTGGATACCGACCCGGTCGGCTTCCTGCTCATTCTGCCGCGAAAAGCGCCGCTGCTCCTGGATCGCCGCTGCCTGAGTGCCGGCAATCATGCCGATGCCGGCATCACCGGCGCCCCCAGCCGCCAGGACGATACCGGCCAGCAGCGCCGCCATCATCGGCAGCTGCATGCGTTGTTGGGCCTCCACGCCACGGGCGAAGTGGCGCTGCGACAAGTGCGCCAGTTCGTGAGCCAGTACCGAGGCGTATTCGCCCTCGGTCTGGGCGTTGAGGAACAGGCCGCCGTTGACCCCGACGATACCACCCGGGGCGGCGAAGGCGTTCAGCTCGCGGCTGTCGATGAGGATGAATTCCAGGCGCCGGTCCTGCAGCTGGCTGGTTTCGGCCAGGCGGTACACGGTGGTTTCGACGTAGTCCTTGAGCTGGGGGTCGTTCAGCTGGTTGACCTGGCCACGCAGCAGGCTGAGCCAGGCACGCCCGAGCTGGTGCTCCTGCTGCGGCGAGACGATCGCGGAACTGGCGTCGCCCAGTGAAGGCAGGTCGCTAGCATGGCCGGGAACGGCCATCAGGCAGGCCAGCGTCAACAGGGTAGGGCGCAGTAGATTCATGCACGAAGCTCGCGTCGGGTCAAAGCCCCTACTGTAGCCGGCTCACACGTTGGCGACCAGTGGCGGTATGCTAGCCAGCCTGTTACCAAAGACGTCTGTTCCACGTTTGGAGACCCCCTGATGACCAGCACCCTGACCTGCGACGCCGAACTCGACGCCAGCGGGCTGAACTGCCCCCTGCCTCTGCTCAAGGCGAAGATGGAGCTCAACCGACTGGCCAGTGGCGCGGTGCTGAAGGTCATTGCGACCGACGCAGGCTCCCAGCGCGACTTCCGCACTTTTGCCCAGCTGGCCGGTCATACGCTGCTGCATGAAGTGGCCGAGGCCGGCACCTATACCTACTGGCTGCGCAAGGCCTGACCCAACCAAGGATCGTCAATGTTCAAAGTGCTTCGCGACTGGATAGAGCGCTACTTCTCCGATGAGGAGGCTGTGGTGCTGGCGGTCCTGCTGTTTCTGGCCTTTACCGCGGTTCTGACCCTGGGCGGCATGCTTGCGCCGGTGCTGGCGGGCATGGTGCTGGCTTTTCTGATGCAGGGCCTGGTCAATGCCCTGGAGCGCCTTCGGGTGCCGACGCGGCTGGCGGTAATGGTGGTGTTCGCTCTGTTCATGAGCGCGCTGGCGGTGTTCCTGCTGGTGCTGGTGCCGTTGCTGTGGCATCAGTTGATCACGTTGTTCAACGAGTTACCGGGCATGCTCGGCAAGTGGCAGTCGCTGCTTCTGCTCCTGCCTGAGCGCTACCCGCACCTGGTGTCTGACGAGCAGGTGCTGCATGCCATCGAATCGGTGCGTGGCGAGATCGGCAAGTTCGGCCAATGGGCACTGTCTTTTTCGCTGTCGAGCCTGCCGCTGCTGGTCAGTGCCATGATCTATCTGGTGCTGGTGCCGATTCTGGTGTTCTTCTTTCTCAAGGACCGGGAGCAGATCGGCCGTTGGGTCAGTGGCTACCTGCCGCGCCAGCGGACCTTGCTGAACCGGGTTGGCAATGAGATGAACCGGCAGATCGCCAACTACATCCGCGGTAAGGGCATCGAGATTCTGATCTGCGGTATTGCCACCTACATCGCGTTCATCAGCCTGGGCCTCAACTACGCGGCGTTGCTGGCGTTGCTGGTAGGCCTATCGGTGGTGGTGCCTTATGTAGGGGCGGTGGTGGTGACCGTGCCGGTGACGCTGATCGCATTGTTCCAGTGGGGTTGGGGGGATCAGTTCATCTATCTGATGACGGTGTACGCCATCATCCAGGCGCTCGATGGCAACGTGCTGGTACCGCTGTTGTTCTCAGAGGCAGTGAGCCTGCACCCGGTGGCGATCATCTGCGCGGTATTGCTGTTTGGCGGGCTATGGGGCTTCTGGGGGATCTTCTTCGCCATCCCGCTGGCGACGCTGATCAAGGCCGTGCTCGATGCCTGGCCGCGGCACGAACCTGCCGTGGCGCCCATGCTGTGAGGTTAAGCGGCAAGCTTCGAGCTGCAAGCTGCAAGTAAAAGCAGATAGCGGTGTCCATGCGATCCGCTTTTGCTTGCAGCTTGCAGCTTGCAGCTTGCAGCTCAGCGCTGGTTCAGCGCCTGGGCCGCTGCCAGGACGGCATCCACATGGCCTGGTACCTTCACGCCACGCCACTCCTGGCGCAGCACGCCATCCTTGTCGATCAGGAAGGTGCTGCGGTCCACGCCCATGTATTCCTTGCCATACAGCTTCTTCAGCTTGATCACGTCGAACAGCTGGCACAGGGCCTCGTCCTTGTCGCTGATCAGCTCGAACGGGAAGCCCTGCTTGGCCTTGAAGTTCTCATGCGACTTGATGCCGTCGCGCGACACACCGAACACCACGGTGTTGGCCGCTTCGAACGCTGCGTGCTGGTCGCGAAAGCCCTGGCCTTCGGTGGTGCAGCCTGGGGTGCTGTCCTTTGGGTAGAAATACACGACTACCTGACGGCCCTTGAGCTCGGCCAGGCTGACGGACTGGCCGCCGGTGGCCTGGGCCTGGAAGTCGGCGACGGGTTGGTCGAGTGCTACTGCCATGGATGCATTCCTTAAACGGGGTTCTGTGGGCGCCAAGGCTCGATCAGCGCGTCCAGGTTGAGGGCGTCGGCAAAGTCGAGGAACTGGTCGCGCAGCCAGCTGATCTGGGTGCCGGCCGGCAGGATCACGGTGAACTGGGCGTTGAGCATGCTGCTGCCGGTCTGCGGTGCCAGGTAGGTGTCGCAGGTCATGGCTTCGAGCTCGACACGGTGGTCGAGGAAGAACTGGCACAGCTCGTTGATGATGTCCGGGCGGTAGGCCGCACTGACATAGGCCACATACGGCAGGGCCTGCGGGCGCACTTCCTGGTCGGCGCTGCGCACCACGTCGAGGGTCAGGCCGTGTTTCTTGCCCAGGCCGGGGAGGGTGGACTCAAGGCGTGCCAGGGCGTCCCAGCTGCCACCGACCTGCAATACCAGGGCGCTGGTCTCGCCATGGCGGCTCAGGCGCGAGGTGACGACCGCGCAGCGGTTCTCGAAGGCAGCGCGGCTGAGGACGTTGGCCAGCTCCATGGGGTTGGGGCCCAGGGCACTGATGACAAGGAATTGTTCGCGGACGGTGGGGGTGGACATGCAGCATTCCTAAAGCGATGAGCGGTCGGCACAGGACGGACGAAAGCCTCCTGTCGGCAGGGCCCGGGGCTCGCATGCGAGGACGTGGACGCTGGCCGGGGAGCAAGGTCGACGGCCCGGCGGGCCGCGCTGCACCGATCAAAGGGTCAAGGGTAGCGAAATAAGGCGCCGAGGGGAATGCTCCACCCGCCTGCTTCGCTTGTGCAAGGCCGATGCCCCCAGTACCATTACCGCTCTCTTTTTCCGGCAGGAGCGTTTACATGATTGCGGGCAGTATGGTGGCATTGGTCACACCCATGGATGCACAAGGGCGTCTTGATTGGGGCAGCCTCGGCAAACTTGTAGACTTCCACCTGGAAAACGGCACTCACGCGATCGTCGCCGTCGGCACCACCGGCGAGTCGGCCACCCTGAGCGTCGAAGAACACATCGAGGTCATCGAATTCGTGGTCAAGCGGGTCGCTGGCCGCATTCCGGTCATCGCCGGCACCGGTGCAAACTCCACGTCCGAAGCCGTGCACCTGACCCAGAACGCCAAGGATGCCGGCGCCGACGCCTGCCTGCTGGTGGTGCCGTACTACAACAAGCCGACCCAGGAAGGCCTGTACCTGCACTTCAAGCACATCGCCGAAGCCGTCGACATTCCGCAGATCCTCTACAACGTACCCGGCCGCACCTCCTGCGACATGCAGGCCGAGACCGTGATCCGTCTGTCGACCGTGCCCAACATCATCGGCATCAAGGAAGCCACGGGCGACCTGGCCCGTGCCAAGGCCATCCTCGATGGCGTCAGCAAGGACTTCATCGTCATGTCCGGCGACGACCCGACTGCCGTCGAGCTGATCCTGCTGGGTGGCAAAGGCAATATTTCGGTCACTGCCAACGTCGCCCCGCGCGAAATGGCCGACCTGTGCGAGGCTGCCCTTGCGGGCGATGCCGAGAAGGCCCGCGCGATCAACGAAAAACTCATGCCGCTGCACAAAGACCTGTTCTGCGAAGCCAACCCGATTCCGGTGAAATACGCGCTCGTCGAAATGGGCCTGATGCAAAAAGGCATTCGCCTGCCACTGACCTGGCTGAGCGAAGGTTGTCACGAAAAAGTCCGTACTGCCTTGCGCCAGTCCGGCGTACTGGTTTAATCGAGGAAGTACACCGCATGAAGCGACTGGCTGGTCTTTCCGCGCTCGCCCTGATCATTTCCAGCACCAGTGGGTGTGGCTGGCTGTGGGGCGAGGATGGCTATTTCCGCGACCGCGGCAGCGATTACCTGCAGGCGCACCCGACTGCACCGATGCAGCTCCCCCAGGACGTCAGCAACGTCAAGCGCCTTGACCCGCTGCTGCCGATCCCGCGCAACGTCGCCGACGATACCGCCAAGGGCGAGTTCGAAGTGCCGCGTCCGCAACCGCTGTCGGCTGGCGCCGACGTCACCGATTTCAGCCTGCAGCGCAGCGGCAGCAGCCGTTGGGTGCTGGCCCAGCGTTCCCCGGCCGAAGTCTGGCCGGTAGCGCATCAGTTCTTCGAAGACAATGGCTTCCGCATTGCCGAAGAGCGCCCGCAGACCGGCGAATTCACAACCACCTGGCAGCGTTTCGACGAACTGTCGGCATCGCTCGGCCAGCGTCTGGCGAGCACCACCAGCAGTGGCGACAGCGAGGTGCGCGTGCGTGTGCGCATGGAGCCTGGCGTACAACGCAACACCTCCGAGGTGTATGTCGTCAGTATCGAGCGCCCGGCGGGCAGCACTGCCGAGCCTGAGTTCCCGTCCACGTCCAGCAACACGGCCGCCGATGCGCTGCTGGTCGACGAAATGCTCGCCAGCATGAACCGCAGCGCCGAGAAGGGCGGTTCGGTGTCCTTGCTGGCTGCGCGCGACTTCGATGCGCCGAGCCGCGTCAGCCTGAGTGAAGACGGTAGCGGCAACCCGGTGCTGTTCCTCGGCGCCGACCTGGACCGCGCCTGGTCCGGTGTGGGGCGTGCCCTGGAGCAGGGCGGTCAATGGCGTGTGGAAGACATCAACCGCAGCCTGGGCCTGTACTACATCAACCTGTCCGAGAAGCCCGACGACAAGCAGAACCAGCCTGGCTTCTTCAGCCGGATGTTTGGCAGCGAGCCAACCAAGGAAGAGCTTGAAGCCCGCGCCGAGCGTTACCAGGTGCGCCTGAGCAAGGTTGGCGAAAGCGTGCAGGTTACCGTCGAGAAGAACATCAACACCGTGGCCCCGCCCGATGTCGCTCGCCGCGTGCTGAGCGCCATTCAGGACCACCTGGGTTAAGTGCGCTTCGCGGTACTGGGAAGCGGCAGCCAGGGAAATGGCACGCTGATCGCCAGTGGTGACACGTTCATCCTGGTCGATTGCGGGTTTTCACTGCGTGAAACCGAGCGGCGCCTGGCGCTGCTCGGGGTGCAGGCGTCTCAACTGAGCGCCGTGCTGGTCACCCACGAACATGCCGACCATGTGCATGGGGTGGGGTTGCTGTCACGGCGCTACAATGTACCGGTCTACCTCAGCCAGGGCACATTGCGCGGCATGCGCAAGCCGGTGGAGGCGGCCGGTTTTCTTGCTTGTGGCGACAGCCTGCATATCGGCAGCCTGCAGGTGAGTGCGGCGCGGGTCGAGCATGATGCCTATGAGCCGCTGCAGTACGTCATCAGTGACGGTCGCCGTCGCTTTGGCATGCTCACCGACCTGGGGTCGTACGACGCGTTGTTGCTTGAGCGCTATCAGGGCCTGGATGCACTGCTGATCGAGGCCAATCATTGCCGCGACATGCTGGCGCGCGGGCACTACCCGTACTTCCTCAAGCAGCGGGTCGGCGGCATGCAAGGACATTTGAACAACCACCAGGCCGCGCGCCTGGTGGACGAGTTGGGGTGGAGCAACCTGCAGCACCTGGTGCTGGCCCACCTCAGCAGCAAGAACAACCTGCCACATCTGGCCCGCCAGTGCTTCGTCGACACCCTTGGGTGCGACCCGGACTGGCTCCAGGTGGCGAATCAGGAACACGGGCTCGACTGGCGCGAAATCGCCTAGCCCACCCACTCAAGCAAGCGGAGCCCAATCATGGAAAAACGCGAAGAACTCTACCGCGGCAAGGCCAAATCGGTTTACAAGACCGACGACGCCGACCGCTTGATCCTGCTGTTCCGTAACGACACCTCGGCGTTCGACGGCAAGCGCATCGAACAACTGGACCGTAAAGGCATGGTGAACAACAAGTTCAATGCCTTCATCATGCAGAAGCTCGAAGAAGCCGGCGTGCCGACCCAGTTCGACAAGCTGCTGGGCGACAACGAGTGCCTGGTCAAGAAGCTGGACATGATCCCGGTCGAGTGTGTGGTGCGTAACTATGCCGCCGGCAGCCTGGTCAAGCGTCTGGGCGTGGAGGAGGGCATCAAGCTCGAGCCGTCCACCTTCGAACTGTTCCTGAAGAACGACGAGAAGGGCGACCCGTTCATCAACGAATCCCACGTTGTGGCGTTCGGCTGGGGCACTGCCGAGCAGTTGGCAGAGATGAAGAAGCTTTCGCTGAAGGTCAACGAAGTACTGAACAAACTGTTCGATGACGCCGGCCTGCTGCTGGTCGACTTCAAGCTGGAGTTCGGTGTATTCCACGGCCAGATCGTCCTGGGCGACGAGTTCAGCCCGGACGGCTGCCGCCTGTGGGACAAAGAAACCCGCAAGAAGATGGACAAGGACCGCTTCCGCCAGGGCCTGGGCGATGTGATCGAAGCCTACGAAGAAGTTGCCAAGCGCCTGGGCGTGCCGCTGTAAGCGGCGCATTCACGCAAGCGCCTGATACCACGCGATTTTTTTGAAAATAAAGGTTTGCGTTTTCAGAATTCGCTGGTATGATGCGCGGCATTGGAGAGATGCCGGAGTGGTCGAACGGGACGGATTCGAAATCCGTTGTACTGGCAACAGTACCTAGGGTTCAAATCCCTATCTCTCCGCCATACATGTAGTAGAAAAGCCCCTGAAAACGATGCGTTTTCAGGGGCTTTTTCGTTATGCCTGACTAATCCCCATCGCACGACCTTGCCATGTGCCGCTAGCGGCGGGGCCCGGCGGACCGGAACAGAGCGCCAGGCTGCGGCCCGATCGAAAAACCGCCTCAGCCGCAGCAAGCTTGGCGTGACAACCTGCCGCTGGGACAACCTGCCGCCTTGCTTACGCGCTCGCAATTTGTTTGTGCTGGCATTTCAGATACAATCAGCGAAACGATTCAGCCCTGTCGGTCAATACGACAAAAGCCTGGGTCGTTTTCTGGTTCTTTAAGCCGCTGAACAATGATCACAAAAAGCCTGCGCACAAGAACACGAAGCACCTGGGCCAGCCACAGGCCCGTCCTCCGTTCTACAGACTGGAATTGATCAATGTTCAAGAAAGCTGGCAAAACCTTGCTGGGTTTGGCTGTCGCTGCGAGCTTCATGCAAGCGCACGCCGCAGAAACCAAAAAAGTCGATGTGCTGCTGGTCGGCGGCGGCATCATGAGCTCCACCCTGGCCGTGTGGCTGCACGAGCTGGAGCCAAGCTGGTCGATGGAAATGGTCGAGCGCCTGGATGGCGTCGCCGAAGAAAGCTCCAACGGCTGGAACAACGCCGGCACCGGCCACTCCGCGCTGGCTGAGCTGAACTACACCCCGGAAGACAAAGACGGCAACGTCAACATCTCCAAGGCCATCGAAATCAACGAAGCCTTCCAGATCTCCCGCCAGTTCTGGTCGTGGCAGGTCCGTCAGGGCGTGCTGAAGAACCCGCATTCGTTCATCAACACCACTCCGCACATGAGCTTCGTGTGGGGCGATGACAACATCAAGTTCCTCAAGAAGCGTTATGACGCGCTGCAGGCGAGCCCGCTGTTCCGCTCGATGGAGTATTCGGAGGACCACGCGCAGATCGCCAAGTGGGTCCCGCTGATGATGGAAGGCCGCGACCCGAACCAGAAGCTGGCCGTGACCTGGACGCCATTGGGCACCGACGTCAACTTCGGCGAGATCACCCGCCAGTTCGTCGGCCACCTGAAGACCCAGGACAACTTCACCTTGAAGCTGTCCAGCGAAGTCCAGGACATCACCCGCAACGAAGACGGCTCCTGGCACGTCGAGTACAAGAACCTGAAGGACGGAACCGAGTCGGCCACCGACGCCAAGTTCCTGTTCATCGGTGCCGGCGGCGGCGCGCTGAAGCTGCTGCAGAAATCGGGCATTCCTGAAGCCAAGGAATACGCAGGCTTCCCGGTCGGCGGTTCGTTCCTGGTGACCGAGAACCCGACCATCGCCATGCAGCACATGGCCAAGGCCTATGGCATCGCCTCGACGGGCGCGCCACCCATGTCGGTACCGCACCTGGACACCCGTGTGCTGGACGGCAAGCGTGTGATCCTGTTCGGGCCATTCGCCACCTTCTCGACCAAGTTCCTGAAGAACGGTTCGTACCTGGACCTGCTCAGCAGCACCACGATGCACAACGTGTGGCCGATGACCAAGGTCGGCATCGATCAGTACCCGCTGGTCGAGTACCTCGCTGGCCAGCTGATGCTGTCGGACGACGACCGCTTCGAAGCGCTGCGCACCTACTTCCCGAACGCCAAGAAGGAAGACTGGAAGCTGTGGCAGGCCGGTCAGCGCGTGCAGATCATCAAGCGTGACGCCGACAAGGGCGGCGTGCTCAAGCTGGGTACCGAAGTGGTGGCCTCGCAAGACCGCACCATCGCCGGCTTGCTGGGCGCATCGCCAGGTGCCTCGACCGCCGCGCCGATCATGCTGCACGTGCTGGAAACCGTGTTCAAAGACAAAGTCGCCACCCCGCAATGGCAAGCCAAGATCAAAGAGATCGTGCCGAGCTACGGCACCAAGCTCAACGATTCGGCAGCGGCCACGCAGAAAGAGTGGAACTACACCGCTGAAGTCCTGCAACTGCAGAAGCCGCCGGTCATCGACCAGAGCGTCGAAACCAGCACAGGCGCGAGCCAGCCGGTTGAAAGCAAGCCAGAGAACGACATGGCGCTGTAAGCGTTAGTGTTGTGAACGAAAAGCCACGGGGAGACCTCGTGGTTTTTTTTTTGCCTGTTCCGGCCGCGCTGTCAGCCTTGGCTCAGCGCTGACGCAAAATGCACTCCAGCAAACCGGGGAAGCGTGCCTCGAGCATTTCGCTGCGCAGTGAGTTCATATGCGTGGTGCCGACATTGCGTGTCTGCACCAGCCCCGCATCGCGCAGCACACGAAAATGATGGGACATGCTGGACTTCGGCCGGCCACCGTCCAGCTCGCCGCAGCTGGCTTCCGCCACGCCCGCCAGGTGGCGCACGATTTCCATACGTACAGGGTCGCTCAGCGCATACAGCAGGCGCTCGAGGATCAGGTCTTCAGCGGTGGGATGTTTGTAGGCTCGCATGGGCGTCATGATAACGGGGGTTTCATTAATTGCCATAGTTCGATTATGATCGAACTATCGTATTCAGATGACCCCGGAGTTTTCCATGTCTGCACTGTTCGAACCCTATTCCCTCAAAGACGTGACCTTGCGTAACCGCATCGCCATTCCGCCGATGTGCCAGTACATGGCCGAGGACGGTGTCATCAACGATTGGCATCAGGTGCATTATGCTGGCCTGGCCCGTGGTGGCGCCGGCCTGCTGGTGGTCGAAGCCACTGCGGTGGCGCCAGAAGGGCGCATCACCCCTGGTTGTGCCGGTATCTGGAGCGACGCCCATGCCCAGGCCTTCGTGCCGGTGGTGCAGGCGATCAAGGCGGCAGGCTCGGTGCCGGGCATCCAGATTGCCCACGCGGGGCGCAAGGCCAGTGCCAACCGCCCGTGGGAAGGTGACGACCATATCGCTGCGGATGACGCGCGAGGCTGGGCCACCATCGCCCCGTCGGCCATCGCTTTCGGCGCCAACCTGCCGAAAGTGCCACGTGAAATGACCTTGGACGACATTGCCCGGGTCAAGCAGGACTTCGTCGATGCGGCACGCCGGGCGCGTGATGCAGGCTTTGAATGGATCGAGCTGCACTTCGCTCACGGGTACCTGGGGCAGAGCTTCTTCTCCGAGCACTCCAACCAGCGCACCGATGCCTACGGCGGCAACTTCGAGAACCGCAGCCGCTTCCTGCTGGAAACCCTGGCAGCCGTGCGCGAGGTGTGGCCGGAAAGCCTGCCGTTGACCGCCCGCTTTGGCGTGCTGGAATACGACGGCCGTGACGAGCAGACGCTGGAGGAGTCCATCGAGTTGGCCCGGCTGTTCAAGGCTGGTGGTCTGGACCTGCTCAGTGTCAGCGTTGGCTTCACCATCCCGGAAACCAACATTCCATGGGGCCCGGCCTTTATGGGGCCGATCGCTGAACGTGTGCGTCGTGAGGCGGGTTTGCCAGTGACTTCGGCGTGGGGCTTCGGTACGCCGCAGTTGGCGGAAGGGGCGTTGAAGGCCAATCAGCTCGACCTGGTGTCGGTGGGGCGTGCGCACCTGGCCGACCCGCACTGGGCGTATTTCGCGGCCAAGGAACTGGGCGTCGACAAAGCTTCGTGGACGTTGCCTGCGCCTTACGCGCACTGGCTTGAGCGTTATCGCTGATTGCTGCAGGGGCTGCTGCGCAGCCCAATCGCCGGCAAGCCGGCTCCCACTTGGATTGCGCCGGCTTTTAGAAATGGGTAAGACCGTTGCTCACACAGGTAAAGCGCTGACTTGAAGAACTGCGCGGTCGCGGTGGGCCGGCTTGCCGGCCCACAATTGGTGTCCAACTTCTTGGGGGCAGTCCATTCTGTGGGAGCCGGCTTGCCGGCGATTGGGCCGCACAGCGGCCCCGTCTCAAAACCGATCCAGCCGGTAACGCTTCAACTCGGCCCGAGGCTCCCCTTCAGCCAACCCACCCACCCATTCCGCTGTCACCGCCGCTTGGGTCAAGCCCAGGTGCTGATGCCCAAACGCTAGCAGTACGCGCCCATCACACACCCGGTCGATCACCGGCAGCGAATCCGGCAGCGAAGGCCGAAACCCCATCCACGGCGTCGCGCCTTCGGCATTCAATTCGCGCTGGAACAAACCCTTGCTCAAGCGGTGCAACTGCCACGCCCGCTGCATGCTGGGCGGTGCATCGAGCCCGGCGAACTCCACCGTACCAGCCAGGCGCAAGCCCTCGGCCATCGGCGTCATGATGAACTTGCGCTCCAGCGAGGTGACGGCGAATGGCAAGCGCTGGTGCTCGCCAGGCAGCATCAAGTGATAGCCACGCTCGGTATCCAGCGGGACGCTTATGCCGGTTAGAGCCGTGGTCAGTTGCGCTGAGTGCGCGCCGCAACTGATCAGCACCTGGCGCGCATGGAACGTACCCTGAACGCTGTTGAGCTGCACGCCATTGCCATTGAGTTGCCCGCCATCGACCTGCGCCTGGACGAAGCGTACGCCAGCCGCCTTGGCGGCTTCGAACAACTCAATGACCACACGGTAAGGGTCGATGAAATGCCCGGTACGGGGGAAAAACAAGCCACCGAGGATGGACGGGGACAACTCCGGCGCAGCAGCGCGCACCGTGTCGGCTGACCAGAATTCGGCCGGCACCGCCTGTTGCTGCATCCGGGCCAACAACGCCTCCAGTGCCGAGCGCGAATCGGCGCGCTCGAACACCAATAACGAGCCGTCTTCCTTGAACAGTTCGCTGCGGCCGATGGAGCCGAGCAAACGCTGCCAGGCGCCCAGACTGCCTTCGTTCAACGTACGGATGCCGGCCACGCTGCGCTGGAAGGGCTCCGGGCGCAGGTTGAGCAGCAGGCGGGCGAACCAGGGCAGGGCCTTGGGCAGGTATTTCCAGTCCAACCGCAGTGGGCCCATCGGGTCCAGCAGCATGCGTGGCAGGCGCTTGAGTATCGATAGGTCGGCGATGGGGAACACCTGCTCGGTGGCCAGGTGCCCGGCGTTGCCGTACGAGGCTCCGTGGCCGGGCGGTTGGCGGTCGAACAGCACTACCTGGCGCCCCTGGCGGGCCAGTTGCAGGGCGCAGGCGACGCCGACAATGCCGGCGCCGACCACGGCGATGTCGGCTTCAGAGGTGTCGACCATGTTCAGCCTTCCCGGGTGCCGTCGAGCAGGCGCCGCAGCTGCAGCGGGTTGCCGTGTTTCAACGCCTGCGGCAGCAGCGCATCGGGGAAGTCCTGGTAGCACACCGGGCGCAGGAAGCGCAGGATCGCCGCCGTGCCCACCGAGGTGGTGCGGGCATCGGAGGTGGCCGGGAACGGCCCGCCGTGGACCATGGCATCGCACACCTCGACACCGGTCGGCCAGCCATTGACCAGAATGCGCCCGGCCTTGCGTTCAAGGGTTGGCAGCAGCACGCGGGCGCGGTCGATGTCGGCATCGTCCAGTTGCAAAGACGCGGTCAATTGGCCTTCCAGATGCTCGGCCACTCGGCCTACCTGTTCATCGCTCGCGCAGGCCACCACCAGTGACGATGGGCCGAATACCTCGGCCTGCAAGGTTGGGTCGGCCAGGAAGGCTTCGGCCTCGGTCACGAACAACTGCGCCTGGCATTGGTTAGGGCCTTGTCCAGCCTGACCACTGGCCGCAACCTGGGCATTGGCGTTTTCCGCCATGCCACCGATACCGGCTTGGTAAGCACTGAAGATGCCCGGTGTGAGCATGGTTTGCCCAGCGGCCTGGCCAACGTGTTCGCTTGCCGCGTCGATGAACCGCTGTAACGCCGGCCCTTGGCGGGCGATCACCAGGCCGGGGTTGGTGCAGAACTGGCCGGCACCTTGGGTCAGTGAGGCGACGAAGCCTTGTGCCAGCGCCTCGGCGCGGGCCTGCAGGGCGGCCTCGAACAGGAACACCGGGTTGATCGAGCTCATTTCGGCGTACACCGGGATCGGTTCCGGGCGTGCCTGGGCCACCTTGCACAGCGCGATACCACCGCTGCGAGAGCCGGTAAAACCAACGGCTTTGATGCGTGGGTCGCTGACCAGCGCAACGCCGACTTCATGGCCGCAGCCATACAACAGCGAAAATACGCCGGCCGGCAAATCGCACAGCTGCACCGCTTGCGCCACTGCCTGGCCAACCAGTTCGCTGGTACCAGGGTGGGCGCTATGGGCCTTGACCACCACTGGGCAGCCGGCAGCCAACGCCGAGGCGGTGTCGCCACCGGCCACCGAGAAGGCCAGCGGGAAATTGCTGGCACCAAACACGGCTACCGGCCCAAGGGCAACCTGGCGCTGGCGCAGGTCGGCGCGCGGCAAGGGCTGGCGTTCTGGCAGGGCGCTGTCGACTCGCACATCCAGCCACTCACCGGCCCGCACTACACGGGCGAAGGTGCGCAACTGGGTACAGGTGCGGCCACGCTCGCCCTGGATGCGCGCTTTCGGCAGGCCGCTCTCGGCCACCGCGCGGTCGATCAGGGGCTCGCCCAGCGCTTCGATCTGCGTGGCGATGGTTTCGAGAAACTGTGCCCGTTGTTCGAGCGTGGTTTCGCGGTACGCATCGAACGCCGCCCAGGCCAGGGCGCAGGCCTGGGCCACGTGCTCATCGCTGGCGCCCAGGTAGGCCGGCTCCAGCGCCTGGCCGGTGGCCGGGTCGATGGCGCGGATCGCTTCGCGGCTGCCGGTTACCGGCGTTTGGCCGATCAGCAGGTTGCCTGTGAGGGGCATGTAGCCTCCTTGGAAATCAGATTCGGGTATCAAGGGCGTCGTGGGGGCGGGCAAGGCCGCTCCCACAAAGAAAGCACTGGCGGCTCAGGCGATGTTCTGTTCGGCCGACCAGCTCGCATACCAGTTGCGGAACAGCGCGTACTGCTGTTCGGCATAGTTGCGCTGGGCGTCGGTCAGCACATCGGTTTCGTTGAAGTGCAGGCTGTACTCGCTATCGCCGTTCAGCACCATCAGGTGCTTGTAATACAGCACCAGGTCGCAGCCTTCATCGAACGACGACAGCACCGCCAGCGCCGCTTCCAGCTCGCGGGCCAGGCGACGGGCCTGCGCATCGCCCTTGGCCGCCTGCTTGCTCAGGCTTACCAGGTGCAGCACCTCACGCGGCAGGGCGTTACCGATGCCAGTAATGGCGCCGGTGGCGTTGCAGTTGACGAAGCCATGCACTACTTGGGTGTCCACGCCCACCATCAGGGTCACGTCGTCATCCTTGGAGGTGATGTGCTCGGCGGCGTAGCGCAGGTCGGCACCACCGCCGAATTCTTTGAAGCCGATCAGGTTCGGGTATTCGCGGCGCAGCTCGAAGAACAGGTCGGCGCGTGTAGCAAAGCCATAGTAGGGGCTGTTGTAGATCACCGCTGGCAGCTTGGGTGCGGCAGCGAGGATGGCCGAAAAGTGGTGCTTCTGGGCGATCAGCGAGGCACCGCGGCTTAGCACACGGGGGATGACCATCAGGCCGGCGGCACCGACCTTGGCCGCGTGAGCGGCATGAGAGACCGCTTCACGGGTGTTCACCGCGCCGGTGCCGACGATGGTCGGGATGCCGGCGGCCACCAGGCGGGCCACACCCTCCTGGCGCTCGGCTTCGGTGAGCAGTGGCCAGTCGCCCATCGAACCGCAGTACACCACGGCGCTCATGCCGGCCTCGATCAGCTCGCGGCCTTTGCGCACCAAGGCGTCGAAGTCCGGTTTGCGCGCGGCGGTGCACGGGGTCATCAGGGCGGGCATGGTGCCGGTGAAAATGCTATCAGTCATTGTTGTTACTCCTGGCGAAAGGGGGCGAAAACGTCGGGGCTCAGATGCCCCAGGCGAAGGGGTCTTGTTCGTCGATCAGCAGCGTGCTGTCGGCGGTCATGTAGGCGCGGCCGGTGATGAACGGGCGAATGCGCTCGCCGTCGCGCTCGTAACGGGCATGGAACTGGCTACCGGTGATGCTGGCTTGGACCCAGGTCTGGCCTTCGCCAAGCTTGCCGTCGGCGGCCAGGCAGGCCAGCTTGGCGCTGGTGCCGGTGCCGCAGGGCGAGCGGTCGTAGGCTTTACCGGGGCACATCACAAAGTTGCGGCTGTCGGCGTTGGCGTCCTCGGCGAACAGCTCGACGTGGTCGATGGCTGCGCCGTTTTCACCGGTGATGCCCTGCTGTTCGAGTGCCTTGAGCATGGCCCAGGTGTACTCGGTCAGGGCCTCACGGTTGTCCAGCTCGATACGTTGGCCGTGTTCGGAAACGAGGAAGAACCAGTTGCCGCCCCAGGCGATGTCGCCGCGCACCAGGCCATGGCCGGGCACGTCCACTGCAACCTGCTGGCGATAGCGGTAGGAGGGCACATTACCGATGGTGATGGCGCCGTCTTCATGCAGGGTCGCGCTGACCTGGCCGACCGGGGTGTCGATCGTGTGCACGCCCGGTTCGATCAGGCCCAGGTGCTGCAACGAGGCGACCAGGCCGATGGTGCCGTGGCCGCACATGTTCAGGTAGCCGGCGTTGTTGAAGAAGATCACCCCGCAGGTCGCGTCGGCCGAAACCGGTGGGCAGTACAGCGCGCCGACCAGTACATCGTTGCCACGTGGCTCCAGCAGGCAGGCGCGGCGCCAGGGGTCGTGCAGCTCGCGCAGTTCGTCGCGCTGTTCGGCCATGCTGCGGCCGTGCAGTGGCGGGAAGCCCTTCATCACCAGGCGGGTCGGTTCGCCACCAGTGTGAGAGTCGATGACGTGAATCTGTTTCATGGCTTGTTCCTTGCGTAAAAGATCAGGAAGCAACGGCAGCAGGGCGGCAGGTAGCGGTGTCAGCGCTGGCTTCGCTTTCGTCTTCACCTTCCAGGCGCACAAGGTGGGCAGGCACGCCAGTCGCGGCGCCCCAGTAGTAGATGCCCAGCGCGCAGGCCGCGACGACTACGGTGTCAAACGGGTGGCCGATCACGCCCAGGCCGCCGAAACTGCCAAGCCACGACAGCAGGATGGTCACCGCGTAAAAGCCGATCAGCCAGGCGCTGGAGCGCACCTGCTGGGCCAGCGACAGGTGCTGGGTGGGGACGAAACGAGCACACAGCAGGTACAGCACGAACATCACGATCTGCAGGGCCAGCAGCCACGACACGGTGTTCCAGCCCGACCAGTACACGATCAGCGCGGCGATGATGAAAGACAGCGGGCCGAGTACGGCCATGCCCTTGACCCGGAACGGGCGCGGCATCTGTGGCGCATTGCGGCGCAGGGCGGCAACGGTGACCGGGGCCACGGCGTAGCTCAGGACCAGGGCAGCGGATACCACGTTGATCAGCGCTTCCCACGAGGGGAACGGCAGGGTCCAGAACACCGACAGGCCGAAGGTCAACCACAGGGCCGGGCGCGGGATGCCGGATTCTGCATCGATACGGGTGAAGTACTTGAAGAAGGTGCCGGTCTGGGCCCAGCCGTAGACCACACGCGGCGTGGCATTCATGTAGATGTTGCCGCAGCCGCTGGGGGAGATCACCGCATCGGCCACCACCAGGTAGGCCAGCCAGCCTACGCCCAGTGCCAGGGCGATGTCGCGGTAGGGCAAGGCCAGTTCCTTGGTCACCGCGGCCCAGCCGTCACTCAGCATTTCGGTTGGCACGCTGCCGAGGAAGGCCAGTTGCAGCAGCGCATAGATCGCGGTGGACAGCAGCACGGAGAGGATCAGCGCGATGGGGATGGTGCGCTGTGGGTTCTTGACTTCGCTTGCCACCGAGATGATCGGTGTCAGGCCCAGGTAAGCGAAGATGATGCCGCCCGCCGACACAGCCATTTCTACCCCGGACATGCCGAACGGGGCGAAGCCCTGGACCTCGAAGTTCTCTGGCTTGAAGAAGCTGAACAGCACGCCGATCACCAGCAGCGGCACGATGAACTTGAACACGCTGACCAGGTTGTTGGCCTTGGCGAAGGTCTTGACGCTGCGGTAGTTCAGGAAGAAGAACAGCCCCAGCAGGGCGAACTGCACCAACCAGCCGAGCACGGTGGGGACACTGGAGCCGGCCTCGGTCAGCCCGGGGAACCAGGCCGCCGCGTACTGGCGAGAGGCGACCACTTCGATGGCGATCAGGCTAGAGAAGGCGATCAGGGTGATGAACCCCATCAGGTAGCCGAGCAGTGGGCCGTGCGAGTACACCGGGTAGCGCACCACACCCCCGGCGCGTGGCAGCGCGGCGCCGAGCTCGCAGTACACGATGCCCAGTAGCAGTACGGCGAAGCCGCCGAGGAACCAGGAGAGGATGCCGGCCGGCCCGGCAATGGCCGACACGTGGCTGGCGGCGAACAGCCAGCCGGAGCCGAAGATGGCGCCGAGGCCGATGAACGTGAGGTCCAGCAAGGACAGCTGTTTCTTGAATTTGCCTGACATGGG
The DNA here is from genome assembly GCF_026625125.1 of Pseudomonas putida. Classification (NCBI taxonomy): domain Bacteria; kingdom Pseudomonadati; phylum Pseudomonadota; class Gammaproteobacteria; order Pseudomonadales; family Pseudomonadaceae; genus Pseudomonas; species Pseudomonas putida. The sequence goes on along the minus strand of NZ_CP113097.1, from coordinate 4,462,043 downwards.
GTCGCCTTTTTGTAGGTTTTGGATAGGCAGGTCTGATGTCACCAGGTGCGGCTTCTGGGGCCGCGCTCTTGTAGGTCTTGGACGGCTTGCGTGGGGCATAGAGTGGACCGAACGGGGCCACGGTTCTTGATGGTTTTCCGCAGTGGGGATGACGAAATCGGCACAATCGTAGAAAAGGCTGGCGCGTCATTCACCAGGCTCGATAGGCTGGAGGCCCTGTTGTTCAAGGGTTTGAGAGTTTTGCCGGCGATGGCGCCGGTGCCCCTACTAGAGAATTGAATGATGGCCGACGCCACACTGGCAGCCCTGTACCAGAACCTCGACCAGCATCGCCCCGCTAGCCTGCAGGACCTGCTCGCGGGGGTATCCCTGCTGCTGCCGATCCTCGATGCCATCCCCAACGCCGCGATCTTCATCAAGGATCCGGATGCCCGCTATGTGCTGGCCAACAACACCCTGGTCCAGCGCTGCGGCCTCAAGCGCCTGCAGCCACTGTTGGGCAAGACCAGCGCCGAAGTCTTCCCGGCGCAACTGGGCCCCGGCTATACCGAGCAGGACCGCCGGGTGCTCAAGGATGGGCTGGTGCTGGAAGACCAGCTTGAGTTGCACCTGTACGGCAGCCGTGAAGCAGGCTGGTGCCTGACCCACAAGCGACCGCTGTACAACCGGGCGGGCGAGATCCTCGGCTTGGTCGGCATTTCGGTCGACCTGCAATCAGCCGCCGACAGCCACCCCGCCTATCAACGCCTGGCCGCGGTGGACGAGCACATTCGTAAGCACTTTCACCAGCCGATCAGCATGGGCGAGCTGACCCGCATTGCCGGCATTTCCGTCGCGCAACTGGAGCGTTACTGCAAGCGTGTGTTCCATCTCACACCCCGGCAAATGATTCACAAGGCGCGGCTGGAACATGCCCATCGGCTGCTGCACAGCGACTTGCCGATCACCGAAGTGGCGCTGCAGTGCGGCTACACCGACCACAGCGCCTTCAGCCGGCAGTTCAAGCAACTCACCGGTTTCACCCCGCGCCAGTACCGCCAGGCGACTGCGGCTCAGGAGGGTTGAAACAGGGTGCGGGCCTCGTCAAAGCACTGTTCGGCAATGGCCGAGCGCGGCTCGCTACGGCGCAGCAGCAGGCCGACGGGGCTGTGGATGCTGGCGTCGGTGATCGGGACGATGCGCATGTGCTCGCTCAGGTCTTCCAACCCGCAATCGAGCGGCATGATTGCGCAGCACACCCCGGTATTGATGGCTTGGACCAACTGGAAGCTCGAGTCGCTTTCCAGCACGGCATTGGGTTCCAGGCTGCGGCTGCGAAAGCTCAGGTCGAGCGACTGACGGTAGTGCATCCCCTTGCTCAGCAGGCCCAGAGGGATTTCGCCCAGGTCCTCCCAGCGCAAGGTGTCGGCCTCGAACTGGAAATGCCGGGTATCGTGCAGCAGGCCCATGGTGGTGGTGCCCAGTTCGATCACCTCGAAGAAGTTGGCGTTGACCTGGTCCAGATAGCAGATCCCCAAATCGAGCTGGTTGCGGCTCAGGCCATCCATGATCTGTTCGGTGCTGTGGGAGCTGAGCTGAAACTGCAGCTCCGGGTATTTTTCGCGCAGCGGCAGCAGCAACTGCATGGGGTTGAAGCTGGCCAACGGCACGGTGCCCAAGCGCAGGCTACCAACCACTTGGCCACGGCAACTGGCCGCCTCGGCCTGCAGGCCGTCATGGGCGGCGAGCAGGGTGCGGGCCCAGGCCAGGATGCGCTCGCCGGCTTCGGTGAAGCCCTCGAAGCGTTGGCCGCGCTTGACCAGCACCAGGTCCAGTTCGTCCTCCAGGTTGCGCAGGCGCATGGACAGGGTCGGCTGGGTGATATGGCACAGCGCCGCGGCCTGGCCGAAGTGGCGGGTCTGGTCGAGGGCGATTAGAAACTTGAGCTGCTTGATGTCCATGGGAGTGCCTGGGGCCTTGGTGTGCTGACCTTAACCAAGTCAGCGATAGATGTCATTGATCGGGCGGTACGGCATATCGATTGGACGCGCTCTGGTCATGTCTCTAGCGTAACGAGCCTGCCATACAAGGAGCTTCACTGTGCGTGTTCAACCCGATGCGGTCTTCGTTCCGCTCAATATCGCCGTTCTGACGGTCAGCGACACCCGCACCTACGACAACGACACCTCCGGTGAGCTGCTCGCCAGCCGCCCGGTGCAGGTCGGCCATCGCCTGGTGGCGCGCGCGCTGCTCAAGGACGACCTGTACAAGGTCCGCGCCCAGGTGGCCACCTGGATTGCCGATGACCAGGTGCAGGTGGTGCTGATCACCGGCGGCACCGGCTTCACCGGCCGGGACAGCACACCCGAAGCGGTGGAGTGCCTGTTCGATCGGCGTATCGACGGTTTCGGCGAGCTGTTCCGGGCGTTGTCCATTCTCGATGTCGGTAGCTCGACCTTGCAGAGCCGCGCCTCGGCCGGGATGGCCAATGGCACCCTGGTGTGTTGCCTGCCAGGTTCTACCGGTGCCTGCCGCACGGCGTGGGAAGGCATCCTGGCAGAGCAGCTGGATGCGCGGCACCAGCCTTGTAATTTTGTGAAGCACCTCAAGCCCACCGCGCCCTGCACAACGCGCGGTTGAACAGCCCCGGCGCTAGGGCCAGTCAGCTCAGCACATGCTCCACTGGCTGCAACGCCGGTGGCAGCGGCTCCACGCCCAAGGCCCCCAGCACATCCCGCTCGACCGTGCGCACCATGGCATCGGTCGGCAGGTCGTTCTCGTCTCGCCCGAACGGGTCTTCAAGTTCATTGCCGATGGCATCCAGCCCGAAGAAGGTGTACCCCACGATGGTAGTAAACAGCGGCGCCAGCCAGCCCAGCGGCTCGGCCAGGGCGAACGGCAGTAGCAGGCAGAAGATGTAGATGGTGCGGTGCAGCAGCAGGGTATAGGGGAAGGGCAGCGGTGTGCCCTTGATCCGCTCGCAGGTGGCCTGCACCTCCGACAGCCCGACCAGACGTTGCTCCAACAGGCTGTAGCGCCATTCACTGATGTGCTGCTGTTCGGCCAGGCGTGAGCAGTGGGCGCCAACCTCCTGCAAGATACCGTCGCAGACATTGTGCGCGCGGATCGCAGCAGGGTTGGCCAGCCACGGCCGGGCGGCGGCCACTTCATCCTCATTGCGCAACCGGGCATTGAGCGCATGGGCAAAGCCGCACAGGCTGCGCAGCAACTCGGCGCGCAGCTTTTCATCGGTGATCACCCCGCTTTCACGTATGAACGAGCGGGCCTCGATGATCATCTTCCCCCAGGCCTTGCGCCCCTCCCACCAACGGTCGTAACAGGCGTTGTTGCGAAAGCTCATGAAGATCGACAGCGACAGGCCAAGCAGCGTGAAGGGGGTAGCGCTGACGGGGTAGAAAAACGCCGGGAAGTGGCGTTCGACCAGCACGATCAGGGCGGCGAGCAAGGTGACCGTCAGGCAGCGCAAGGCAATGCGCTTGACGATCGAACCCTTGAGGGTGAACAGCACGCGCAACACGTCGGGGCGGGAGTGGACGATCATGGCGATCCAGAGACGGCGGGTCAGCCGCCGGTCATGTTCATGAAGCGCAGGATCTGCACATCGCCACCGACCTCGAAATGATGGCGATAGGGCTTGAGGTGCAGCGAATCGCGGATGGCTTTTTCCAGCCGCTCGGCATCACCCGGGTGGGCACGCAGCACCTGTTTGAGGTCCATCGAATGTTCATTGCCCAGGCACAACAACAGCCGGCCTTCGACGGTCAGGCGCACACGGTTGCAGGTGGCGCAGAAGTTGTGGCTGTGCGGCGAGATGAAGCCGACACGGGTGCTCGGCGCTTCTGCCAGGCGCCAGTAGCGCGCCGGGCCCTGGGACGACTCGGTCGATTCGATCAGGGTGAAATGTTCGGCCAGCCGCGCGCGTACTTCGTCACTGGAGCAGAACGACTCGCCGCGTTCGTGCTCGCTGATCACGCCCAGCGGCATTTCTTCGATGAAGGTGATGTCCAGTTCGCGGTCGATGGCAAAGCGCACCAGGTCGACCAGCTCATCGTCGTTACGCCCCTTGAGCACCACGCAATTGAGTTTGATGCGCTGAAACCCCGCGCGGCGGGCCGCGTCGATACCGGCAATCACCTGGGCCAGGTCGCCGGTGCGGGTCAGTTGCTTGAAACGTTCTGCATCGAGGCTGTCGAGGCTGATGTTCAGGCGTGACAGGCCTGCGTCGAACAGCGGCTGGGCCAGGCGCGGGAGCTGCGAGCCGTTGCTGGTCATGCACAGCTCTCGCAGGCCGGGCAGGGCGGCAATGCGCCCGCACAGGTCGACGATGCCCTGGCGTACCAGCGGCTCGCCACCGGTAAGGCGGATCTTGCGGGTGCCTAAGGCGACGAAGCGTTCGGCTACCTGGAACAGTTCCTCAAGGCTGAGGATCTGCTGGCGCGGCAGGAACTGCATGTCTTCGGCCATGCAATAGACACAACGGAAGTCGCAGCGGTCCGTGACCGACATCCGCAGGTAGTCGATTTTCCGGTTGAAGCCGTCGATCAGGGCCCGGCTGTTCTGTTCCACGTTCGCGCTCGGCAAGGGAGGGGGACTGGTTCCACGCTATAACCTGCGGTGTTCGCCGTCAAATTGCTTTGCCCGACCGTTTGATCAATCTCATCTATCACGGCCCACCGCGGTGCATGGCGCCAAGTGCACCCCATCATCGAAACGGCCTATCACCCCGTAAGACATTTCGATTGGACGGCACCCCGACTGTCTCCATAGGCTGGAAAAAAGCAGCGGACGACACGATCCGTTGCACTATTCGATGCCCGCGTGAGGATTGACCGCATGAGCCAGGACGAACATATCAGGGACTACAAGGGGCCTGCCGCCGGCTGGGGCGCGCTCAAGAGCGTGACCAAGAGCTGGCTGGGCAGTGACAACGCCTTCAAGAACCTGCGGGCCATGCTCAAGACCAACCAGAACGGCGGGTTCGACTGCCCCGGCTGCGCCTGGGGCGAGTCGCCGGAAAGCGACATGGTCAAGTTCTGCGAAAACGGCGCCAAGGCGGTCAACTGGGAAGCGACCGGTCGCTCGGTCGACCCGGCCTTCTTCGCCAAATACAGCGTAAGCGCGCTGAAGGACCAGACCGACTACTGGCTCGAATACCAAGGCCGCCTCACGCACCCGATGCGTTACGACGCTGCCACCGATCACTATGTGCAAACCACTTGGGAAGAGGCCTTTGCCTTGATCGCCCGGCACTTGCAGGCGCTGGAATCGCCCGATGAGGCTGAGTTCTACACCTCCGGCCGGGCCAGCAACGAAGCGGCATTCCTCTACCAGTTGTTCGTCCGCGCCTACGGCACCAACAACTTCCCCGACTGCTCGAACATGTGCCACGAGGCCAGTGGCGTGGGCATGTCGGAAACCCTCGGCGTAGGCAAGGGCACGGTCGTGTTCCATGACCTGGAGCTGGCCGATGCGATCTTCGTCATTGGCCAGAACCCCGGTACCAACCACCCGCGCATGCTCGAACCGCTGCGTGAAGCGGTCAAGCGCGGCGCCCAGGTGGTGTGTTTCAACCCGCTCAAAGAGCGGGGCCTGGAGCGCTTCCAGCACCCGCAGCACCCGTTCGAAATGCTCAGCAACGGCTCCGAACCGACCAATACCGCCTACTTCCGCCCAGCCCTGGGCGGCGACATGGCGGCCATGCGCGGCATTGCCAAGTACCTGCTGCAATGGGAGCGCGAAGCCCAGGCCAAGGGGGAACCAGCGGTATTCGACCATGGCTTCATCGCCGCGCATACCAGCGGTGTGGACGCCTACCTGGCGGCCGTGGATGCCACCTCGTGGGACCATATCGTCGAGCAGTCCGGCCTGACCCTGGCCGAGATCGAGCTGGCGGCGCGCATGTACCGCAAGGCCGAGCGGGTGATCATGTGCTGGGCGATGGGCGTCACCCAGCACCGTCACTCGGTGCCTACCGTGCAGGAAATCGTCAACCTGCAGCTGTTGCGCGGCAACGTCGGCAAGCCCGGCGCGGGCCTTTCGCCAGTGCGTGGCCACAGCAACGTGCAAGGCGACCGCACCATGGGGATCGACGAGAAACCCAAGGCGGCGTTGCTCGATGCCTTGGAAAAACGCTTCCAGTTCCGCGTACCTCGCGCCCATGGGCATAACGCGGTGCTGGCGATCCAGGCCATGGAGCAACAGCGCGCCAAGGTGTTCATCGCGCTGGGTGGCAACTTCGCCCAGGCGACGCCGGATACGCCCCGCACCCACGCGGCCCTGCGCAACTGTGCGCTGACGGTGCAGATATCCACCAAACTCAACCGTTCGCACCTGGTCACTGGCCGCGATGCGCTGATCCTGCCCTGCCTGGGGCGCACCGAGATCGACATGCAGGCCGGCGGGCCGCAGGGCGTGACCGTGGAAGACACCTTCAGCATGGTGCATATCTCCCATGGCCAGCTGCGCCCGCGTTCACCCCACATGCGGTCCGAACCCTGGATCATCGCCGGCATGGCCAAGGCCACGCTGGGCAACAAGCCCATCGATTGGGAATACGCGGTGGCCGACTATGGCCGTATTCGCAGCATGATCGCCGATGTCATCCCCGGTTTCGCCAACTTCAACGAGCGGCTGCAGCACCCAGGTGGTTTCCACCTGGGCAACAGTGCTGCCGAGCGCAACTGGCGCACGGCAACCGGCAAGGCGCGCTTCAGTGCCAGCCCGTTGCCCGAGCATCTGGTCAACGCCCAGGTGCTCGCCCGTGGCGACAAGCCGGACCTCATCCTGCAGACGATGCGTTCGCACGACCAGTACAACACCACGCTGTATGGGCTGGACGATCGTTACCGGGGCGTGTTTGGCCTGCGGGAAGTGGTGTTCGTCAGCGAGGCCGACATCCGCCGCCTGGGCTTCGAGCCGGGTGAGCATGTCGATCTGGTGTCGCTGTGGGAGGACGGTGTCGAACGCCAGGTGTCGGGGTTCCGCCTGGTGCCCTACGACATCCCTGATGGGCAGGCGGCGGCCTACTACCCGGAGACCAACCCGCTGGTGCCGCTGGAAAGTTACGGCGAAGGCACCTATACGCCGACCTCCAAATTCATTGCGATTCGGCTCGAGAAGGCCAAGGCGGGGAACCGGATCGAAGCGGTGGCGGCGCAGTGAAGGGGTGCTGAGCTGGCACCGATCAGGGCCTGTGGACCGGGTAAGCCGTGGTGTATTTCATCTGTTCCATGGCAAAGCTGGACGTGATGTTGGAGAGCCCGTCGGTGCTGGTGATCAGCTTTTTATAGAACCGGTCGTAGGCAGCGATATCGCCCACCACCACCCGCAGCATGTAATCCCAGTCCCCGGACATGCGATAGAACTCCATCACCTCCTCGAAGCCTTTCACCGTCTCGGCGAATTGCTCCAACCAGGCACTGTCGTGGCGCTGGGTCTTGAGCTGGACGAACACCGTCAGGCCCAGGCCCAGGCGGTCGGGGTCGAGCAGGGCGACGCGGCCGAGGATGTAGCCGTCCTCTTCCAGGCGCTTGACCCGCTTCCAGCAGGGGGTGGTGGACAGGTTGACGGCTTCGGCCAAATCCTTGAGCGAGAGCGACGCGTCGCGCTGGAGCAGGGTGAGGATGTGCTGGTCGAAACTGTCCATGGAAACCCGCTGGCGGTCAGTAAAATATTCCCCAGATTACCCCAACGATAGAAAAAATTCCCGCCACCACGGGCGTTGTGGCGGCAGGTGATTGTGCGATAGTTGCGCACTTACATCTGCCAAATGGGCCTGACCATGTCCGACAAGCCGCGCAATTTCGCCACCCGTACCATTCACGCCGGTGAACAGTTCAGTGTCGCCGACAACGCGATCTTCCCGCCTATCTACACCGCCAGCTCGTATATCAAGCGCAGCCTCGATGACAACCCGGAATACGCCTACAGCCGGGTGGGCAACCCGACCCGGCATGCCTATGAAAGTTGTGTCGCGGCACTTGAAGAGGGTGTGGGCGCGGTGGCATGTGCCTCCGGTGTAAACGCCACCGCCACGGTGCTGGAGCTGCTCCCCAAGGACGCTCATGTGGTGGTGATGAACGGTGTATACGGCGGCACCTTCCGCATTCTTGAAGACTACCGAGCACGCACCTCGGGCATTACCACCACCTATGTCGACCTCAACGATGTGGCGGCCGTAGCGGCGGCGATCAAACCCGAAACCCAGTTGATCTGGATCGAGTCGCCGACCAACCCATTGCTGCACCTGGTCGACATCAAGGCGGTCTGCGACCTTGCTCGGGCGCGGGGTATTCTCACCTGCATCGACAACACCTTCTGCTCGCCGTGGAACCAGCGGCCGATCACCCTGGGTGTGGACCTGGTGATGCATTCGGCCAGCAAATACATTGGCGGCCACTCCGACCTGACCGGCGGCGTGGTGGTGGCTGCCAACGATGAATTGCTGGGGCGCCTGCGCAAGATCAGCATGGCCGTGGGGGCGATCCAGGGCCCGTTCGACTGTTACCTGGCCTTGCGCGGCCTGAAAACCCTCGACGTGCGCATGGAGCGTCAGTGTGCCAATGCCCTGCAGGTGGCACGCTTCCTGGAAAGCCATCCGCAGATCGAGCAGGTCTATTACCCGGGGCTGGAAAGCCACCCGCAGCACGCACTGTGCAAGCGCCAGATGCGCGCTGGCGGAGCGGTGGTGGCCATGAAGGTCAGGAACGGTGACCGGGCGGCGCTCAATCGCCTGGTGGAGGCCTTGCAGATATTTGTCCTGGCCGACTCGTTGGGGGGTGTGGAGAGCATGATCAACCACTCCTGGAGCATGTCGCACAATTCACTGAGCCCGGAACAGAAGGGGCTGATGGGCATCAGTGAGAGCGTGTTGCGGCTGTCGATCGGGATCGAGGATTACCGGGACTTGATCGAAGATCTGGACGGGGCCTTGAACGCATCGGCTGGCATGTAACGGTTGCAGGCCCTGTCGCCAGCGAGCCGGCTTGCCGGCGACAGGGCGGTTGATTCAGCAGAAAGCCATCAGGATTTCGGCGGATGAATGATTCGCTCGATCTTGTCCTTGATCAGCAGGCGCTCCTTGCGCAGGCGGTTGACGGCATCGTCGTTGGTGCCATTGCCTTCGGCGGCCACCACCTCCTTGTCTTTGGCGTTGTATTCCTTATGCAGGGCATGCAGCGTCGGGTCCTTGTCTATCCGTGCCTGGAATGCATCGGCGGTAACGTGCAAGTCAGCGAGCAGATCATGCGGAACTGGCATTTCTTCACCTCTGTCAGGGTTGTCAGTAAGGTCCTGACCTTTGAGGATAGCCGCCTTTGCGCGGCTAGGGGACTGGGGTAGGCTGTCGCTTCCCCCAACGCCTGGAACCTGTGCCATGCCTCACCTGAACCTGGAATACAGCGACAACCTGCGCGAGCTCAATGTCGAGGTACTGCTGCTGCGCCTGAATCACGCCCTGGTCGGCAGCGGCCAGTTCGCCGATGAGGCAGACATCAAAAGCCGCGCCCAGGCGTTCGCCCATTACCGGGTGGGCACTGCGCCAGCCGAGCGGGCGTTCGCCCATGTGCGCCTGGCCATCCTCAGCGGGCGCCCGGCGGAGGTAAAGAAACAATTGTCCGCCAGCTTGCTGGAGGTACTGCGTGAGGCCATACCGGCGCAGGCTGGCCTAGACCTGCAACTGTGTGTGGAAGTGCTGGATATCGACCGCGAGCCTTACGCCAAGCATCGCTTGCCAGGCTGACCGGCAGCGCGAGCTACCCGGCGGCCGGCGCGGATGTCAGTCAGGTTTCACCCGCAGTGCCCGCGCCGTATATACTGCGCGCCAACGTTTGTGGGAGAGCCTCGTGGCCATCGAAATACACTGGATCCGTGACGACCAGACCCTGGCCGAACTCTGCCAGAGGTGGCGCACGCTGCCCTTCGTGGCGCTCGACACCGAATTCATGCGGGTCGACACCTTTTATCCGAAAGCTGGGCTGATCCAGATCGGTGACGGCGAGCGCGCTTTTCTCATCGACCCGTTGCTGATCGGCAACTGGCAGCCTTTGGCCGACCTGCTGGAAGACAGCGGTGTGGTCAAGGTGCTGCACGCCTGCAGCGAAGACCTCGAAGTGCTGCTGCGCCTGACCGGCAAGCTGCCGCAGCCGCTGTTCGACACGCAGTTGGCCGCGGGCTACCTGAACCTGGGCTTCTCCATGGGCTATTCGCGCCTGGTCCAGGAAGTGCTGGGCCTTGAATTGCCCAAGGGTGAGACCCGCTCGGACTGGCTGCAGCGCCCGCTGTCGGACACCCAGATCAGCTACGCAGCCGAAGATGCCGTGCACCTGGCCGAACTGTTTGCCGCCCTGCGCCCACGTCTGTCGGACGACAAGTACGCGTGGGTGCTGGAAGACGGTGCCGAACTGGTCGCGGCCTTGCGCCGCGAGGTCGAGCCCGAAACCCTGTACCGCGATGTGAAGCTGGCCTGGAAGCTGAGCCGCCAGCAACTGGCGGTGCTGCGGGAACTGTGCGCCTGGCGCGAGCGTGAAGCACGCAGCCGCGATGTGCCGCGCAACCGCATTCTCAAGGAGCACTCGCTGTGGCCGATGGCCAAGAACCAGCCGGACAACCTGTCGGCCCTGGCCAAGATCGACGACATGCATCCGCGCACCATCCGCCAGGATGGCGCCTGCCTGGTCGAGGTGATCAAACGGGCCGCCAGCCTGCCGCCTGAGCAATGGCCGGCGACGCTGCCCGAGCCGCTTCCGATCGAAGCGGCCGGCATCCTCAAGCGCCTGCGCGCCATCGGCCAGGCCGAAGGCGAGCGTCTGGGCATTGCCCCGGAGCTGATGCTGCGCAAAAAGGCCCTGGAAGCCTTGCTCAAGAGCGGCTACCCCAATGGCCCCTATCAACTGCCCGATTCGTTGCGCGGCTGGCGCCGTGAGCGGATGGGCCAGGCCCTGCTGGACGAACTGGCGGGCGCCGGAGAAACCCGATGAAACGTATCTGCTCGATCTACAAGAGCCCGCGCAAGAACGAGATGTACCTCTACGTACTCAAGGCCGAGGGCCTGGAGCGCGTGCCCGAGGCGCTGCTGCCGTTCTTCGGCACGCCCGTACATGCCTTCGACCTGGTGCTGAGCCCCGAGCGCAAGCTCGCCCGCGAGGACATTGCCAAGGTGCTGGACAATCTTGATAACCAGGGTTACCACCTGCAGATGCCACCGGCCGAGGACGAGTACATCGAACATTTGCCGGAAGAGCTTCTGCGCCGTAACGACCCGGTCTGATCCGGCCACGATCCCTCCACACCCTCAGGTGGCCTGCATGCCGGGCCGCCTTCGTTGTCTGCCAAGGTTGTCACTTTGATGCGCGTTCTGATCGCTGAGCAGGATCATGCCAACTATGCCGGGCTGCTGGCTGGCGCGGCCCCGGACCTGGAAATCCTGACCAGCGGCGATTCCGCCGAGCTGGCCTTGCAGGCACCCCAGTGTTCGGTCTGGCTGGGCCAGCCAGACTTGCTGGCAAGCCTGCTGCGCCAGGGCCACAAGCCGGCCTGGATGCAATCGACCTGGGCCGGCATCACGCCCTTGCTGGCCGATGGCCTGCCGCGTGATTACCGCCTGACCCGTGCGGTCGGCATCTTTGGCCAAGTGATGGCCGAGTACATGCTCACCTACATGCTGGGGCACGAGCGCGAAGTGCTGTCTCGGCTGGTGAGCCAGGTAGAGCGCCGGTGGGACGACCGCCCGGGGGGGACGCTCGAAGGGCGCAAGGTGCTGATCGTGGGCACCGGCGATATCGGCCAGCGTGTAGCCGAATGCCTCTTGCCGTTTGGCATGACCCTGTATGGCATCGCCAGCACGCCCCGCGAGCAGGCGCCGTTCGTCGAGGTCGCCGGGTTGGCTGATTTGCCGCGGATGGTCGGGCAGGCCGATTACGTGCTCAACCTGTTGCCGGATACGCCGGCAACCCATGATCTTTATGATGCCGCACTGTTCAAGTGTTTCCAGCCTAGCGCGCTGTTCATCAATGCCGGGCGTGGTGTGGCGGTGGTCGATGCCGACCTGGTCCAGGCGCTGAAGCAGGGCGACCTGGCGGGCGCGGTGATCGATGTGTGCCGGCAGGAGCCGTTGCCGCAGCGTCACCCGTTCTGGACCGCGTGGGGGTTGTTGCTGACCGGGCACAGCTCGGCACCGACTTCGCCAGCGGCGATGGTACGGTTGTTTGTCGAGAACGTGCGGCACTACCAGGCAGGGCAAGGTTTGCGTGGCGAAGTGGATTTCGCGCGGGGCTATTGAACTGCAGCCATAGGGCACTGACAGGCGGTCTGGCATTGCCCAAGGCCAGGCTCTAGACTGGCGCCGCCATGGCGCCACGCTCAAAACCACAGAACAAAGCCGTAAGCGCCGCAATTTGCCTGGAGCCTCCAGCGTGAAGCTTGGCGCAGGCCCAATGCAGGAAACCCGTGTGATGATCGCTGAAAGCGCGCCGTTCTGGCGGCGCAAGACCCTCGAACAACTCGACCCGCAAGAGTGGGAATCGCTGTGTGACGGCTGTGGCCTTTGCTGCCTGCAAAAGCTCGAGGACGAGGACGACAACAGCGTCTATTACACCCGTATCGCCTGCAAGCTGCTGGACATGAACACCTGCCAGTGCAGCGATTACCCCAACCGTTTCGCCCAGGTGCCCGATTGTATTCAGCTCACCCCAGGCAAGGCTGACCAGTTCAAGTGGCTGCCGAGCACCTGCGGGTATCGCCTGGTCAGCGAGGGCAAGGACCTGCCGGCCTGGCACCACCTGGTCTGTGGCGATCGCACCCAGGTGCATGAACAGCGCATTTCCCAGTCCGGGCGTATGCTCAGGGAGCAGGATGTGGACGAAGACGACTGGGAAGACCACCTGATTTTTCGCGCCAGCTGAGCGGCACCCTCCGTCGCCTCTGGGGAACAAGGAGTTTCTGTATGCGTTGCCAGCTGTTGCTCCTGCTGGGCCTTATGGCCTGCTCGCCGGCCTGGGCGAAGAAAGTCGACCTCGACTATCAGGTGCGGCTGCTGCCTGCCAATGGCCAGGCCGAAGTGCGCCTGACCCTGGCAGACGGCAGTGCCGTGCGTAGCCTGGACTTCGACCTGGGCAAGCAGGGGGCGTACAGCGGCTTCCAGGCGGACGGCCAGTGGCAGGTGCAGGGGGAGCGCGGCGTGTGGCACCCGGCGGCGGGCAAGACCAGCCTCAGCTACCGGGTCAAGCTGGACCAGAAGGTGCGCAGCGGCGCCTATTCCTCACGCATCACGCCCCACTGGGCGTTGTTCCTGGGTGACCAGTTGGTGCCACCGGCACGCCTCGACCAGCAAGACGGCACCGAACTGGTGGCGCGCCTGTCGGTCGACCTGCCTGAAGGCTGGAAAAGCATCGAAACGTCCTGGCCGCGTATCGGCAAGGACAAGTTCCGTATCGACAACGTGTCGCGCCTGTTCGATCGCCCGACTGGCTGGATGCTGGCCGGCGACCTTGGCAGCCGACGTGCGCGCCTGGGCGAGACGGACGTGACGGTGGCGGCACCGGTAGGGCAGGGCATGCGCCGCATGGACAGTCTCACCCTGTTGACCTTCGTCTGGCCGCACCTGCAGGCCGTATTCCCCCGCGACCCGGCAAAGTTGCTGTTGGTGGGGGCACGCGATGGCATGTGGCGCGGAGCAATGTCAGCGCGGGGCTCGCTGTACCTGCACAGCGCGCGGCCCATGGTCAGTGAGAGCGGTAACAGCCCGTTGCTGCGTGAACTGGTGCAGCTGTTTGCGCAGATCCGTGTGAGTGCTGACAGCGACTGGCTGGGCCAAAGCCTCAGCGATTATTACGCCGACGAGTTGCTGCGCCGGGCGGGGGGTGTGAGCGATGACCGCTACCAGGTGTGGCAGGCGCGTTTGCAGAAGCAGGGTGCCAAGGTCAGCCAGCTGCGTGGTGAGCGGGCAAGTACGGCCCAGGTTGCCCGTGGGGTGTTGCTGCTGCAGGCGCTGGACAAGGAAATACGCATCCACACCCAGGCCAAGCGCTCGCTGGATGATGTGACGCAGGCGCTCATGCGCTTGCCGAAGGTGAGCACCGAGGAATTCGTGCAGATCAGTGAGAACGTGCTGGGGCGCCGATCCGAAGTGTTGCAGAGCAAGGCGTTGCGTTAGCGCCAGGCTGGCTCAGCCGGCCCTGTCGCCGGCAGGCCTGCTTCCACTTCTGCCACACCGTTTCAACGGGCTGGGCAGTGAGGGTGGGTGCAGGCTTGCCGGCGACAGGGCCCGTACAAGCCGCTGATCAACTACCCGTGAGCGGGTCCTTCCCCGTTACCGTCACCCCCTCCGTCGCCGCCTCGGCACTGCGTTTGAGCGCCTCGAGCTCGGTGGCACTGCGTTCGATATCCGAGCGCAAACGGTGATATTCCTGTCGATGCTTCTGCCACCAGGCCTTGGTCGAGCAATGCCCACTGACCCCGCGCGCCACCGCAATGCCACCGAACACCATCTGCAGTAGCCCGACCAGCCCGCCGTGGCGCATACCCTTGGTGAACATCAGCGCACCACCGGCCAGTGAACCGACCCGCTCCAGGCCCTGTACGTTATGGTCCGGTGACGCCGTAGTGGAATGAATATCGAGCATGGCAAGCCCTCCATCTGAAGTGTAAGCAGCTGACCAGAGGGTTGCTGCACACGTTCAGTCGGTTTGCCAGGTGGTCACATGTGCCCATGCCGGCAGGGCGCTGCGCTATTTGAACTTGGGCCCCGAGCGGGTATTGAGGCCCTTGGCCAAACGGTCGTACAACACCACGTTCACCGTCGCGGCCAGGTTCATGCAGCCTTCGGTGGGGATATAGATGGTTTCTTCGCACCACGCGCGCACGTTCGCATCGAGGCTGCCGTCTTCCGGCCCGAAGATGTAAATGGCGCGATCAGGGTGGGTGTATTCAGGCAAGGGCCGAGCACCTTCCACCAACTCCACTGCAACGGGTGTGCAACCCAGCGGGATGATGCGCTGCAGGTCGTCGATGCCGATCAACGGAATATCGTAGTGCACGCGCTTGGTGTCAGTGACGAAGTCGCGGGCGCGCTCATAGCGCTTGCCGGTGTAGAACACCGAGTTCACGCCGTAGCAACCCGCTGCGCGCATCACCGAGCCTACGTTCTCTGCAGATTTTGGGTTGAACAGGCCGATGCAACTGTACCGTTTGTTAGCCACGTGCCGGGGCCCTTCGCAAAAAAAGCGCGATTATACGGGCTCGCCGGCGGCAGCGGGGGGCTCTGTCGACAGTCAGTCTTTCTTCAGCAAGCCAGCCAGCCCGGCGAACGGGTTGTGCGTGGCCTTGGCAATGCTCGGGGTGCTGGTGGAGCCTTCGCTGAAGTACTGCTGGTCGGTATAGCGCGAATGCTCGTTGTCGTGGCAGTACAGGCACAGCAGCTCCCAGTTGGAGCCGTCCTGTGGGTTGTTGTCATGGTTGTGGTCACGGTGATGAACGGTCAGCTCGCTCAGGCGCTTGCCGGCGAACTCACGGGCGCAACGGCCGCACACGTGCGGGTACATTCTCAAGGCTTTGTCGCGGTAGCCCATCTCTTTGTCGCGCTTGGCGTCGGCGAGGATACGGTCGAGGCGGGCGGTGGCGGCGGACGTGGATGCCGAACTCATGGTGTTTCCTTTGTTCTGATCAGGCAGGTAACGGTTATGCCAATGAGTCTAGCGCGCTTGCGGGGCAAGCGGACAGGCGAAAACGCGTATTAAGGCGTAGCCTGTAGAAATGTTCAGACAGGAGGTTGCTGATGTTTCGTGCGATCCTCGCCGCGCTGCTTTTAGCCGGCCTGCCCTTGGTGCATGCCGCCGGCACGCCGCCACGTATCACCACACCGGTGCCGGGAGCACCTGGCACAGCAACGCCCACGCCGTACCCTCAGATTACCCCGAGCACTGCCCCCAAGGCCTATGACAGGCAGCCCGGCGCGCCGCTGCTGCCGCCCATTCCGCTGCCAGGGCCGCCGAAGGATCAGCCACTGCCTGGGTTGCGCACCGAACCTGACAAGCCGGCTGCGAAGGATAATTAAAGCGCCAGGCGCTGCCCGTCCTGCATCCGTAGGCGTTTCGACAAGGCTACGGCCAATGCGCGGATGATCCGTGCGGCGATGCGTGGGGCTTCGTTGAGCATCTTTTCCAGCGAATCCTTGCCCAAGGTCAGCAGCAGGCAGTCGCTGGCAGCCATGCAACTGGCCGAGCGGCGCTCGCCGTCCAGCACAGCCATTTCGCCGAAGGCGCGGCCACTGCGCAGCGTGGCGATCTCCACTTGGGCACCGTGGGCGTCGGTCTTGCGCACTGAAACCACCCCCCGGTGCAGGATGCACATGAAGGTGCCGGCATCGCCTTCGTTGAAGATGGTTTCGCCTTCGACCAGGGTGGCGAGGCTGAAGTAGCCTGCGGCGGTATGGAAGTCACCGGGCTGCAAGGTATCGAACAGGTCGCAGTCCATGAGCATGTCGCGGATTTCGGCGCTGAGATGGGTCTGGTCGGGCATGTGTCGTTCTTCTTGGCGGGTGTTGTCCGAAAGTTCTGAGGCCGCCCTGATCGTCGGCTTGCCGGCAATCAGGGCCATTGGCCCTCGAAGCTATGACAACGAAAAGCGCGTTTTAAACCACGCCCAGCTCATTGAAGACGAACGCATATTCCAGTGCCACGTCTCGCAACCCCTGGTAGCGCCCGCTCATACCGCCGTGGCCGGCTCCCATCTCGGTCTTGAGCAGCAGCAGGTTGCTGTCGGTCTTGAGTGTACGCAGGCGCGCCACCCACTTGGCTGCCTCCCAATACTGCACGCGGCTGTCGTTATAGCCAGCGACCACCAGCATGGCCGGGTAGGCCTGGGCGCTGACATTCTCGTAGGGCGCGTAGGCCTTGATCCGCTCGTACACCTGTGGCTCTTGCGGGTTGCCCCATTCGTCGTACTCGGTGACGGTCAATGGCAGGTCGGGGTCGAGCATGGTGTTGAGCACGTCGACGAACGGCACTTCGGCGATGGCGCAGCGGAACAGCTCCGGGCGCAGGTTGAGCACGGCACCGATCAGCAGGCCACCGGCGCTGCCGCCACTGATGGCCAAGCGGTCGGAGGCTGTCACGCCCTGGGCGATCAGGTGCTCGGCGCAGGCGATGAAGTCGCTGAAGCTGTTGGGCTTGTGCTCCTGCTTGCCGGCGCGATACCAGGCTTCACCCAGCTCGCCGCCACCGCGCACATGGGCGATGGCAAAGGCTACACCGCGTTGCAGCAGGCTCAGGCGGGCATGCGAGAACCACGGGTCGAGGCTCTCGCCGTAGGCACCGTAACCGTACAGGTACAGAGGTACCGTCTTGCCCTGGTCTTGTTTGCGGCGTACCAGGCTGATCGGCACCTGGGTGCCATCGGCGGCGGTGGCCCACAGGCGTTCGCTGACGTAGTCACCGGCATCGAAATCGCCCAGCACCGGGGTTTGCTTGAGCACCGCCTGCGCGCCCGTGGCCAGATCCAGCTGACGCACCTGGGCCGGGCGGTTGAGCGCCTCGTAGCGCAGGCGGATGCGCGTGCTGGCGAACTCCAGGCTGTCCTGCACGTACAGGCTATAGGCCGCGTCAGGCAGTTCGACGCGGTAGGCCGGCGTGCCTTGCGGGCGCACTTCGATGATCGGTAGCCCGCCTTCACGCAGGCTCAAGGTGAGGGCGCTGGCGTTGAGGCTCAGGCCTTCGAGCATGACCTCGTCGCGGTGTGGTACCAGCACCTGCCATTGCTCACGGGTGGGCACCTGGTCTGCCGCTGCCTGGTACAGCGCGAAGTTGATACCGTCCTGATTGCTGCGGATGAACCATCGCCACTGGCCATCGAGCTGGCCGTGGTCGGGGAAGTACTCGTGGCCCTCGGCGCGCGGTGCCAGGCAGGTGAATGCCGCCCGCGGCGTTTCAGCGTCCAGCACCCAGGCTTCGCTGGTGGTCTTGCTGTTGAGCAGCAAAACCAGCTGGCGCTCGGAGCTGGCGCGGTAACAGTGCAGGAAAAAACGCCCGTCCGGCTCTTCGAATACGGTCGGCGCGCCGGTTTCGCCCAGCGTGTGACGGCGCAGCCGCCACGGGCGGTGGGTATCGTCCAGTTCGGCGAAGAACAGCGTCTGGCTGTCATTGGCCCAGGTCAGGCTGCCGTCGCAGTCGTCGAAGGGCAGGGCGGTCAGGTTGCCGCTGGCCAGGTCCTTGACGTACAGGCTGTAGACCTCGTCGCCGCTGGTGTCGAGGCTGTAGGCCAGCAGGCGGTGATCGGGGCTGACGCTGAAGCCGCCAAGGGCCAGAAAGCCGCCGTTGGCCAGGGCGTTGGGGTCGAGCAGCAGCTGTTCCTGGCGTTCGTCCACTGTGTTGCTGTCATCGGCAGGCCGTGGGCAGCGATAGTGGCGCGGGTACTCATCGCCCGCTGTGGTGCGGGTGTAATACAGGTAGGGGCCCCAGGGGGAGGGCAATGACAGGTCAGTTTCCAGGATACGGCCCTTGATCTCTTCGAACAGCTGTTCGCGCAGGGGCGCCTGGTCGGCCAGGCACGCTTGCTGGTAGGCGTTTTCGGCCTGCAGGTACTCAAGCACCTCAGGGGTGTCGCGCTGTTGCAACCAGGCGTAGGGGTCGGCGGCCTGGTCTTGGCGGGCGATGGGGGGCTGGAGCGCGTTGGGCATCGGGGATCTCTTGGCTGGGGGGGCGCCTGCGCCCGGAAAAGTGTTTATCATAGGCAACTCTTTGCCTGGCTTGCACGATCACCATGACCGAGAACGACTATACCCTCGCCTGGGGCCTTTACGCTGTTGCTGCCCTGGGTTGTCTCTGGGTGGGTTTCAAACTCACTGGCTGGATGTGGCGCTGGCTGCGCGAGCCGCTGCGGGTGATCCTCGCGGTCCTGTTATTGACCCCGACCGTCGTTGACCCCGGTAAGGATGCCATGGCCCCGGCCATCGCCATCACTGCCCTGGACGTTGCCTTCAAGGTGGGCAACAACGCCTGGCGCGCGGTATCGGATTTTGCCATGTACGGCCTGATCGCCTTTGGCCTGTACCTGGCCTTCGTGCTGCTGCGCTGGCCGCTGGAAAAGCGTGCCCGCGAGCGTCGCGAGCAGCAGGAGGCCGCAGCCAAGCGCCTGGCTGCCGAGGACGACCCAGTGGGCGTCGGGGCACCGCTGGCCGCCGAACGCGGTGACCGTTACCGCAATGACCCACCGCCTGCCGCGGCTTCTGGTGGCCGGGTCGAGCCACGTCTGTAAGCGGAGGCAGCACCATGTGCGAACTGCTGGGCATGAGCGCCAACGTCCCCACCGACATCGTCTTCAGCTTCACCGGCCTGATGCAACGTGGCGGCCGCACCGGCCCGCACCGTGACGGTTGGGGCATCGGTTTCTACGAAGGTCGCGGCCTGCGACTGTTCCAGGACCCGGCAGCGAGCAGCGAGTCGGAAGTCGCCAACCTGGTGCAGCGTTATCCGATCAAGAGCGAAGTGGTCATTGGCCATATCCGCCAGGCCAATGTGGGCCAGGTGTGCCTGTCCAATACGCACCCGTTCGTGCGCGAAATGTGGGGCCGTAACTGGTGCTTCGCCCACAACGGCCAGCTAGGGGCGTTCCAGGGTGAGGCAACCTTCTACCGGCCAGTGGGTGACACCGACAGCGAAGCCGCCTTTTGCGACTTGCTCAACCGCATCCGTGCCGCTTTCCCTGAGCCGGTCGCGGTGGAACAGCTGCTGCCGGTGTTGGTCGAAGCCTGTGCCGAGTACCGCGGCAAGGGCGTGTTCAACTGCCTGCTCAGCAATGGTGACTGGCTGTTCTGTTTCTGTTCGACCAAGCTGGTACACATTACCCGTCGCGCCCCCTTTGGCGCGGCGCGGTTGAAGGATGTCGACCTGATCGTCGACTTTCACACCCAAACCACCCCCAATGACGTGGTCACGGTGATTGCCACCGAGGCCTTGACCGAGAACGAGACCTGGCGGCGCTACGAACCGGGCCAATGGGGCCTGTGGCGGCACGGAGAGTGCGTTACGCAAGGCCAGAGCTAAGGACGCTGCATGTTCAGAAGTTACCTGCGGTTGCTGCTGTTCACCTTCGGCCTGCTGGCCGGTATCCAGGTGCCTGGGCTGGTCAAGGACTACAGCCAGCGGGTCGAGGCGCACCTGTTCGAATCGCGCCAGGCACTCGATGGCTTCAAACAGACCGCCGAACGTTTCTTCAAGGGCGATTTGCAGGCGCTGGTGCGGCATTACCGCAGCAGTGACGATGTGGTGTTCAACAGCGATGCCAACAGCATCGAAAGCCTGCTGATCCGCAACCAGATGCTCGAGGACGAATGGCAGGCCTTGCAAGGCTCGTGGGTCAGCCGCACCTGGCATGTGCTGGTGCAGCCTGATCCGCAGATGCGCGACGAGACGCTCAAGGGGTACAGCTATCAGATTCTCCTGGTGCCGGAGGCGATTGGCTGGGGCGTGGGGGCAGGGTTTGTGCTGGCGTTTGTCGTCGAAAGCCTGTTGCTGGGAATTGGCTGGGTGATTCTTGGTGGGCGGCGTAAGGTGGTTAAAGAGAGTTGGCGTTGATCACGCTGTGTCAGGCCCGGCCCTTTCGCCGGCAAGCCGGCTGCCACATGGATTGCGCCCGCTTATGGAACTTGGGCAAGACGGTTGCTTACACAGGTCCAGCGCAGGCCTTAAGGACTCCGCGGTCGGGGTGGGAGCCGGCTTGCCGGCGATGGGCTGCGCAAGCAGCCCTTATCACACGAATTGCCTAACATTAACCTCAGGTCGCCTCCCAAAGGACTTGCATCAACTTCCTGGCAGTTGGGTAAGACAGTTGCCTGCCTGGTAGCGCTGTGAACGCCGGTACAGGGACCAGCATTTCTCAGACCAGCACAATCCGCTGCCCCCCCCACATCCCGCGCATAGCGCTCCAGCACTTGCCGGCACACCCCGACCACTTCATCCACCAGCGCTACCCCAGTCTGCCAGGCCACCACCAGTTCCAGGCTCGGCGGTGGTTGCAACCCTTCGAGCAGCACCAACTCCCCCCGGCTCAGTTCAGCGTCCACCAGCGCGGGCGGCAGCGCACCAATGCCGAAGCCGTCGCGCAACAGCCGTGTGATCGCCGCCACCGAGTTCACGCAGTTGAGCCGCGGGGTTTGGGCGCCAGCGGCCTGCAACAGGCTGAGCACCTCCTGGTGCGGCCGTGAGTTCTTCGAGAACGTGACGATCCGCTCACGCCCAAGCTCGGCCAACGAAGCGTAGTCACGGTGCTGGGCGGACCCTGCCGCCACCACCCAGCCCATCGGATAGCGCGCCAGGTCCAGGCTGCGGATCGACTGTTCGCGCAGCAGGTCGGTTTGCAGGATCACGTCGATAAAGCCTTTTTGCAGCTGTTCGCGCAAGTTCAGCGCAGTATCGGCCACCAACTCGATTTCCACCTGCGGGTAGCGTTCGCTCAACTCGGCCACCAGCGCGCTCATCCAGGTGTGGATCACGGTGTCCATCACGCCAAGGCGGATGCGCCCGACCTTGGCCCGGTCGCTGTCCAGCGACTGCTTCATGGCCTTGGCGGTATCGAGCATGCGCTCGGCATACTCCAGCACCTTGCTGCCCTCCGGGGTCAGGCTGACGCCGCGTGAATCGCGCAGCAGCAGCTTGACGCCCAAGTCGGCTTCCAGCGCCGCGATGCGGCTGGAGACCGACGCCTGGGTGGTGAATAGTTTTTCGGCGGTGAGGCGGAAGCTCTTGAGCCGGGCGACCCAGACGAAGGTTTCGAGGAAGCGTAGGTTCATGATCAGTTTTTCTTGTTCCAGACCGGCGGTTTTTCTCGTTGGACTCGGGCGCTGCGGGCTCTGAACATGACGCCCAGGCCGCGACGCCAGACGTCGCCCATAAAACAATACCAACAAGCCGAGGCAAGCATGAACCCAAGCGGCGTGCAGCAACAGGTGCAATCCCCACCTTCGACCGGGCCGTTCGCCTGGTACCGCGACATCGACTCCCAGCAACGGCGCACGTTCTGGAGCTGCAAGATCGGCTATGGCCTGGACGGCATGGACACGCAGATGCTCAGCTTCGTCATCCCCACGCTGATCATGCTGTGGGGCATCAGCACTACCGAAGCCGGGCTGATCCACACCAGCACCCTGATCGCGTCGGCCATCGGCGGCTGGGTCGCTGGTATCCTCTCCGATCGCATCGGCCGCGTACGCACCTTGCAACTGACGGTGCTGTGGTTCGCCTTCTTCACCTTCCTCTGCGGCTTCGCCCAGAACTACGAACAGCTGCTGATCGCCCGGACCCTGATGGGCTTCGGCTTTGGCGGCGAATGGACCGCCGGCGCGGTGCTGATCGGTGAGGTGATCCGCGCCCAGGACCGTGGCAAGGCGGTGGGCATGGTGCAGTCCGGGTGGGCCATCGGCTGGGGCCTCACGGCTATCCTCTATGCCCTGCTGTTCTCCTGGCTACCGGCGGAGCAGGCGTGGCGCGCGCTGTTCCTGCTGGGGCTGGTGCCGGCCATTTTCGTGATATTCGTCCGCCGCCTGGTCAAAGACCCTGAGGTGTATCGCCAGGCCAAGGCAGTGCAGAGCAGCGAGGCGCCCTCGCAGTTCTACGAGATCTTCGCCCCCGGCATGCTCTGGACCACCGTACGTGCATCCCTGCTGACCACTGGTGCGCTGGGGGGTTACTACGCCATCACCTCGTGGCTGCCGACCTTCCTCAAGAATGAGCGCGGCTTGAGTGTGCTGGGTACCGGTGGCTATCTGGCGATGGTGATCGTCGGCTCCTACATCGGCTATGTGGTCAGCGCATACCTGTCTGACATTTTGGGGCGCAAGAAGAACTTCATCCTGTTCGCTGTGGGCTCGTTCATCATCGTGCTGCTGTATACCCAGATGCCGGTCAGCGATGGCGTGATGCTGTGGCTGGGTTTCCCGCTGGGCTTTTTCGCTTCGGGCATCTTCAGCGGCATGGGGGCCTTCCTCACCGAACTGTTCCCCACCCGCATCCGTGGCTCGGGGCAGGGGTTTTGTTACAACGTCGGCAAGATCATCGCCGCGATGTTCCCCTTGCTGATCGGCCTGCTTGGCCAGAAGGTGCCGCTGGGGCTGGGCATTGGCGGGTTTGCCGCGGTGTCGTACGGTGTGGTGATCCTGGCGGCCTTGAGCCTGCCGGAAACACGCGGCAAACACCTTCAGGCGCGTTAAGGTAGGCACATGAACATCGACACGGGAGCTCGCCAGGTGAAACGCCTGCTACTCAATTGTGACATGGGGGAAAGCTTTGGCAGCTGGCGCATGGGCCTGGATGCCGAGGTGATGCCCTACATCGACTGCGCCAACATCGCCTGCGGCTACCATGCCGGCGACCCCGGCACCATGCGCCGGACCGTGGCGCTGGCCCTGCAGCATGGCGTGACCATCGGCGCCCATCCGGCCTACCCGGACCTGGTCGGCTTCGGTCGCCGCTCCATGGCCTGCAGTACCGAGGAAATTCGCGACCTGCTGCACTATCAGATCGGTGCTCTCGACGGTATCTGCAAGGTCCAGGGTGGCCGCGTGGCCTACATCAAGCCCCACGGCGCGCTCTACAACGACATGATGGCCGACCCGCTCAAGCTGCGTGCCGTGCTCGAAGCCGTGGCAGGGTATGACCCCAGTTTGCCCTTGATGCTCATGGCCACTGCCGACGACAGCGCAGCACGGGCCTTGGGTGACGAGGTTGGCGTGCCGTTGTGGTTCGAGGCGTTCGCCGACCGCGCCTACACCGCCAGCGGCCATTTGCTGTCGCGGCGCCTGCCGGGTGCGGTTCATCACGATTCGGCCCTGGTGGTCGAGCAGGCCTTGCGCCTGGCCCGTGGTGAAACGCTGGTGGCCGACGATGGCAGTGCCTTGCGCCTGCAGGCGAGTACGTTGTGCGTGCACGGTGACAATGACAGCTCGGTAGCGGCGGTGCGGCAGATCCGCCAGGCGCTCGATGCGCTGGGGTCGGCATGAAGCTGCGTATCGAGGCGGTCGCGATCGATAGCCTGATGGTGCGCCTGTTTGACCGTATCGACGAGGCCAACATGCCGTGGCTCCTCGCGGCGAGCCAACGTTTGAGTGCCGCTTTCGGTGAGCATCTGGTGGACCTGGTGCCGTCCTATACCACGCTGATGGTGCAGTTCGATATGCCGCCAGGGCAGGCGAGGGCGTTGATCGGCCAGGCGCTGGAGGGGCTGCAGCCAGGCTCGGGCACCAGCGGCCGCCGGCACGAGATTGCCGTGTGGTACGACGCCTCTGTGGGCCCTGAGCTGCCGTTGCTGGCCGCACGCAGTGGCTTGAGCGAGCAAGCGGTGATCCGCTTGCACAGCGAGCGCGAGTACCCGGTGTTCGCCCTTGGCTTCGCCCCCGGGTTCGGTTTCATGGGGCTGGTGGACGAACGCCTGGCCTCCCCGCGGCTGAGTACTCCGCGCAAGCGCGTGGCGGCCGGCAGTGTCGGCATTGCCGAGCGCCAGACAGCGGCCTATCCGGCGGTGTCGCCGGGCGGCTGGAACCTGATCGGGCGTACCCCGGTTCGCCTGTTCGATCGCGAGCGTGAAGGCTACAGCCTGCTGCAGCCGGGTGATCGGGTGCGTTTCGTGGCGGTGTCCCATGCCGAGTTCCTGGCATTGGGCGGCGATGACAGCCCGTTGGAGGCACAGGCATGACGCTGTTGAAGATCGAAGCCAGCACTGCCTTGTGCCAGTTGCAGGACGCCGGGCGCTTTGGCGTGCGGCACCTGGGGGTAACCCAAGGCGGGGCGCTGGACTGGGTGGCGATGCAGTGGGCCAACTGGCTGCTGGGCAACCCGCTGGGCGCGCCTGTGGTCGAGGTGGCGCTGGGCGGCTTCACCGTGGTGGCCGCACAGGATTGCGTGCTGGCCCTGGCCGGTGCCGACCTGGATGCTCGCGTCGATGACCAGCCGCTGGCACCCTGGCGCAGCTTTGCCTTGGCCAAGGGCCAGCGGCTGACCTTGAAACAACCCCGGCAGGGCGTGCGGGCTTACCTTGCGGCGCCGGGCGGGTTCGAAGGTGAAGCCGTGCTGGGTAGCTGCGCCACTGTTGTGCGTGAAGCACTGGGTGGCATCGATGGGCGAGGGGCGGCGCTGGGCAAAGGGCAATCGCTGGCGTTCGCCGGCCCGCAGCCAGCCCTGCGCGAAGTGCCGGAGGTGCTGCGGCCCTGTTATCCACAAAAGCCCGTGCTCGATCTGGTCATTGGCGCGCAGATCGGTGATTTCAGCGGTAACAGCCTGTTCGAGGCGTTCAACCGTGACTGGACGCTGGACAGCCGAGCAGACCGTATGGGCATTCGGTTGCTCGGGCCGCAGTTGGTTTATCAGGGCGCGCCGATGATTTCGGAGGGTATTGCGCTGGGGGCGGTGCAGGTGCCACCGGATGGTCAGCCGATCGTGCTGCTCAATGACCGGCAGACCATAGGTGGCTATCCGCGGCTGGGGGCGCTGACGCCGTTGGCGTTGGCGCAGCTGGCGCAGTGCATGCCGGGGGCGTCGGTGCGGTTCAGGGCGGTGGTGCAGGAAGAGGCTTGGCGGGAGCAGCAGGCTTGTCTGAACCGGTGGCGGTGACCCGACCGGCCCAATCGCCGGCAAGCCGGCTCCCACCGCGACCGCGCAGTTCTTCAGGCCTGCGCCAGGCAGCCGTCTTGCGCAATTTCTGAAAACCGGCGCAATCCATGTGCGAGCCGGCTTGCCGGCGATAGGGCCGGTACAGGCGAAACTACTTGGACAGATACCGCATCCCATCCTCCAACCCTTGCAAGGTTAGCGGATACATCTTGTCCTCGATCAGGTCACGCACCAGGTGTGTCGATGCGGTGTAATCCCATGCCTGTTTCGGGTACGGGTTGATCCAGATGATCTTCTTGAATTTCTCCATGAAGCGCTGCATCCACACATACCCGGCCTCTTCGTTCCAGTGCTCCACACTGCCACCGGGCTGGGTGATCTCATAAGGCGCCATGGCCGCATCACCGACGAACACCACCTTGTAGTCATCGCCATACTTGTGCAGCAGGTCGAAGGTGGAGAAGCGCTCCGAAGTACGCCGCAGGTTGTTCTTCCACACCGACTCGTAAACGAAGTTGTGGAAGTAGTAGTACTCCAGGTGCTTGAACTCGGTCTTGCAGGCCGAAAACAGCTCTTCGCAGACTTTGACATGGGCATCCATCGAGCCGCCGATGTCGAACAGCAACAGCAGCTTGACCGTGTTGCGCCGCTCAGGGCGCATCTGGATGTTCAACAGCCCGGCGTCACGTGCGGTATGGTCGATGGTGCCATCGATGTCCAGCTCTTCGGCGGCGCCTTCGCGGGCGAACTTGCGCAGCCGGCGCAGGGCCAGCTTGATGTTGCGCGTGCCCAACTCCACTTGGTCGTCGAGGTTCTTGTACTCGCGCTGGTCCCAGACCTTCACCGCCTTGCCCTGACGTTTGCCGGCGTCGCCCACGCGGATGCCTTCAGGGTTGAAACCGCCAGATCCGAACGGGCTGGTACCGCCGGTGCCGATCCACTTGTTGCCACCGGCGTGGCGCTCCTTCTGCTCTTCGAGGCGTTTCTTGAATTCCTCGATGAGTTTGTCCAGGCCGCCCAGCGACTGGATCTGCGCCCGCTCCTCATCCGTCAGCGAGCGCTCGAACTCCTTGCGCAGCCAGTCTTCCGGGATCAGCGCTTCGAGATGCCGGTCGAGGTTCTCCAGGCCCTTGAAGTAAGCCGAGAACGCCCGGTCGAACTTGTCGAAATGGCGCTCGTCCTTCACCAGGATGGCCCGTGCCAGGTAGTAGAACTCGTCCATGTCGGCGAACACCACACGCTGTTGCAGGGCGTTGAGCAGGTCGAGCAGTTCGCGCACCGATACCGGCACCTTGGCCGCACGCATTTCGTTGAACAGGTTGAGCAGCATGGCCGGCTCCTGTCAGCGGTTGCCGCGCCGGCTCATGAAGGCCAGGCGTTCGAGCAGTTGAACGTCCTGCTCATTTTTCACCAGGGCCCCGGCCAGCGGCGGGATGGCCTTGGTCGGGTCGCGCTCGCGCAATACCGCTTCGCCGATGTTGTCGGCCATCAACAGCTTGAGCCAGTCGACCAGCTCGCTGGTGGAGGGCTTTTTCTTCAGTCCCGGCACCTTGCGCACGTCGAAGAACACGTCAAGCGCTTCGCTGACCAGCGATTGCTTGATGTTGGGGTAGTGCACATCGACGATCTGCTGCAGGGTGTCGCGGTCCGGGAAGGCGATGTAGTGGAAGAAGCAGCGGCGCAAGAACGCGTCGGGCAGCTCTTTTTCGTTGTTCGAGGTGATGATGATGATCGGGCGTTGCTTGGCCTTGATGGTTTCGTCGATCTCATAGACGTAGAACTCCATCTTGTCGAGTTCCTGCAACAGGTCGTTGGGGAACTCGATATCGGCCTTGTCGATCTCGTCGATCAACAGGATGACCCGCTCTTCGGCCTCGAAGGCTTCCCAGAGCTTGCCCTTCTTCAGGTAGTTGCGCACGTCGTGGACTTTTTCAGTGCCCAGCTGCGAGTCGCGCAGGCGGCTGACCGCGTCGTACTCATAGAGGCCCTGGTGGGCCTTGGTGGTGGATTTGATGTGCCAGGTGATCAGGCGCGCGCCGAACGAGGCGGCCAGCTGTTCGGCGAGCATGGTCTTGCCGGTGCCTGGCTCGCCCTTGACCAGCAATGGGCGTTCGAGGGTGATGGCCGCGTTGACCGCCAGTTTCAGGTCGTCTGTGGCGACGTAGTCGCGGGTGCCTTCGAACTTCATCGGGAATGTCCTCTGCGGGGTGCCTGTTGAGGCCCTGTCGCCGGCGAGCCGGCTCCTACAGGTACCCATCGCCCTTGAGCTCAGGGAGGCTCCTGTGGGAGCCGGCTTGCCGGCGATAGGGCCAGTACAGGCAACACATGTTTATCGTTTGTCAGCGACTATACCCCGGCCCCAGGCGGCTGCAAACGCAGACCGGGTATTCAGTCCCTGAATGGCTCGTCACGCCTGCTCAGTCGGAATTAGGCGCAGGCTGCTCATAGCGTGCGTTGAACGCCTGGACGAAGCCGTTGCGCAAAATCTGCAAAAACGCCTCGAAGGCGCTGATGTTCTGCTGGTGCACGCTGCCGCTGAGCTCCACACGGGTGGCGAACTGGTTTTTCGGCTGGTTCTTCAACACCGTTTCGCTGGCCCCGACCAGTGCTTCCCACACCGAGCGGAAAAAGCCTTTGTCCTTGTCCTCTATGTCCTGCTGCCAGTTGAACACGTCCACGTCGCGCAGCAATGGCTTGATGTAGCCGTTGAGCCGGCCGTTTTCCGCCTGGGCCTCGATCACCACATCGCCGTGCCCGGCATTGAAATCGAACTTGCCATAGGCACTGGCGAAGTCGTTCAGCCTGCGCAGCTCCATGCCAGTTGCGCGCAGCCGGAATTCGAAATCATCGAAGTCGCTGAACGGGTCGAAGGTCGCGCGGCTCTCGACCTTGGCGTCGCCCAGCAGCAGGGCCTTGGCTTCGAAACTGGCGTCACGCCGGCCTTTTTCGTCACGTACGTTGGTCAGGTTGCGGATGGTGGCGTCGAGCCGGGTGGCCTTGAGATCGACCGGCGGCTTGGAGTTGAAGTTGTGAAACGTGAGCGTGCCGTCATCGATGCGCACATCGTTGAGGGTGATCGGCAGCAGCTTCTCCAGCTGTTGGCGCCAGTCGGTACCTTGGCCGGTCTGCGAGTCCTGCTTGTCGCCGCCGTCGACGAAGTTGAGCTCGGGGCGTAGGAAGGTGACTTCGGCCACCACGGCATGGTCGTACCACAGCGCGTGCCAGCTCACCGACAGGTCGATCAGTGGCGCATCGAGCAGCGGCACCGGGACTTTGCCGCTGGTCTTGACGATCTTCAGCCCATTGATCTGGTAGGCACCGCGCCACCAGGCCAGCTCGACGTCCGTGACCTGGCCACGGTACTCACCCATATCTGCCAACTTGTCGTTGAGGTAGTCGCGCACCAGGTAAGGCAGCGCCAGGTGCAGTGCCACCAACAGCACGACCAGGCTGGCCAGGCCGACCAGTGGCCAGCGATAACGCGCTTTCATCGCAGCAATCTCCAAGGCGGGTGGTGCGGTTGACCGCACGCCGCCTGGGCGAGTTCGAACGGACTTTACGGGCCAACGGGGCAGGCTTACCCTTTAAGTCTTTCCCTGCCACTTCATGCCAAGGACCCTGCCATGAGCCGTATCTACGCAGACAACGCCCATTCCATCGGCAATACGCCGCTGGTGCAGATCAACCGCATCGCCCCGCGCGGGGTGACCATCCTGGCCAAGATCGAAGGGCGCAACCCTGGGTACTCGGTCAAGTGCCGCATCGGTGCGAACATGGTCTGGGACGCCGAAAGCAGCGGCAAGCTCAAGCCCGGCATGACCATCGTCGAGCCGACTTCGGGCAACACCGGTATCGGCCTGGCATTCGTTGCCGCCGCCCGTGGCTACAAGCTGGTCCTGACCATGCCGGCGTCGATGAGCCTGGAGCGGCGCAAGGTGCTCAAGGCCCTGGGTGCCGAACTGGTGCTCACCGAGCCTGCCAAAGGCATGAAAGGCGCGATCGAAAAGGCCAACGAGATCGTTGCCTCGGACCCGGCGCAGTACTTTTTGCCTGGCCAGTTCGACAACCCGGCCAACCCGGCCATCCATGAAAAGACCACAGGCCCGGAAATCTGGAACGACACCGACGGCGCTGTCGACGTGCTGGTGGCCGGCGTCGGCACGGGCGGCACCATTACCGGTGTGTCGCGCTACATCAAGCACACCCAGGGCAAGTCGATCCTGTCGGTGGCGGTGGAGCCGGTGGCCTCGCCGCTGATCAGCCAGACCCTGGCCGGCGAAGAGCTCAAGCCCAGCCCGCACAAGATCCAGGGCATCGGTGCCGGCTTTGTGCCGAAGAACCTTGACCTGTCGATCGTCGATCAGGTCGAGACCGTGACCGATGACGAGTCCAAGGCGATGGCCATCCGCCTGATGCAGGAGGAGGGGATCCTCTGCGGCATTTCCTGTGGCGCGGCGATGGCGGCGGCGGTGCGGCTTGCGGAAAAGCCGGAGATGCAGGGTAAGACCATCGTCGTGATCCTGCCCGACTCCGGTGAGCGCTACCTGTCGAGCATGCTGTTCGCCGACATGTTCAGCGAGCAGGAGAATCAGCAGTAAGCGGCAAGCGGCAAGCTGCAAGCTAAAGCGGACTGTGGGGGCCTTTCGCTTGAGGCTTGAAGCTTGAAGCTTGAAGCTTGCGGCTTGCGGCTTGCGGCTTGCGGCTTGCAGCTTGCAGCTTTCGTTTATTGCAAAATCTTCATGAGTGAGTTCTCGCCCGGGTTGTTTTTACCTGGGCGTGATGGGTTTATGATGGCCGGATGATTTTTATTGGGGGCAGGCAGCGCTGGCCTGCGCCCTCTCCAAGGAGTGTTGCATGACCTTTTCCTTCGTCGCCAAGGCAGGTGTCCTGCTGGTTTTTTTCGGCAGCGTGCTGTTCGTTCACCTGCGCGGCAAGGCTCGGTTGCCGGTCCTGCGCCAGTTCGTCAACCATTCCGCGCTGTTCGCCCCCTACAACGCGTTGATGTACCTGTTCTCCGGGGTGCCGTCCAAGCCCTACCTGGACCGCCAGCGCTTCCCTGAACTGGACGTGCTCAAGGACAACTGGCAGCAGATCCGTGAGGAGGCCATGCGCCTGTTCGATGAGGGCTACATCCGCGCTGCTGAAAAAGACAACGACGCAGGCTTCGGCTCGTTCTTCAAGAAGGGCTGGAAGCGCTTCTACCTGAAGTGGTACGACAAACCGCTGCCGTCGGCCGAGGCGCTGTGCCCCAAGACCGTCGAACTGGTCAGCGCCATTCCCAACGTCAAAGGCGCGATGTTTGCCCTGTTGCCTGGCGGCAGCCACCTCAACCCGCACCGCGACCCCTTCGCCGGTTCGCTGCGTTATCACTTGGGCTTGTCCACGCCGAACTCCGACAATTGCCGCATCTACGTCGACGGCCAGGCTTACGCCTGGCGTGATGGCGAAGACGTGATGTTCGACGAAACCTACGTGCACTGGGTCAAGAACGAAACCGACGTCACCCGGGTGATCCTGTTCTGCGACATCGAGCGCCCGCTCAGCAGCCCGCTGATGACCCGCATCAACCGCAAGGTCAGTGCCTTCCTCGGCCGCGCCACCGCGCCGCAGAACACCGACGACGAGCGCGTGGGCGGGATCAACCAGGCGTATGCCTGGAGCAAGCGCTTCAGCAACAAGATCAGCACCCGCGTGAAGCAGTTCAAACGCGCCAACCCCAAGGCCTACCGCATCCTGCGGCCGGTGCTGGCGGTGGTGGTGGCCTACCTGCTGTATCACTGGTTGTTCTGAGGCTGGCCTCAGGGGCGTGGTGCCCCGTTGTTCCAGCTGAGCCTTCAACGAGTAAGCCTGGGACCGTCTCCTGCTGGCCGGCGCGCCTTCATCGGCGCCGGCCAGCCAGCATGCTTCAGCTCATGCCCGCTACCTGCCGTAGGGTGCCCGTGGCGGTCGATTCGCCCGTGATCACGGCGGTATGTGGGTGGAAGGTCCATGCGGTGTTAGCACCGATTGCCTGCCCCCAGATGGCCAGATCAGGTAGCCACTGGCTCATCTGGCTGTCGTATGTGCTTTTGAACAACGCCAACTCGGACTGACTCGGTACACGCATACCCAGCCCCCTGCACAGTGTCTCAGCTCTGCTGAAGGTCGCACTGCTAGCGAGCATTTCAAGCCCCACAAGGCCGGCTACGCTCAACGCGTACTGCCTCGTGACGCCACCCGCTAGGGTGGCGGTGATGGTGGTGTTCCCATTGCGCAACACGCTGACATTGCCCGCGCTGTCTACCGTCGCGACGCTCGCGTTACTGCTCGTGTAGCCAGTGGCACCCGTCAGCGGCCGGGCAAAATGCATTTGCGCGGGAAGGTTCTGGGGCAGTTTGATCACGCCATTGTGATAGAAAACCGGCAAACGCTGGGCTGACAGATCCACCGCGTGGACACCGGAAAAGCCGTCACTGATGTCGAGGTTCAAGGGCGCGCTTGGGCCATCCTGGCCTACCGTGTAATAGACCTGCAGCCTACCGCTGCCCCGGGTGAAATACTGGTTGGCAAAGCGCAGGGTGATGGCCTGGTCGTTATGGTTGACCGGCAGGCTTTTGCTTGCCAGTTGCGTCCCATCTGCTTTGGCCAACACTACGGTGAGTTCCTGGCCTGCATACTCAGCGTCGAGCTGGATGTCGATCGCAGCGCCCTGCGGCGGCAACCTTTCAGGGTCCAGCCAGCCGGCGACGGTGTGTTGGGAACTTGGCGCGTTGAGGTTGCTCATGCGGTGTCTCCTGTTGAGGCCGCGGCGCTTTCTTTGAAGCGCCGGCCTTGTTGTTGGCCCTGTTACCTACGTTGAGCGCGCAGCTTCTGCACCAGCTGGGCCTGTAAAGGCAGGCTGTTGCCGCCATAACGGCTGTCGCCCCAGGTCACAACCCTGCCATCGTCGGTCAGGGCGATGAACGCGTAGTAGGTGGCATAGATAGCCCTGACGTTGATCAACTGCCCCGTCACAGCGCTTGAGTTGCCACCTGTCGCTGCATTCCCCCAGCTTTTGACCGAGCCGTCGGCAAACAGGGCCGCGAATGCCCTACCGCTAGCGGTGACCTGAATCACATCTGCACGCCTGGCGATGTCGGCTGGAAGGGTGCCCCCGTTGGACGGGTGCCCCCACGCTACGATGTGGCCATTTTTACGGCGAGCACAGAAGGCGGTCGTTGTGGCCGTCACTTCTACGATGTCGGTCAGCCTGGCTATTTCGACAGGTACCGCACCGCCATGGCCTGCGTGTCCGAACGCCAGGACCTGACCCTGACTGGTCAACAGGCAGTATGCATAATAGCCATGCGCTTCGATCGACTCGATGTCCTCCCGCTGCTGGATGGCGGCGGGCATGTTGCCAGCGCCGGATACGTTACCCCAGGAGAACACTTTCTTGCGCCCATCCGCTGTCACTCGCCGGGCAATGAAACCTCTGCTACTGCCTTGGACTTCGACCACATCGTCAAATGCCGCGTAGGCTTGGGGAAGAACAGCGCCATAATCCGGATGCCCCCAGCAAGCCAGACGGCCATTACTGCGTAATGCTGCGACAGCATACGAACTCGCGGCTACGTCAGTCACATCGCGCAGGTCGAGAATCTGTTGCGGTATCCTCCCGCCGCGCGTCGGCTGACCCCAGCCGGTCAGGCGACGTTCGCCAGCCTCACTGCCATACAACGCGACGAAAGCACCGTGGTTGGAGCGCACCTTGAGGAAGTCCCGCCTGGCGATGTCTTCAGGCCTCATGGTGCCGCCGTAGCCCGCGTGTCCCCAGCACGTAATCGCACCGTTGAGCCGCCTGGCTGCCCTCGCCAAGAGAGTGACGGATAGATCGACTATGTCATCGAGCACCGGTGCAACACCTATGCTCCCCCAGGAATGGGCGCTGTAGGCACCCGGGGTCGATGTGTCGGCCAGGGCCGTGACGCCATCTGCATTGCCTATCACGTTCGCGACGTTAAGCACTACACTGTTGGCGCGGCTGCGGACCTCGAGCAGCCGTTCAGGCTGCGTATCGCGCCAAGTCTGCCCAGGCGTCCAATCGGCATCTCCGCTGTAGCGCCATTCGGCGAGTAACGGCACCGATGTCGACGCATGGACCGCAGTAAGCCGTTGTGGGGGTGTGATATCTGCCCTTCCATCGACGTTGTAACGCGCGCCCATGACCCGCAACGGTGCAGCGCTGATCTCCTGGTTGACCGAGTACAGTCGCTCGGCTGATTGCTCCTCCCGACCATCCAGGGAGCGTATGATGCGGTAACTGAGCTTCAAACCTTGATTGAGGTTGGCGGTGATGACGGCGGTCGGGACCACCACATGCAAGGCTCGATTTTCCTCGCCACTTTGCACGGGGTGAGTGAAGTGTTCCACATGATTGGAAACCAGCCCTACCAGCTGCACCACCACTATATCGCCAAGGGCCAGCCTGGCAGCTGCGGCAATGACGACCGTCGCCTGGCCTTGGAGGTCGAATGGGTTGATATTGTCTTGCATCGCCTCATTGATCACGGCCAACGGCAAAGGACCGCGTTGTACCCGGAAGGTGACCACGCCCGACCAGTCCGAAGGGCGCCTGCGATCGAAGCGGATAATTTCATATTGAACATCCACTTCGCCGTTTTCACTGGCAAGTACATAACTCAGGTCAATCGGCAAGGTGCGCGGCCTGCCTTCCTCTCCGCGGGCGACCGAGTCATGTACCTCGGTCACACTGTTCGCGTGATCGCCATCCCAGTAGACCACCACCTTGTCACCGGCAGCGAGGCCCGCGGACGCCGGGATGGTCACTGTCGCGCCATGGGTGAGGGTGGAAGGGTCGAGCGTGCTCTGTTGCAGCTCATTGACAGTAGGCAGCGCCAGGTCCAACTGCGGTTGTGCGCCCAGCACCAGTTCGAGATCGTACGAGATCTGGTCGGGTTGGTTGGGCCGTACGATGCGGTAGTAGGCTGTCACGTCCTCGGCCTGGGTCAGGCCACCCACGAGCTGGGCCCGCGGAATCCGAAACCTTATGCTAGTGGCGTTCGCGTCGCTAACGCGTTGCGTGTCGTGGTGGAACCCGCCGCTGGATGTGCTCCATTCGATTTCCACATCATAGGGTACGGCGACTGTACCGGGTAGCGTCACCACCAGATCGACGCCTGCGGCATATTCCGGCAGTGACGGGTCAAGCACGCCATTTTCGGGCGCTGGATCGAGTGATGGCGGCGCCAGGGTTTCTGGCGTTTCACCGACATCCAGTAAAGCCGACTCGGACGGGAGGCGCGCGTTGCCTCGGGTCACGGTATAGGAAATGTCCAGCGTACCGCCATCCAGCGGCAGCAGCGCCGTTGCCCTGTCGAGCCGGAACTCTACATCCTCCCCGGCCCGGCTGATAGGCAACGCAGTGCGCTGTATCAGCAGCAGTGTGGTGTCTGGCCGCATACCGCGCCATGTCAGGTTGACTATATCGTTGGGCTGCAGTTGCGCGGCTGCTGGAATCACCACGATGACCGGATCCAGGTCGGCGTCCACATAGCCTTGGCTGATGCCGTTGAGCTGTGGCGGCGGCAAACGGAGTGGGGCGCCTACGAAGTTGACCCGGGTGCGCCTGGAGCGCTCCACCTGGCCGCCCTGGATGACTTCGTAGCTGGCCGTCCCACGCCCGCCCCATAACGGCTGCAGGTGCTCGGCAGGCAGGTCGAACACCAACGTACGGTTGCGCCGCACCACCCACTGTGTGCCCAGGTCGACCACGGTGATCACGCCTTGTGCGGTCTCTGCCGTCCAGGTCATGTGGACCTGCGCACCCGGCTCAAAACCCTCTGCAGGTGGGTCTACCTCCACACTCAGCCCGCTACTGCCAGGTTCGCCCGACCTGAGGCGCAAGACGTTTCTTCCCGTTTGCGGATTGACTACGAAGGGCGCTGGCAACCCTGTTACCTGACCGTTCGGGATGACCGTGTCGGCCGACCAGTCAGCGGACTCGTTACCCACCTCGTCAACTACGTAATAGCTGATTTGCACGTTTGCATCCGAGGCTCCCTCGACCGCATCCTGGGGAATGTCGATGACCACCGCTCTGCCAACTTCGTTGGGCTTGACCTCGTGCCCAAGCTCGTGCCCCGACCAGCTCAGGTGTATGCGGTCGTGTCGACGCATCTTGGTGTAGGGCGCAATCGTTACTTTTACGTTTCTGCTATCCAACTCGATCGTGGTATGGGACACCTGGGGCGCCGCCAGCTCATCCGAATTGGCGGCATCTTCACCTGGATAATTGAACCGCACCAGCACGTTCAGGCGTGCGGACTGTTCTTCGCTATCGGTGCCTGTGCGCGTAAGGCCGTAGTGCAGTTCATTGATGCCCTCTGGGATATTTTCTGGCGGGATGTTCAGCGTTAGTGGAGAGCCGGGCTCACTGACCGTGTCAGTCCCGACCAGATCGTCACCCCAGTAGACCTTGATGACATCGCGCACCTGCATGTTCGGATACGCCTGGACAACCACCGGCAGGCCGGCACTGCCTTCGTTTATCAGATCACCACTGACACCCACTTCTGCGCCCCTGGTCTTGAGCGGTCGCACAGCGTCCGGAATGTAGATATGGCTCAGCGTTCCTGCAGTCACGTTGTTGGGGTCAAGCCCTCTCAGGTACTCGATGAAATCATCGATATCAGTTTGGAGGCCATTTTCGGTAGTCGTGTCAGTCATTACCCTATTCCTCAGCCGTTGCATGAGATATGTAATGTAGGGGTGGCGTCGATATGAAAGTTTGCAAGGGATAGACGCCTTTGTGCTCACTGTTCATCTTTGAGACGACTAGCGCTAACCTATTGCGGGTTGTTATTCGAAGTACTGATCTTCAGGTCGATAGGTAACCAATTCCCCATTTGGAGCCGCCCCATTAATTCGAAGCAGTGGCAGATACCCAGTGCCGGTATCTGCATGGTATTCGCGCTGATAACGCCTTCCGCCTTCCAGGCCCTCATCCAATCTTGAGAAAAAGGCTTCCAATGGCAGGCTGGCAGGAACATTGCTAGGCCAGGCTGCCATCAGCGCTTCATTCCACGCGGTACCCCCAGGCATGTTGTAGTTCGCCCTGATATCGGCGATGGTTTGAAATGAGGAAGCGTCTGTTCCGAAAGCACACGCATAGTTCTTAGTATTACGATACCGATTCAGCCATTGTTGAGCAGTTGCAATTCCCTGGGCGGCGCAAGTGCCTCTAAATGTACACCTGTCTGCCGAGTTCGTAGTGCTGTTGTTGTTGGCGTAAATGCAGCGTAATGAAACCCGTTGTTGCGTCGGGGTACCAGAGGCTAACAATATGAAACCTTGGCGGAATAAAACGTGAGTAACATTCATGTCGGCGGCAAAGTAACTAAAAGATACCCCGTTTCCCCTGATTGAATCAGGGCTCGGATTCCACGCCCTGAAATTCCCCAGACCCGTCGCACGAACCCACACCCCATTGCAGTTATAGCGGCTCGTACCATCGTCGCAGGTGGGTGCTGTATCAGCGAAGCGCGCATTGATGCGTGACGCCACTTCATAGCCTTCAAATAGCTGTTCTCGTTGGGCAAAACCGAACGGCGTCAGCGTGTCGTCCGGCAAATAGCGAAGTAGCGGTAGCCACTCCCCTGTTGCCTGGTACCACGCCAGTTGGTGCCTTTGCCCGCGCCATAATGCGCCCGGTGCACCTAACCGGTAATACAACGCCTGGATGGCTACTTTCCCTGGCACCGTAGCATCCCAGTTACGCACTTCTACGGTGTCCGGTTGCGGTCTTGCATGCACGTCATATTCTTTTTCCTGAGCCATCGCTTCAAAACGATTCATCAGGATAAAGCCGGTTTTCTCCTGCAGCGATGCCGCGGGCAGATCACTGCGCAGGTAGTTGAATGTTTCGCTGCCCCGCTGGCTGGCTGCCGCATCGTGTTCCCAGAAGTTTTGCGCATGAGTTTGCGGCAAAGGCCGGGCCAGTACCCCGCTGCAGGCATAATCGGGTTGATTGGCCGCGCATTGCTCGGGTGTATCGGCCAGGCGTAAATTGAGCGCATCAGCGGTTTCGGCACCACTCATGGCCCAGGTATCAAGAGTGAACAGGCAGAGCAAGGCTAAGCCGCAGGTTCGCAGCAATACAGGACTCATCTTCGACTCCTTGGCGCGTGTAGTGAGATGTTCGTTAGCGGCTTGATGCCTTGCTCCGGCATTTATTACAGGTAGGGGACTGCCGGCCAAGTATTGCACCCTTCAGCTATAGATTGCCGATGGCTGGCATCGGGTCGCACCGGCTCCAGGTTATATGTTGGTTTATTTCGTATTGGTCGACCGTTGTTAGTACCGGCCAAATGACAGACCAGTTGCCTGCGCATGCCGCCACCATACTTGTCACCGCTCCAACGTGGATCATCACCATATTTTCTCAGCAGTTCTGCATACATGGCTTCAGTTTCATCCGCTCCTATGGTTCGTGCATGCGCCGTGGGGGTAACCGATAGCGTCCAGACGCCATTACCCAAATGAGGATCGTCACGCTGGATCCATGTTGCGCTCTGAATGTAGCCCGCGGGAGAAGTCTTGTTGATCGGTCGCGGCAGGTCTCGATGCTGCGCGTCAGCCTCGCAGGAGAACCCCGCTCTGCTATTTGCGTCCCGCGGGAAGTCCATTTTGATTACCGGCACCCATCGCCCGGTCTGCTGGTAATAGTCAAACTGGTTTTTCATTGCTTGCTTTTTCCCAGTTTGAATGCTGTAGAAAAAGGCTGCTACTGGAGCTTTGTCCTTTTCCCAGGTGACAACGCGCAACTCTGTCTGTATCTCCTTCGCCTCTGGGGTATCGGCGATTGCTTGGCGGGCAGCAATGAAGTGTTCAAACGCCTGCGTGCGCTGTGCACGTGTCAGGTTCCTGTGCAGGCTAAAGCCACATTGTTTTCTATGCCGCGAATTGCGGCTACTCGCGTTTAATGAATTGTAGTGTTGGGTCCAATTCGTAGCATTGTTGACCCCCAGCGCTTGGCAGCTATCTTCCACTTCTACAGTGCGCGAATTATCCAAGCATCCTCTTCCACTTCGAAAGTCTGTCCAGGCGTCGATCGGAAACGCACAGACTACATTCAATTTTTTTTTCCTATCGTTAACGAATTGGCGTGGCGTAAATATGATCCCGTTATTTGCGCTCAAGCCCGGATCTTTAAAGGCGATACGGTCACTCCGCATCCAGGACACCGATACGCCTCCGGATTGCACCGATGCGGGGCTGGGATTCCAAACGTAGTATTTAAGTGGATCCGTGGGCGCGGGGATTTTTTCAGGGTTACCTGACCTTTCATCCCATCGATGAGTAGCCCTTAACATGACGCCACTGCAGTCGACTGCCGGATCTACACCGCACGTCGATCTTGTGTCGGAATACCAGTTAGTAATTTCCCTGGCAACACCTTCGCATGTCGCAGCGTCAGCAATTGTGGTAAAGAAAAACAGAGGTACTATAACGGCCGAGGCAAACCCGGTTTTCATGTCTTTCATAGCGGTTTCCATCCCGGTTTTTGAAACTGAGGCCCATGCTAGGACTGCGCTGAATCTGCGCCAACTGGCAAAAATGCTAGTTTTTTTGCGCTATTTTATTGCACTTAATTAATTAACTTGGCGTTCAGAGGTGAAGGTCACTCAATCGATGACATAAGGCTCGGCGAGCAAAGCCTGGGTCTCAGGCTGCTTCGCTATTCACTGTGGAAGGAAAAGGAGGAGTACCGCGCGTTCTACGAAAGATCAGGCAGCAATTGTCAGCCGCTAAGCGCCGGGCTATAGTCCAGTTCGTCAATGTCTTTTGAAGATCCGGTAATGCCAGCCACCCCTTCCACCACAAGCTTTGCCTTCGCGCCAGTCGCGGGCACGGTCGTGCGTGGCAGCCAGCAGCCGGCCATGATCAGTCATTACCCACCACCTGTAAGTGGCGTCTTAGGCGGCGTAGCTCCGCCTCCTTGCGTGGTCGTGCTGGGCTGATCGGCTTCTGGCCGCATCCCTTCACACGCGCAACCCACTGAACACGGTCGGCTACTTCCCTGCTGAAGTTCACGCCCACCGTTCGGCTTCTTTGCCCGAATACAGGTGCAACCATGTCTGTCTTTTCCAAAGCTAGCGTGGCCTCTGCGGCTACTACCAGCCTGTTCGTCCTGCTGTGGAGCAGTGGCGCCATCGTTTCCAAACTCGGCCTGGCCCATGCCAGCCCTTTCGCCTTCCTGCTGTTGCGCTCGGCGCTGGCCCTGGCCGGGTTGTTGCTGATCGGCCCGTTGCTGGGCCTGCGCTGGCCGCGTACCGGGGGGGCGATGTTGCGGGCCCTGGGCACCGGCTGCGTGCTGCTTGGTGCCTACCAGATCTTCTACCTGCTGGCGCTCAATACCCATGTCACCCCTGGTGTGATGGCCACGGTAATGGGTGTGCAACCGATTCTCACCGTCGTGCTGATGGAGCGCCAGCGCTCGTGGAGCCGGCTGTTTGGCCTGGGCCTTGGGCTTGGCGGGCTGGTGATGGTGGTCTATCAGGGCATCAATCTCGGCGGCGTGTCGCTGGCCGGGATGCTGTTTGCCTTGCTGGCGCTGGCCAGCATGACTTTCGGCTCGATCCTGCAGAAGCGCATCACCGACAACCCCATGGGCACCCTGCCGCTGCAGTACCTGGCGGGGTTTGCCATGTGTGCGGTGTTCGCGCCGTTGCAGCCGCTGCACATTGAGTGGGCCAGCAGTTTTATCGGTGCGCTGCTGTGGATGGGGTTGGTGGTTTCGCTGCTGGCGACCTTGCTGCTGTACCGGCTGATCGCCAAGGGCAACCTGGTCAATGTCACCAGCCTGTTCTACCTGGTGCCGGCGGTTACTGCGGTGATGGATTTCTTGATTTTCGGCAACCGCCTGGCACCGCTCAGCCTGCTGGGCATGGGGCTCATCGTGGTCGGTTTGCTGTTCGTGTTCGGCAAGCCTGCCAGTCGTCTGGCCCGAGCCTAGGCCGTCAGCGAAACTCTTCGGGGATGGGGTGGCGCAGCACGCCTTCCTCGAAGTCCAGGTTGCCGGCCTCGCGCTGTGTCAGCAGGTAGTAGAGCAGGGTGTCGAGTGAGCGCGAGGGCGGGACTTCGACGGCCAGCATCCTGACCGCTTTTTCGACTTCGCTGGTGCAGCCGAACTCTTCGAGTGCTGCACGCACCTGCTCAAGGTCGCCGGCTGTTTTCACAAGAATGCGAAATACCGAAGCGCCGCCACTGCGCAGCAAGCCTTCGAACCAGGATTGCTCGCCCTCTTCGCTGATGCTGATGGTATCGCCGGGTGCGATGCCGTAGGCATAGAACGGGAGGCTGTCGACCTGGTAGCCAGCCGCGGTGCGTTTTGCCCACAGGCCTTCGACCGATGCGGGTGGATAGCCTTGGGCATCCTGCTCCAGGCGCCAGAGCACGATCTTGTAGGCTGGGGTTTGCTCGGGGGGCATGGGCATTACGTGTCTTGAGGGCTGCTTATCGTAATGCCCTTTGGCGGTGTTGTCTGTACTGGCCCTATCGCCGGCAAGCCGGCTCCCACCGGGATTGCGCCAGCTTTCAGAAATTGGGCAAGACAGTTGCTTCCACAGTTGAAGCGCTGACCCGAAGAACTGCGCGATCGAGGTGGGAGCCGGCTTGCCGGCGATGGGCTGCGCAGCAGCCCCCTAGCAGAGCTGTAATACCCCGAGCGTGCTCGATGGGACCAGCGAGCATCTGGGGCCGCTTTGCGGCCCATCGCCGGCGCAGGCAACCAAGGCGGTTAGAAGTAATAGCCGATATTGATATTGGTTCGGTAATACCAGTCATTGCTGCCCACCGAGCTGATGCTGGTCCAGCCTGTGCCATTTTCCGCCCCACCAAACGGGTTGGCGTTGCGCGCCCAGGTCAGGTCGACCCAGGCCATGATCGGCATGGCCAGGAACTGCGCGCCAACAGTGAACATCTGCGAATCATCCCAGCCATGCTCATCCTTCATCATCCGGCTGTAGTCGGTATAGAGCTTGATTTTCTTAAGCTGCCCAAGCTTCGGGGTCAGTACGTCATAGCCGACGTTGACCGCTGCGAGGGTGGCCTTGGCGGCGATCAGGTAGGCAGGGGTCAGGCCGTTACCGCCCATCAGCACTGCGTCATTGCTGACGCCCGCCGGGTTCTTCGGATCGTACTCATAACGGATCGCCTGGCCCGTGATCGTCCAAGGGCCTGTGTTGAGCAGCGCGTGGACCCCGCCTGCCCAGTAATCGCCATCGTCATGGGTGGTGGCGTTGTACAGCTCGGCAGCCGCCAGCGAGGCCCCCATTTCGGTCTTCCAGCCATCACCGCTGAAGGTACGGGCGACACGGGCGTTGACCTGGTTGTGTTTCTCGTTGTCCTGGCGCGATTGGCTAAACGGCACGGCATTGTCGTCCAGGTCGGCATAACGCCCGACTTCTGGTGAGTAGCGCAGGCTTGAAGGCAGCATGCGCGGGAAGTAACCCAATTGCAGATCCCACTGCGCATCCTTGTAGCTGTATTTGAGGCCTGTGCCTGCGCTGACGCCGTAACCCATGAAGAACGGTATGTGATAGCTCCAGCCAAACTGTGGGTACGGCTCCAGGCCGAACGGTTTGAACGGCGCCCCGACTTGCAGGTTGGCTTGGGCGCTGAAGCGGTAGCCGATGTAGCCACGGTCGATCGAACGCTTGCCGTCGTCCTGGAACCAGTAGCCGATATCGCTGAACAGCTGGCGATGACTGGCCTGCACGTCGAGGCGGAAAGTATCGAACAGCAAGCGGCCGTCGTTTTCGGTGGTGTCCCAGTGTTCGTCGCGGTAGTTGACGCGCAGGGCGCCACCGATATCCAGGCTGCTCTGGCCGTCCTCGCTGCGCCAGGCGATGTGCGGGAAAGGCTTTTTCGCCGTGGGTGGCTGGTCCGGGGTGGCGGGGCCGGGTTCGGACGCGAAACTTGCGCAACTGCCGAGAATCAGACCGAGGCTTATCACATATCTTTTCATGCCATGCCCTGCAAGGTTGGGAAGTTTTCCGCAGGCAAAAGGGGAGCGTCGCCCGGTCTGCGGGTATTTTGTTTTATGGGTGAGATGTTGTTTGACGAAGGAGATGGAGCAGGTTCTGTGCCAAGTTCTCTTGTTAAATAAAAGTGTATCAATAACAATTATTTATATTTGAAACGGCCTTGTTTGTACCGTATCTGGAACAGGCTGAAAGTTTGGTTACTGTTATGCCCAGGCACTGTGCGTCGGTGCACTATTTTGTCTTGGGTTGTATCAGTAGCTGCCTTGTCGCTGGCAAATCGCCGATAAGGAATGAACCGTAATAAAATCAGGTCAAAAAAAACCGGCCCATGAGGCCGGTCAAGTTTACGCGTGAGCAAATGCTCGGTTCACAGGTCAAGCACCAACCGCCGGCTCTTGCACCCGGAAACACACACCATCATCGATTGGTTCGTTGCCCGTTCAGCTTTGGTCAGCACCCCGTCCCGATGGTCCACATCCCCCTCCAGCACCCGTGTCTCGCAAGAGCCACACACCCCCTCACGGCAGCTGTACTCGATATCGCAACCGGCTTCGAGCAATACATCCAGCAGGTTCAACCCAGGTTCGACGCTGACCGTCCTGCCTGAGCGGCTCAGCTCGACGCTGTAGCTGGCCTGGGCATCGTCCGAGGCCGTCACCTCGGCTGCGGTAAAGCGCTCGATATGCGCATGGGGGTAACCCAGGCGTTCGCAGGTCTGCTCGAAGGCATCGAGCATCGGCGTCGGCCCACAGCAGTAGAAGTGCGTGTCTGCAGGCCGCCCGTCCAGGTAGCCGGCCAGGTCCGGCAGGCCGCCTTTTTCGTCGTTGAAGTGGTAGATCACTTTTGCCCCAAGCCCGCTGATTTCCTCCAGCAGTGCGGCTTCGGCACGCGAGCGTGCACAGTAGATCAGCTCGGCCGAGCGCCCCAGCGCCAGCAACTGGCGGAACATGCAGTAGATCGGCGTAATGCCGATGCCACCCGCCACCAGTACGCTGTGGCTGGCGCGAGTGTCCAAGGCAAAGTTGTTGCGTGGCTGGGAGATCTGCAGTTGCGTGCCCACGCGCAGTTGCTCGTGCACATAGCGCGACCCCCCGCGGCTGGCCCGGTCACGCAGGATACCGACCACATAACGGCCCTGGTCGCTTGGCGCGTTCAGCAGCGAGTAGCTGCGTACCAGGCCATTGGGCAGGTGCAGGTCGATGTGCGAACCGGCATCGAACGGCGCGAACACCGTGTCGCCCCAGGGGCGCAGCTCGACGCTGATGATGCCTTCGGCTTCATGGCGCAGGGTGTGCACCCGTGCGCTGATGGTTGAGGAGTTGGACATCGGGCACCTCAGGCCAGTTGCTGGGTTTCGATCAGGGCCAACTGTTCCTTGGCCTTGCCCTTGAGGTAGCGGCGCAGGCGCACCACGCCAAGGTCGTGCTGGTAGAGGTTTTCCCGTTGGTTGGCGTCGAACTCCATGAACTCCAGCAGCACCCGGTCCTGCTCCAGCACCGCCCAGTGGCGCGCTTCCAGGCGGTTCTTGTAGAGGAAGCGCCAGGTGTCGCGCTGCCAGCCGGTCAGCGGCCGCGCGCGCCAGTGGAACACGGCCGACAACGCTCGGCTGCTCGGCGTGTAGCTGCCGATGATGGTGAAGTTGCCGCCTGGGCCACCGGTCTTGGGGTATGGGATTTCCAGGCGCAGCCAGTGGCAGCCATTGTCGAGGAATTCGGTCCAGTCGAAGTTGACCCCGCGCTGGCCTTCTTTCTCGAAGACAAAGCCTTGTTCGGTATCGCGGGTGACGAACCTGGCGGTGGCTTCGCCCTCGCTCATGGAATGGGACATCTTGTGCAAGTAGGTACCGTGCATCGGGTCCATGACGTTGTCGAGCACGTAGCGGTAGTCGCCTTTCCATTCGGTGTAGCAAAGGAAGCTGCTCCACTGGGGCGAGGTCAGCTGCTCGGGCAATACCAGCTCTGGTGGTGTGTCCAGGTGCGGGTCGGCGGCGTTGAACAGAAAGATCGCCCCTGCAGCCTCGCGGGTGTGGAACATCCGTGTAGGGCGGCTGCCTTC
The DNA here is from genome assembly GCF_026625125.1 of Pseudomonas putida. Taxonomy (NCBI): domain Bacteria; kingdom Pseudomonadati; phylum Pseudomonadota; class Gammaproteobacteria; order Pseudomonadales; family Pseudomonadaceae; genus Pseudomonas; species Pseudomonas putida. Next base: position 4,417,372 of record NZ_CP113097.1, on the reverse strand, counting down.
GAGTTTGCAGCCTGGGCTACCGGGCACTTTGGTGACAGTGCCGTCGCAGCGCACCTCGATGCCGTGGTACGGGCACTGCAGGCGATCACTCAGCACCGGCCCTTGGGACAGCGGCGCGCCACGGTGCGGGCAGTGGTCCTCAAGCGCGTGCACCTGGCCATCGTTGTCGCGCCACAGGGCGATCTTGTAGCCCAGGCGACGGATGGAAAGGGGTTTTTCGTTCAACAGTTCCGATGGCAGCACCGGGAACCAGAGGTCTTTCAGGCCATTGGCCAAGTGTTGTTCAACAGGGTCGACGGTTATATGCATGTTCATCTTGTTCTTCTCCGCAGGCTCATTCGCCCAGCCGTGCCATCAGGGTTACAAAGGCGTCTTCAGTCCACTCTCCGCTGGTCAGCGGGCAAGGCGGGCCGGCCAGGTTGAGGTGGGCGAGCAATTGCGCCAGCTCGCTCACGCCATTGCCGTAGGCGCGCTCGATGGAGTCGCCGAGCAGGTCCTCGAACGGTGTGTTGGGGCGTTTGCGTGCCTGATGCGGCTGCAGGTAAACCTCGGGTGTGCTCATGGGATCGACCTCAGTTGTGCTTGGGCTTGTCGGTGAGGAATTTGCCTTGCGGTGCTTCTGCGTGCTGCTGGCGCCGGGTGTTGCCGTCGATGCCGCCGGCAATCGCCCATTCGGCGAACACCGTCGGGCCGGGTTCGAACTCGCGTGGCTGCCAGTCGCCGGTCAGCTGGTCTTCGTCGGCGTAGTACTCGACCAGCGCCCCGGCCGGGTTCTTGAAGTACCAGAAGAATGCCGATGAAACCGGGTGGCGGCCCGGGCCGATTTCGGTGGCCCAACCGCAGCGGGAGATATGCATGCCGCCGCCGAACACTTCGTGCAGGTCACGTACGGTGAACGCCACGTGGTTGAGGCCGGCGCGCGGGGCTGGCAGCTGGAGCATGAACAGGTCGTGGTGGCCGCCTTCCTCGGCGGTGCGCAGGAAGGCGCCGCGGTTGGGGTAACGGTCCGATGCCTGGAAGCCGAAACGTTCGTGGTAGAAAGCCTCGCAGGCGTTCACGTCCTTGACGAAGAACACCACATGGCCCACTTCGATGGGCGTGGCGCGGTCGTAGATCGGCGCCGGTTTGTTGATCCGGCCCTTGGTCTGCCAGGTGTTGTGGCCGCTGCACTCGATGTCCAGCGTGCGTTTGCGGGTGACCTGCAAGCGGATCGCCAGGCCGTTGGGGTCGGTGCAGCCGATGCGGCCATTGCCTTCGACAAAGCCCGGGTCGTTGGCGATGCGCTGGCTGTACAGGGCAAGGTCCGCCTGGCTTGCCACTCCCCACACCACTTCACGCACGGTCGAACCGGGCTCGATGGCTGGCGGCAGGCCGGGTTTGTCGAGGGCGGCCAGCACCACGCGGCAGCCATTGAGGGTTTCGAAGATGACCTCGTCAGGCTGATCGCTGACCTTGCTCAAGCCCCAGTCGGTGAAGAAGCGGACGCAGGTGGCGAGGTCCTCCACGCCATAGGTGACTTCGTCGATGCCCAGTACGCTCATTGCCCTGCCTCCACGCCGGCCCAGGCCAGCGGCTGTTGGTTCATGCCCCAGTAGAGGCTTTTCTGTTCCATGTACTGCAGGATGCCCAGGCGGCCTTTTTCTCGGCCAAGGCCACTGTCCCGCCAGCCGCCGAACGGCGTCGAGATGGAGAACTGCTTGTAGGTGTTGATCCACACCGTACCGGCCTGAAGCTTGCGGCCAAGCGCCCAGGCACGCTTGTAGTCACGGCTCCAGATACCGGCGGCAAGGGCGTACAGGCTGTCGTTGGCCTGGGCCAGCAGGTCTTCTTCGCTGTCGAACGGGAGGGCCACCAGTACCGGGCCAAAGATCTCCTCCTGACATACCTGCTGGTGGTTGCCCAACCCTTCGAGGATGGTCGGCGGGTAGAAGTAACCCTGGTCGTACAGGCCGCCGCTCGGGCGCTCACCGCCCAGGCGCAGGCGGCCACCTTCGGCCAGGCCCAGGGCCACGTAGCGCTCCACCGACGCGCGGTGGCCAGCACTGATCAGCGGGCCCATCTGCGTGCGCTCGTCAGCCGGGTCACCCAGGCGCAGTTGCGCGGCGGCAGTGGTCAGCCGGGCCATGAACGGCTCGTACAGGGCACGGGCGACAAACAGCCGGGAGCCTGCAATGCATGCCTCGCCCGAGGAGCTGAAGATGCCGTACAGCACACCGGCAACGGCATGGTCGAGGTCGGCGTCATCAAGGACGATGGTCGGCGACTTGCCGCCCAGCTCCAGCGACACCGGCATCATCTTGTCGGCGGCGATATGGGCGATGTGTTTGCCGGTGCGGGTACCGCCGGTGAAGGACACACGTTTGACCAGCGGGTGGCGGGTCAATGCGTCACCCAGCAATGAACCCTTGCCTGGCAGCACGCTGACCAGGCCTTTGGGCAGCCCGGCGTCTTCACAGATGCGGGCCAGCTGCAGGGCCAGCAGCGGGGTGATTTCCGCCGGCTTGATCACCACTGCATTGCCACCGGCCAGGGCCGGGGCGACCTTTTGCGCCTCGCTGGCGATAGGCGAGTTCCATGGCGTGATCGCCGCGACTACACCCATCGGCTCGTACACGCTCATGCTGACGAAATCGCCGCGCGATGGGGTGATGGTTTCCTCCAGGGTTTCGCAGGCCGCGGCGAAGAACTGGAAAGTCCCTGCCGCGCTGGCGACCAAGGCGCGGGTTTCGTTGATCGGCTTGCCGTTGTCCTGGCGTTGCAGTTGCGCCAGCTCTTCGGCGCGCTCGCGGATCAGGCCGGCGATGCGGTACAGCACCGCGGCACGTTCGTGCGGCTTACGCTGGGCCCAGCCGCTGTGCAGGAAGGCCTGGTGGGCCCCCTGTACGGCGGCTTCGACATCCTCGAGGCTGGCGGCATTGAGCCAGGCGACGGGCTCACCGGTCGCCGGGTAGCACGAGGCGTAACGCTCGCCGCCGCCCAGGCGCCAGGTGCCGGCGATGCAGATCGGTAAGGTCTGTTCCAGAGTCATTGGCAGTCCCCTAGATGGAAATGGCATGGGCGTGGTTGCCGAGGGCGCGTACCACGCTGTAGACGGTCAGTGCCGAGGTCTTCGGGTTGGCCGGCAGCGGTTTGCCGCGCAGGCTCATTTCGAAGCGGCCGAAGGCGCCGCGGGCTTCGACCTTGTGCACGTTTTCTTCGCTGAGCGGGTCGGCGATCAGGGTCACACGGGTGCGGTCGAGGCCCAGCCCGGCCAGTGACAGGGTGGCCGCGACGTTGGCGTTTTTCGGGTACAGCCGCGCCGCCTCACGGGCGCTGCCGTCGAAGATCACGGTCGCTTCTGTGAGGGCGTCCAGCGCGCAGACCTGCTCGGCGGGTGTGTTTTGCCAGGCCTGTGCCGGTTTGCGGCCGGTGTAGCTGACTGCGTCCAGGCCGCCGACCTTGGCGGCCGACAGTGCGTCGATGCCGCCAATGGCGCCGGGCAGCAGCTCGATTCGCGTGTTGCCGTGTGCCGCTGCCGCTTCCAGGCGCTCGACCAGGCCAGGCTCGGACAGTGCACCAACCGAGACGATCAGGCAGGCGATGCCGCGCTCCAGCGCTGGCAGCACGTGCTCTTCGATCGCCTTGTGGCCGGCGCATTCGACCAGCAAGTCAGGGCGCGCGTCGGCCGGCAGGGCGGTGAGGACCTGCGGTGGCCGGCGCAAGCTCGCCAGTCGCTGGCGTACCAGCGCTTCAGAGCCGGCCGAGGCAATCACCGCATCGACGCACAGCAGCGGGTCTTTCTCCAGCAGTTCAAGCACACCGACGCCAATGGCACCGCAGCCGATCATGGTGATATGCAACATGGCGGGGTCCTCAGGCCGTGGCCTTCTGCGCCTTGGTTTCGCTGTTGGGCGGGCCGGCGAACTGGGTAGCGAAGCCACCCACGCTGAGCATGTCCACTTCCAGCAGGAACGGGCCTTGCGCGCCCAGCGCGCCTTCGAGCACCTCACCGAACTGCTTCAGGTCGCTGACCAGCCCATGGCGCAGGCCCAGCGATTCCGAGAGCTTGCTGTAGTTCGGCGTGTGCAGTTCGACGTAGGCGTGGCGGGCACCGTAGATGGCGTCCTGGATGTTGCGGATAACGCCATAGCGCTGGTCGTTCATGAGCAGGATGACCACGTTGGCGTTCTCCTGCACCAGGGTCGCCAGCTCACCCAGGTTGAGAATGAAGCCACCATCGCCAGCCAGGGCGAACACCTTGCGCTCCGGTGCCGTTTGCGCCGCCGCCACGGCAGCGCCGATGCCCATCGCCAGGCCTTGGCCGATGCCACCGCCGAGCGCGTGCACACCGGACAGGGGGTGATAGAGGTTGAGCAGGCGGTTGCCCCAGATGCTGTTGGACAGGGTCACGTCGCGCACCCAGGTGAAGTTGCGCCCAGTCTGCGCCTGCAACTGCTCCACCAGCGATGCGTACGGGCCCAGGTCGGCGACCAGCTGTTTGCGTGCCTGCTCGCGCACGGCCTTGAGTTCGGGCAGGAAGCTTGGGTCGATGTTCAGGCGGCCCTGCAGGCGGTCGGCCAGGCCCTGCAGGGCCAGCGCGGCGTCGCCACAGATGAACAGGTCGCTGGGGTAGCTGCGGCCTTCGATGGCCGGGTTGACGTCGATGCGCAGGGTCGTGCGCGGCAGCTTCAGGGCGTACTTGAAGGTCTCATTGCTGCGCAGGCGCGAGCCCGCTACTACCAGGGCATCGCAGGTCTGCATGAAGCCTTCGACCAGCTTGTTCTGCGAGAAGGCTCCCAGGCAGCGCTCATCGTCTTCGTTGACCACGCCACGGCCTTGAGTCGAGGTGATCACGCCGACGCCCATGTCCAGCAGGCGCTTGACCTGCGCGCCGGCATGCCGGGCACCGCCGCCCAGCCACAGCAGTGGGCGGGTGGCGCTGGCCAGGCGTTCGGCAACCAGGTCGAGGGCTTCGGCGGCAGGTGCGGCGACCGGGATAGGCAGTGGCGACAGGTCGGTCGGCATGGGGATGAAAGCTGACTGGATATCGATCGGGATCTCTACACTGACCGGGCCGGTTGGGGCGGTCAGTGCGGTCTGCACGGCCAGCTTCAAGGTGCTCAGCGCGGTTTCGACGCTGCGCACGCGAAACGCTGCCTTGGACACGGCCTTGAGCATGGTCAGCTGGTCGCGGGCCTCGTGAATGTAGGCCAGCTCCTGGTCCAAGTAGGGGGTTTCGATCTGCCCGGTGATGTGCAGCAGTGGGGTACCGGCGGTCAGCGCTTCGACCATGGCCCCGGCGGCGTTGCCGGCAGCCGTACCGGTGGAGGTCAGGCACACGCCCAGGCCGCCGATGCTGCGGGCATAGGCATCGGCCATGTTGGTCGCCCCGGCTTCGCCGCGGGCCATGACGAAGCGGATATTGCCGCGCACAGCGAAGGCATCGAGGATCGGCATGTTGTGAATCGAGATCACGCCGAACGCCGCCCTGACGTCGCATTGCTCCAGGAACGCGGTGATGACGGCACCGACGGTGACAGTATTTTCGTTACGCATGACGGGACAGGCCTCCGGATACATCGATATGACTGCCAGTGGTGTAGGCCGACAGAGGCGAAGCCAGGAACAGGATCGCCTGCGCCGCTTCCTTCGGCAGGCCAAGGCGGCCCAAGGGAATGTGTTTGCGTTGCGCCAGCTGTGCGGTCCATTGCGACCAGTCCAGGTCGCGCTCCTCGCGGGCTTCGAAGCGGCGGCGCCATTGCCCGGACTCGACCAGGCCGATGAGGATGCCGTTGACCCGGATGCCGTGTTCGGCGAATTCGAACGCCATCGAACGCACCATGTTCTTCAGCCCGGCACGGGCGGCCGAGGTGGCGACCATATGCGGTTCGGGCTGGCTGGCCAGCAGCGAGTTGACGCACACGATCGAGGCGTTGGGCTGGCCCTGCAGTTGCGCCATGAACGCGCGTACCGGGTGGATGACCGAAAAGAACTTGAGGTGCAGCTCGTCGTTCCAGGCCTGGTCGGTGGTGTCGGCAAACGTAGACACACGGCCTTGGCCGGCATTGTTGACCAGCGCCTGGGCCGGGCCCAGCGCGGCTTGGCTGGCGGCGGCGAAGGCCCGTACCGACTCGGCATCGAGCACGTCGCACACCTGGGCCAGCAGGCCTGCCTCGGGGAAGCGTTGGCGCAGCCGGGTTTCGGCACTGCGCAGGCGGTCTTCATTGCGCCCGCAGAAGGCGACGCGGGCGCCGGCTTCGAGCAGCAGCTCGACACAGGCGTAACCGATGCCGGACGAGCCGCCGGTGACGATCACCGTGCTGTCTTGAAGTGGGTAGGGGTTCATCTCAGTCCCTCATCAGCGCGGTGACGCGGTGGTGACCGGTGTTGGGCGTGTAGTTGAGCAACCGCGACAACTCATCGGCGCTGCCCCGTACCTGGCCCAGCAGGTTGTCGAAATTGACGTGGCCGATCTGCACGGTCGGGATGGTCAGGCCGAGCGCGGCGACTACCTGTCCGCTGTCATCACGTACGGGGGCAGCCACCGTGGAGATGGTCGACTCGAAGAAGCCTTCGCCACTGACATAGCCGCGCAGGCGATCGGCCTGGACCAGGTCGAACAGCTCCAGCACGGTTTTGGGCGTGCACGGCGAGAACTGCTCCAGGTGTTCTTCGGGATACAGCTCACGCAACTCGCTCAGGCTCAGGTCGGCCAGCAGGATGCGCCCAAGCACCGTGGCATGGGCAGGCAGGCGTGTGCCGACGGTGACTGCGCTGGAGAACACCGAGGGCGGTGAAACCTTGGCCACGTAGACGATCGAGCGGCCGTCGCGCACCACCAGGTTGCTTGGGTAGTTCAGGCGATCGCACAGCCGTGCCAGCAGTGGCTGGCCCAGTTCGGTCAGCTCCAGCGAGGCCAGGTATTCGAAGCCCAGGCGCAGCACCGACATGCCCAGGCGGTATTCGTTGCCGCTGCGGGTGACGAAGCCCATGGTTTCCAGGGTGGTCAGCAGGCGGAAGATGGTCGAGCGCGGCAGCGACAGGCGCCGGGCCAGCTCGGGGGCGGTCAGGGTACGGTTCTGCCGGCTGAATTCGCACAGCAGCAGCAGGCCGCGTTCCAGGCCCGGGACAATGTACTTGTCCTGGTTTTCCTTCGACGGATCCATTTCGTTCATAGCGCGCTACCTGTGAGAGAGGCGTCGAGGGCGCGGGCCAGCAGGCCCGTCACCGTGTCGGGTTGTTCGATGGCGCAGGCATGGCCAGCGCCGGGTATCAGGTAGAAAGGGGCGCCCAGAGCGTCGGCCAAGGCCTGGCAGTCGTCGGCGCGGGTGATGCTGTCGGCGCTGCCGCAGTGCACTTCGCAGGGCACTGCCAGCGGCGCGTGGCGCAACAGCTGGTCGCCGCACAGCAGCTCGATGGCCTGGCGGTAGCCGTGCGGCTGTAGCCGCGCCATGTTCCACTGCACCCAGGCCAGCGCCTGGGCACCTGCGTCTGGCGAGAGCAAATGTGCACTGCGCTCGCGGGCCATTTGCCCGATGCCCAGGTGCGCCAGGCTGTGCAGGCGTTTGCTGCGCACGGCCAGCCCTTGCGCCGGTTGCGCGCCGTAACCGCGTGCCGGGCTGAGCAGTACCAGGCGCTTGACCCGCTGCGGGTGGGCCTGGGCGAACGCGGCGGCAGTCAGCGCCCCCAGGGAATGGCCGACCAGCACACAGCGCTCAATGCCCAAGGCGTCGAGTGTCTGCAGCAAGCGCCCGGCATAGTCGCTGGCGCCCGGCACAGCCTTGGGCAGTGGCGTGGACTGGCCATAGCCGGGGGCATCCCAGGCGATCACCCGTGCCCGCTCGCTCAGGTTCAAGGCCACTTGCAACCAGCTGGCCGCGCCCGAGCCGATGCCATGCAGCAGCACGATGGCAGCGCCGCTGCCCGCTTCACGTACTGCCTGCAGGCCCTGGCCAAGGCGTAGCAGGCGTTCGGCGAAGCGCTGTTCGAGCAGGCTGAGCAAGGGGGCGATGAGGGTGATCGGCATCATCGGCTTACCCGCGCTTGATCGAGGCCAGCGGGTGCGCTGGTGGATAGGTCGGGGTCAACGGCTTCTTGGCACCGAGCATCACGCACATCAGTGCGTCCTCGTCACCCACATTGATCTCTTCGCGGTACACCCCTGGCGGCACCGAGATCAGGTCGCGGTCGGTGAGGATGGTTTCGAAGCGCTCGCCGTCTTTTTCGATGATCACCTTGAGCTTGCCGCGCAGCACGAAGAACACTTCCTCGACGTCGGTGTGCAGGTGGGGCGGGCCTTCGTGGCCGGCTGGGATGACCATGGTGGAGAAGGTGAAGTGCTCGGAGGCAATAGTGTTCATGTCACTGCCAACGCCCGTGCCGCCGGTGCCCACGTAGCGCATCTGCGCGCGGCGGTACTTGGGGTCGTAGTCGGCCTGGAACTTCAGCGCATCCCAGTCGTAGCGGCGCGTTTCATAGCGCGCGATGCGCGTCTGCATCCAGCTGGCCAGGTCGGCGTCGGCGGGGCGGTCCCAGGTCTTGGGGGCGTCGTGTTGCACAGAGAGGTCGGTCATGAAGGTCTCCTTTGCTCAGGGCATGACGAACCCGCCGTTGACCGGCAGGGTTTGTCCAGTGATGAAGCGCGACAAGTCGGACAGGGCGAACAGCACCGCGCCACTGACGTCGTCGGGCAGTTGCGGGCGCTGGATTGCCCGTTGTTCGGTGTACAGGCGGTGGCGGGCCTCGGGCACATAGGCGGTGGCTTCGACCAGCACCAGGCCGGGGGCGATGGCGTTGACGGTGATGTTGGCGTTGCCCAGCTCGCGGGCCAGGCTGCGGGTCATGGCGATCACCGCCCCTTTGCTGGCGACATAGGCCAGCAGGTTCGGTGCACCCCACAGGGGGGTGTCGGACGCCAGGTTGATGACCGCGCCACGGCCACTTTCGCGCAGTGCCGGGAGGGCGGCGCGGGTCATCAGCCAGGTGCCGCGCACATTCACCTGCATGACCTGGTCCCAGGTCTCGATGTCCAGTTCCTCGCAGCTCTTGCCGCCGGAATTGGTGATCGAGGCGTTGTTGACCAGGCCGTCCAGGCCGCCCAGGCGTTTGACCGTGCGCTCGATGCAGGTCTCGATGGACTCGGGGCTGGCAAGGTCCAGGCTGACGCCGCTGACATCCAGGCCCATACCGCTCAGCTCGCAGGCAGCCTGTTGCACACGCCCGGCGAGCACATCGGCGATGACCACCCGTGCGCCGGCCTGGGCTATGGCCTGGGCAAAGGCATAGCCCAGCCCGCGGGCACCACCTGTGACCAGCACGCGGCGGCCCTGGAGAAGGTTGTTGAAGCTGCTCATCATTGGCTACTCAGCATGGCTTTGGGGAGGTAGTGCAGGACGCGCTTCTCGGCCCACACCACGGCGCCGTAGGCGAGTACGCCGATCAGCGTGAGCATGACGATGGCGACGAACACGCCTGCGGTGTTGCCCTGGCCTTCGGCATCCACCAGCAGGAAGCCCAGGCCCTGGTTGCCGCCCACCAGCTCGCCGACGGTGACGCCGATCACGGCCAGGGTCGAGGCGATGCGCAGGCCGGAGAACAACGCGGCCATGGCCGAAGGGAACTCCACCAGGCGGAAGATCTGCCAGCGGCTGGCGTTCATGGTGCGCACCAGGTTGATCATGTCGGGGTCGACGGTGCGGATGGCCGAAAGCACGTTGATCATCACCGGGAAGAACACGATCAGGATGGCGATGAGGATCTTCGGGTAGATGGTGTAGCCCAACCACATCACGAACAGCGGGGCGAAGGCCACCTTGGGCGCGATCTGCAGCGCCAGGATGTAAGGTGAAAGCATCGCTTCGGCCGAGGGCGACAGCCCCAGCGAGACGCCGATAGCGACCCCCAGCAGAGCACCAAGGGCGAAGCCGACGATGATTTCGAAGGCGGTGATCAGGGTGTGTTCCAGCAGGCCGCCGGAATGCCACATCAGCACGCTTTCCTGAGCCACCCGGCTCAGTTGCGGCATGACGAACTCGGGCATGCCGACCAGCCCCGGGCCCCATTGCCAGAGCACCAGGAACAAGACCAGCAGGGCGATGCTGCCGGCCACGGAAGGGTTGAGCTTTCTCATCGGGCGCTTACCTTGTCATTGCCGGGCCGTCATTGGGCCGCGGTTCGGGTTTCGATGAACTGGTTGCTGTAGAGCTCTTCGAGCTTGGGTTCGCGGTTGACGATGCCCTCGCTGACGTAGAACTTGCGCACGGTGTCCAGGCGCACCGGGTCGATGCGGCCGAGTACCGGCTGGCCGGCGTACACGTATTCCACGTACAGGCGCAGGGTCTTTTCCAGCGAGGCCTCTTTGCCGGCGTAAGCCGGGACTGCACGGGCGAAGGTGGCGGCGGCGGCCTTGGGGTCATCGATGATGTCCTGCAGGCCGCGCAGGGTGGCCTGAACCACACCGCGAACGATCTGCGGGTGATGTTCGATGGCATCGTCTGAAGCGAGGATCGCCTGGGCCATGCTTTCGAACACCTGCTCGCGTGGAATCAGCGCGTACTTGAGCCCGGCGTCTTCAGCGTTGACCACCCAGTCCGGTACCCCGGCCATGGCCTGGGCCTTGCTGGCCGAGAACAGTTGCCACACGCCCGAGGGGCCGGCTGCCTGGATATCCACATCGTCCTTGCTCAAACCAGCCTTGCGCAACGAAGCGAGCAGGGCGTAGTAGGTGGTGTCGGAGTAAGACATCACCGTCAGTGTCTTGCCCTTGAGCTGGCTGACCGAGTGGATGTTTTCGCCGGCGTTGGTCGCGATCATGGTCACCCCGCCGCCACCGAGCACCGCCACTGCACGTACCGGGATGCCATTGGGGCGCACGATGATCGGCGTATCACCGATGGCGCCGCCAACCAGGGCGTTGCCGGCGCCGATCTGCTTGGCCACGTCGACGCCGCCTTTGGCGGCGATGAAAGTCAGGTCCAGATCCTGGGCCTGGTAGTAGCCTTTCTCCTTGGCGATGATCCACGGCGCGAACGCTGGCAGGCTGGGTGGTGCAGGCAGCAGGTAGGTGACCTTTGTCGGCTCGGCCTGGGCCTGGGCTGCCAGGCTCAGTGCCAAGGCTGCCAGGGCGGTATGAGCCATGCGCTTGAGGTGTGTGGTGAACATGCTAACTCCCGAGTGGTGAGTGGGGCGTCGGTCAGTGCAGGTCGAGGTCTTCGCCGACCTTCAGCAGATCCATCAGGCGGCCGGCCAGCGGGCCGATTTCCGGCAGCTTTCGGCGTTCCAGCGGGTTGTTGCGATAGGGCAGGTCGATTTCGATCTCTTCGATGATCGTGCCGGGGCGGGCGCTCATCACCAGCAGGCGGTCGGACAGCGCAATGGCCTCGACCAGGTCGTGGGTGATGAACAGGGCGGTCTTGTTTTCCTCGAACAGCATTTGCGCCAGGTCCTGTTGCAGGATCATCTTGGTCTGCGCATCAAGGGCCGAGAACGGTTCGTCGAGAAACAGTACCTGCGGGTCGATCGCCAGGGTGCGGGCGAGCGCGGCGCGCTGGCGCATGCCACCTGACAGTTGGAATGGGTAGTGGTCGGCGAAGCCTTGCAGGTGGCAGCGCTTGAGCAGATCCTCGGCGATGGCTTTGCGTTGGCTGGCAGGCATGCCCTGGATTTCCAGGCCCAGCTCGACGTTGCGGCGGATGCTGCGCCACGGCATCAAAAGGTCTTTCTGCAGCATGAAGGCGACTTTCGGGACCGGGCCGTTGACGGCTTCACCGCCGACCAGCACTTCGCCTTCAGTGGGCCGGTACAGGCCCGAGCCCATGTTGAGGATGGTGCTCTTGCCACAGCCTGAAGGACCGATGATCGACACCACTTCGCCGCGACGGATCTGGAAGTTCACGCCATGAATGGCGAACGGGGCATCGGCCTGGCCCTTGGCGGGGAACGCCTTGCCGACATTGCGGAATTCGATTTCCGTGGGGGCCGGGTGTTCGTTGCGCTGCAGTTCATGCCATTGCGGGGCGATTGCGTACATCTCTTTCACAGCCATGGGCGCGGTCTCTGGTCTGTTTTATAGGTGATACGCCGTTTAGTGCATGAACAATGCCAGGTGAGAAATTTCCAAAGTTAAATATGAAAGTGTTTATTTATTAATGAGTTGCGAATTTCTGATATGTTTTGCTTTGTTTTATATATGAAACGTAGTTTTCTATGTGGCACAAAAATGCCCAGCAACTGCGCATGAGTTGGCTTCGTGCGTAGTTGCCGGGCATTTTCGGTAACGTGAAACTGTGTGGTTTTACAGGTGAAACGGTGTTGCGTTCATCGCCGGCGAGCCGGCTGCCACCGGGATCGCGCTAGCTTTTAGCAGTTGACCAAGACAGTTGCTTCCACAGGTAAAGCGCAGGTCTGAAGAGCTGCGCGATCGAGGTGGGAGCCGGCTTGCCGGCGATGGGCTGCGCAGCAGCCCCCATAGCGGAGTTGTAATACCCCGAGCGCGCTCGACTGGGCCAGCGAGCATCTGGGTCCGCGTTGCGGCCCATCGCCGGCAAGCCGGCTCCCACTTGAATTGCGCCAGCTTTTACTTTTAGAGGTTGAGCAAGACAGCTGTTCCCACCGGGATCGCGCCAACTTTTAGAAGTTGAGCAAGGCAGTAGCTCTTTCTCAGGCCTGGGCGCGGCGCGTGGGTTTGAGGACCAGCCAGAGGGCGGCTGCAATCAGCACGCCGCCATACAGGTGGCCCATCGACAGCGATTCGTCCAGCAGCCACGCACCCCACAGCACACCGAAAACCGGAATCAAAAAGGTCACGGTACTGGCCTTGACCGGCCCTATCTCGGCCAGCAGACGGAAATACAGGATGTAGGCGAAGGCCGTGCACACAAGGCCCAGGCCCAGCAGCGACAGCCATACCTGCCAGCCGCCCCAGCTGGCAGGCGGCTGGGTCAGCGCACTCCAGGCAAACAGGGGCGTCATCATCAGGGTGGCACCGAGCATGCTGCCGAGCGCTGACAGGCGGCTGTCCAGGCCACTGATCCAGCGCCGCGCCAGAAAGCCTGCGAAGCCATAACAGGTGGTTGCCGCCAGGCAGGCCAGGGCGCCTTGCAGCAGTGCCAGGTCCAGCGCCACCGGGCCCGCGCCACTGAGAATGCCGACACCGAACAGGCCAAGGAAGATGCCGCACAGCTTGGGCAGGGTCATGGCCTCGCGGAAGAACAGTGCGCCGATCAGCACACCCATCAGGGGCGTGGTGGCGTTGAAGATCGCCGAATAGCCTGCCGGCAGTACCTGGGCTGCCACCGAATAGAAGGTGGCGGGGATGCCTGAGTTGATCATGCCCAGCACCAGGCAAGCGCCGAGTTTGCCCTCGAAGTTCCAGCGTACGCGCGCTGCTGCAAGTATGGCGATCAGGCCCAGGCAGGCGATGGAGACGCGAAAGAAGGCGGTAGGTACGGTGCCCAGTTCAGGTGCGATGATGCGCATGAACAGAAAGCTCGCCCCCCAGACGGCGGCAAGGGTCAGCAGGCGGGTCAGGGCGATGGGGCTCACGGTGGTCTCCGGGTACAGGGCAGGGCGCGAGTGTACGCGATGGCGCTCGGGCTGTTCTTGTCCTTTCTTGCGCTGTAAGCCGGTAGAGGCGTCGCAAAGTTCCACCGGCGGCTAAGCTGTCTATCTCACCCCGCACCGAGGTGTCCTGCATGACCCAGCACTGGCCGGCCGGCGAAATCGCCCGAATGATCCTCGATGGCTTCGATGACTACCGCGAACACTTTCGCCGCATCACCCTGGGCGCCCGCGAGCGCTTCGAGCAGGCGCGCTGGCAGGATATCCAGCGGGCAGCAGCGGCGCGGATCAACCTCTACGAGCAGAAGGTCGGTGAGGTCAACGGCTGGCTGCGGGACGGGTTCGACGAGGAGGTGCTGCTGGAGGTCGAGCAGTGGCCGTTGGTGAAAAGTGCCTATATACGCCTGATCGACCCACGGCTGGACGATGAGCTGTCGGAGACCTGGTACAACTCCTTGTTCTGCAGCCTGTTCAGCCATGATCAGATCAACGACGGCTGCATGTTCATCCATACCACCCGGCCTTCGATACGCAGCCACGAGCGCGCCGCACAGACCCACACCTATAGACCCGACGGCAGCCTCAAGGGCCTGTTGCGGTCTATCTTCTGCGCCTATGCGTTCGATTACGGTGACCTGGAGAGCGACCTGTCACGCCTTGAAGAGCAGTTGCGCGACTGCCTGCCTGACTGGGTGTGCAAGGACCCGGCGCTGGCCGTTGAGTTGTTCGTGCCGGTGCTGTACCGCAACAAGGGTGCCTACCTGGTGGGCCGGCTGTACAACAGCGATGAGCAGTGGCCCCTGGTGATACCGCTGCTGCACCGCGACGGCCATGGCATCGAAGCGGATGCGCTGATCACCGACGAGGCCGAGGTGTCGATCATCTTTTCCTTCACCCGTTCGTACTTCATGGTCGACGTGCCGGTGCCGGCGGAGTTCGTCAATTTTCTCAAGCGCATCTTGCCAGGCAAGCACATTGCCGAGCTGTATACCTCGATCGGCTTCTACAAGCATGGCAAGTCGGAATTCTACCGCGCCCTGATCAACCACCTGGCCAGTACCGACGATCGTTTCATCATGGCACCCGGTGTGCGCGGCATGGTCATGAGTGTGTTTACCCTGCCGGGCTTCAATACCGTATTCAAGATCATCAAGGACCGCTTTTCGCCCTCCAAGACGGTCGACCGCGCCACGGTGATCGACAAGTATCGCCTGGTGAAGAGTGTCGACCGGGTCGGGCGCATGGCCGATACCCAGGAATTCGCCGACTTTCGTTTCCCCCGGGGCAAGTTCGAGCCAGAGTGCCTGGCCGAGCTGCTGGAGGTGGCACCGTCCACCGTGACCGTGGAGGGCGACACGGTGCTGGTCCGCCATTGCTGGACCGAACGGCGCATGATCCCGCTCAATCTCTACCTGGAGCAGGCCAGCGCAGCCCAGGTACACGAAGCGCTGGAGGACTATGGCCTGGCCATCAAGCAGCTGGCCGCAGCCAACATCTTTCCGGGGGACATGCTGCTGAAGAACTTCGGGGTTACCCGCCATGGTCGTGTGGTGTTCTACGACTATGACGAGATCAGCTACCTGACCGAGGTGAATTTTCGCCATATCCCACCGCCGCGCTACCCGGAGGACGAGATGTCGGGGGAACCGTGGTATTCGATCGGGCCGCACGATGTGTTCCCGGAGGAGTTCCCGCCGTTTCTGTTTGCCGATATGGGCCAGCGGCGTTTATTCAGCAAGTTGCATGGGGAACTGTACGACGCGGACTACTGGAAGGGGCTGCAGGCGTCCATCCGCGAAGGCAAGGTGATCGATGTGTTCCCGTATCGGCGCAAAGGGCGCTGAGGCGGGTTGCCGGGCTGCCTGCCTAGCCCTTCAGGCACTTGAGCTCACTGAAGTCGGTACGCACCTTGGCCAGCCGCTGCTCAAGATACTGCCGCTGGGCCGGGCTACTCTGTTGCAGCAGGTCGATCAACAGGCTGCGTGTCTGCTGTTCGCTGTTCTCAAAGGCGGCGCGGTATTGCGGGGTCCACAGGCTTTCCTTGCGCTGCAGCAATTGCGCAAGGCGCGGTTCGAAACTGGCATCGCTGCGCTGGTTCATGGCCAGCATCAGCTGTTGTTGCCAGTGCGCACGGTTGGCGATCCACTGGCGGTTCTGGTCGCCCAGCGCCTGTGCCCAGGCTTGCACACGCTGGCGTTGTGCGGTGGTGAGTTCGCCGAACCAGGGTGCCAGGCGTTTTTCCATGCGCTCGGCACGGCGGGCGACTTGTTTTGGCAGGGGGGTATCGACGTATTTCTTTTGCCGTTCACTGATGTCTTCACGGAATGCATCGCCCATCTGTGCGACCTGGGCGTCGCTCATGCCACGCAGCAGCTCGGTGGCCGACGGGGTGATCGCTTCTGCGACGCGACCGATCGCCTGGCGGGCTTCATTCATGCGCTGTTGCAGCGCCTGGTCGGTGACTTGCCCCTCGGCGACCATGGAGCGTATGCGGTCGAGCCAGTCCAGGTAGCCAGGCAGTTGGGTGGTGCAATGCCAGGCCAGGTGCTGCTTGAGCCGTTCGTCGAGCAGCGACCTCTGGTCGCGGTTCATGGCCAGGTAGTCGTCCAGCGACCACGGGACCAGCCGGTCGAGGTTGCGGTAGGCCAGGTCTATACGGCTGCAGGCCACCAGTGCCAGCGCGAATGCCGTGGCGATGATCAGGGCTTTGGACAGGCGTAGAAACATGTGCTGATCCCTTGCAGATGGCTGGCCACACGGTAGACGCGAGTACCCCGCGACGGTTCCGCCGAATCAGCGGTCGGGCGGCGCGCTGGCTTCAGGTGTAGAATAGCCGCCTTGTCTTGAGGAACATCGGAAATGGCTCTGCTTGGGCGTTACAACAGTTTGCAAATCGTGAAACACGTGGACTTCGGCCTCTACCTGGACGGCGGCCCCGACGGCGAGATCCTGCTGCCCGGGCGCTATATCCCGAAGAACGCCGAAACCGAGGTCGATGACTGGCTCAACGTGTTTCTCTATCTGGACAGCGAAGACCAGCTGATCGCCACCACCGAGAAGCCCAAGGTGCAGGTGGGCGAGTTTGCCAGCCTCAAGGTCAAGGACATCAACGGTGCGGGCATCTTCCTCGATTGGGGCCTGTCCAAGGACCTGCTGATGCCGTACTCGGAAGAGGCGCGGCCACTGAAGGTCGGCGATTACTGCGTGGTGCATGTCTACCTCGACAAGCGCACCCGGCGCATCACCGCCACGTCACGCCTGGACCGCTATCTGGACCGCACCCCGGCCGATTATCAGGTCGGTCAGCCGGTCGAGCTGCTGGTGGCGGGGGAGACGCCGATGGGCTTCAAAGCCATCATCAACAACCGCCATTGGGGCCTGATTCACAAGAATGAGATCTTCAAGTTCATGCGTTCGGGCATGCATGAGAAGGGTTTCATCAAAGAAGTGCGCCATGACGGCAAGATCGCGTTGAGCCTGCAGCCGGTCGGCCAGGCCCTGGCGGACGGGCTGCATGAGCAGATCATGCAGCGCCTGGAGGCCGAAGGGGGCGTGTTGCCGGTGTGCGACAAGAGCGACCCAGAGGTGATCAGCCGCATGTTCAACGTCAGCAAGGGCAACTTCAAGAAGGCCATCGGCGCGTTGTTCAAACAGGGCCGGATCGTCATCCATGACGATCGCATCGAGCGGGTCTGAGGTCAGGCCTGCACGAATGTGCTGAAGTCGAGCTGCTCGCCGCCCGGGCGGGTGTCGCGCAGCAGCGAATCACGGTCGGCGCTCAGCGCCAGGCTGATGGTCGAGCGGCGCTTGCCAGCATTGCGCACTTCCATCTGCTCCTGATGCGCCTTGAGGAAGTTGGTGGGGACCTTCAGGTGCTGCAGTTCGTCGCTTTCAGGGCTGTGCAGCAGCAGGTTGACCCAGTCGGGCTGGCCCTTGCGCAGCAGCGCCACCGGCACTTCGAACCACCACAGGTTGCGTTTGGGGTCGAGGATGGCGAACAGCGTGTTGGCACTGGTCAGCACTGGCTTGGCCAATGCTTCGTTGCGCCGGGCAATGGCGGCGGGTTTGTCGAGTTTCATGCAGGTTCCTGCGGTGTGACGCTATAAAGGGCTGCATTGTGAGGCGTGGCGGATGGCGGAGCAAGGTTTGCGGGCCTCCTCGTCGCGTACCGGCGAGGAGGCCATCGACACTAACGGCGAAGCGGCTGGCTCAGCTCGGAGGTCGCGCCGTCTGCCGTGGTCACGGTGGCGGTGAAGCTGCGCATCCCCTCGGCATTCTCCAGCACCTGGGCAAACTGCGCCTGCCCCTTGGCATCGCTGTTCACCAGCACTTCCCCCAGGTACTGCTCGGCCTCAGTGCCTTGTACCTGGGCATTGCCAAACAGCTCGATCCGCAGCAGGCTCGATGCCGGGCCCTGCACTTCACCGCGCAGCACATTGCCTTCCAGGGCCAGCAGCCGTGGGGCTTGCTGGTTGTGGTTGGGCAACGCCTGGCAGGGCTTGGGCTGGCCCTGGGCATTGCAGATCACGGCCTGGTCCTTTTTCGGCAGCTCTGCACCGACCCCGCGTGAACCTACGTACAGTGCATGGGCCTGGGCTGGCACGCCAAACACGATGGCGCCTGTGCGCTGATCGGGTACGCAGGAGCCGCCAGCTTCGCAGCGGCGGATATCCTGGCTGTTGCCCCAGATCCGGTTACCGGTCAGGCGCGTGGTGGTGACCTCCGGCTCTGGGCGCAGGGCCACGCCGATGCGGTTGCCGTGGATCAGGTTGCCGTCGAGGATATTGCCTTGGCCGGTGACGCTGACCCCGATCGAGTTGCCGCTGAAGGTGTTGGCGCCCAGATAGTTACGGTTGCCCCAGTTGATCTGCAAGCCGTCGGAGTAGTTTTCGAAACGGTTGCGGACCACGCTGTTGTCGTTGCCCAGCAGAATCTCGATGCCTTGGGACGGCTCTGGGTTGGCGCCAGTCGAGCGGAACAGGTTGTCGGCCACCAGGTTGAACGCCGCGCCGCGGGTCAGCTCCAGGCCGTCGCCATTGTCGATCAACTGGTTACGCAGCACCTTGTTGTTCACCGTGGTGGTGGCTGTGGGGTTACCGGCACCGTCATCGCCGGTGAGCATGATGCCGGCACCGCCCTTGTTGGCGACGATGCGGTTGTCTTCGATGACGTTGTGGCTGGCGCGGTTGACCAGAATGCCGATGCAGAAGTTACGCACTTCCAGGCCACTGAGGTGGACGCCCTGGGTGTCGCGCAGCACCAGCCCTGGGTTGGTGGTGGTGCGCACGTTGGTGCCGAACTGGCCGGGCAGGGCGCCGGGGCAGGTACGTACACCCTGGTCCTTGATGTAGCCGGCGCCGTCAATGGCGATGTATTGGCCGTCGCGCGCCCAAGGCAGGCCGGTGATCTGCACCGGGCCTTTGATTTCAGGCAGCGCGCGGGTCGGCCGAATGACGAACGGTGCTTGGCCGACTGCGGCGATGTCGATGCGGTAGTGGCCGGGGTTCTGGTTGCTGGTTTCGATCGCCCAGCGCAGGGTGCCTGGCTGGTCGTCGTCGGCGTAGCGGTCGACCCGCAGGGTTTCGGTGGCCGGTGCGCCAGCGAGCGCAGGCAGGGGAAGCAGCGGCAGCAAAGCTGCGAGCAGGGGCATCAAACGCATGGGTGCAGGGTTCCGTAAGCTGTTGTTTTTATAGGCATGCAGCCGCCATTGGGCTGCTGTTTGCCCGCGATTCTAGGGCAGCAGGCCGGCAATGCGCAGGCGTAGGAAGCCGATTCAGTGCGGTATTCGCCCGCAGATTTACCGCTCAGCTTGCGAGTGCAAAAATGTTTGAAACTCCTGGCGTGGCCGCTGGGTCCACCTTCTGTCGACACGGTTTACGTGTCTCCATTTGCAGGAGATTTGCCATGAGCGGCACCAAAGACAAAATCAAAGGTATGGCCAACGAAGCAGTGGGCAACATCAAGCAAGGTGTTGGCAAAGTCACCGACAATGACAAGCTGCGTGCGGAAGGCAAGGCCCAGGAAGTCAAGGGCGAAGGGCAGCAGATCAAAGGTGACGTCAAGGATGCTGTGAAAAAGCCTTGATCGAAGTATGACCACAGCCCCGTTGCCTGCAGACGGTGATGGGGCTGTCGTTCAAGAGTGCGAATTTTCTTCAAGTCCAGCAGGGAGCAGCACACCAGTCGCGTGGTCTATTAGACTTCCCTGATGTACTGATCAAGCGGCGAAAGGAGACGCTATGATTTTTCCCGACCTGGGTGGCTTGCCCCTTCACCGTATTCTGGTGCGCACCGTCAAGGAGTTCCTTGACGACGAGATGTCCACTTACGCCTCTGCGCTTGCTTACCAGATGCTGTTTTCCTTGTTCCCGTTCCTGCTGTTCCTCATTGCGCTGATCGGCTTCCTGCATTTGCCGGACTTTTTCTCCTGGCTGCGCCTGCAGTCGGAACTGGTATTGCCCCCCCAGGCGTTGGAACAGGTCAACCCCGTCATCGATCAGTTGCAGCAGTCCAAAGGTGGCCTGCTGTCGGTGGGTATCGTCATCGCGTTGTGGACTGCATCTGCAGGCGTACGGCTGATGATGAGTGCCATGAATGCCGCCTATGACGTGCCCGAAGGGCGCCCGGTGTGGAAGCGCATACCGTTGTCGATTTTCTATACCGTCGGCATTGCCGGCATGTTGCTGGCGGCGGCCGCATTGATGGTGCTGGGGCCGCAGGTGATGGAGTGGATCGCCGCGCAGATCGGCATGCAGGAAGTGATCGTCACGGTGTGGACGATCTTGCGTTGGCCGGCAATCATCATCCTGATGATGGTGGCGGTGGCGGTGATCTACTACGTGATGCCCGACGTGAAACAGAAGTTTCGCTTCATCACCCCAGGCTCGGTGCTGGCGGTGGTGGTCTGGATCATCGCCTCGCTGGCTTTCGCTTACTATGTGAAGACTTTCGCCGATTACAATGCCATGTATGGCAGTATCGGTGCGATCATCGTGTTGCTGTTGTATTTCTACATTTCTGCCGCCGTGTTGTTGTTGGGTGCGGAGATGAATGCTGTGATCGAACACATGTCCGCTGAGGGCAAAGACCCTGGCGAAAAGGACTTCGATGGCGATGAACCCAAGCAGACCCTGACCGTGCTCGGCCATGAACACCCTGTCGAGCCCCAGCCCAGCGAGCCGAACCCGCGATGATCCGTGACATCCTCAAGATGGGCGACGAACGCCTGCTGCGCGTCGCTGCACCCGTGCCAGCACACCTGATCGGCAGCGCCGAACTGCAGCAGTTGATCGACGACATGTTCGAAACCATGCGCCATGTCGGCGGCGTGGGGCTGGCCGCACCGCAGGTCGGTATCGACCTGCAACTGGTCATTTTCGGGTTCGAGCGCAGTGAGCGTTACCCGGATGCCGAAGCGGTGCCCCAAACCATTCTTCTCAACCCGGTGATCACTCCGCTGTCCACTGAGATCGAGGAGGGTTGGGAAGGCTGCTTGTCTGTGCCCGGCCTGCGTGGGGTCGTGCCTCGCTACAAGCACATCAGCTATGAGGGCATCGACCCGCAGGGCAATCCGGTCAACCGGGTCGCTGATGGGTTTCATGCCCGCGTGGTCCAGCATGAGTGCGACCACCTGATCGGGCGGCTGTACCCTTCGCGGATTCAGGATTTCGCCAAGTTCGGTTACACCGAGGTGCTGTTCCCTGGCCTGGACGCCAGCGACGATTGACCCTGCACCATCGCTATCAGCCGTTTGCTGCGTTGATAGCGGGCCAGGCGTGACCCCAGCGCTTCAGGCAACACGCTCGCAGGGGAGAAACCCAGGCGGTGGTAAAAGGCTTCGAGGTCCGGGTGGCAGAACAGCCACGTTGGGCCACGCCCTTCGCCCAGTGCTGCGTGGACCAGGCGTGCGGCGACACCTTGGTTTCGCCACGCTGGCGCTACCAGCAGGCCGGTGAGCCACTGGCCACCGGCAACAGCACTCAAGCTCAACCCCGCAATGATTGCGCCGCTGCGCGCCACCCACAACTCACCGTCGCTGGCTGCGCGCATACGCGAGCCATGCTGGCGATAGAAGTGGTCCAGCAGCCGCCGTTCCAGGTCGGTCAGTGGGGTACAAAGGAGTGGAGGCATGGCGTTCCGCTGGCAAACAGCTCTAGCCCAATGATTTCGGGCCATCAAACCGTTTCGCTTTGTCGCAGATTGTTGCAAAAACTGCAAGGGTGAATGTCCGAGTTCGGGGTTCAACTATTCCATGCCGGGAGTAGAATTTGACCTATCCCCCCTGGCAGTACGACACAGCGGGATCGGTACTTCGTGTCATCTTTGCAGTTGATGACAACTTCTCCGCGCCATTGACGGCATATGAAGTCAATCGATCAGCTTGATTGATTCAAAGGCCAAACATCCATGAAACCATTACTGATTCTTGCACTGGTCGGTATGTCCTCGTTCGCCCTTGCCGATGAGGCCAAACCCGCCTCCACCGAGCCTGTGGCCCAGCAGTACGACTATTCCATGAACCTTGACATCAAACGGGTGATCAACCTGTCGACCATCCCCAATGTCTGCGAAGTGGTGCCTGCGACCATGACCTATGAAGACCATCAAGGCCAGGTGCACACCATTCAGTACCGTGCCATGGGCGAAGGTTGCCAGCAGGGTTGATGGTCCTGCGTCAGCGGCCTATTCGCACCGGGCAGCAGCGAACAGGCCGCTTTCGTTACCCTCGGATCATTATCCGGACAGTACCTGCCGTACCACCTCCAGCCCTCGTTTCAGTTCAGCCCGGCTGCTTGCCGCCGACAGGCTGATGCGCACGGCCTGCACCTCGCTCGCGCCAATGGCGAAGACACTCGCCGGGACGACTTCCACACCTTGCTCACGGCACCGCCGTACCACCCCCTCAGCCCCCTGCGGCGTGCCCAGCCACGCGTGGGGTGAAGGCTGGCCTGTGTTGTGCAGCCCATCGGCCAGTAGCCTGCGTGCCAGGCGCCAGCGCTGGCTAAGTTCTGCTTTCTGCCAGGCCAGCCGCCGGGCGGCAGTGCCGTCATCGATCCACTGGCAGGCGACATGCAGGGCCAATGGCGACACGGGCCAGTGGCTGGCCTGGGCGTGCGGGTCGACCTGTGACAGCAACTTCGGGCTGGCCACGATCCAGCCCAGCCTCAAGCCTGCAGCCACCGTCTTGGACAGGCTGCTGATGTAGATCCCCTGATCGCCCAATAATGGGTAATGCGGCGGTCGTCCGCTGAGCGCGCCATAAACATCATCCTCGATCACCAGCAGCCCCAGGCGTTTGACCACCCCAGCGATTGCCTGGCGGCGACCATCATCCATGCAGGCGCCTGTGGGGTTGTGCAGGGTGGGGGTGGTCACCAGCACGCGGGCACCGCTGGCGCGTGCCACCCGGTCCAGGTCATCGGGCCGCAGGCCTTGGTCGTCCAGGGCCACGCCATGCACCGGCAGCCGCAGTTGCCGGCAGGCGGCCTTGATGCCCGGCGCGGTCAGGGCTTCAAGCATCACGGGCTCGCCCGCCTGGCAGAATGACTGCAGTACCAGTGCCAGCGCCTGCTGGGCCCCGCCGCACAGCAACAGTTGGTCCGCCGACAGGGCCAGGCCGCGATTGGCCAGCCAGTGGGCGCCACGGATGCGCCCCAGCAGCAACTGCTCGGGGCCCAGGTAATGATCGAGCAAGCCCTGGTCGCGAGCTTGCAGCAGCTGGCGCAAGCAGTCGTGCAGATCATGATTGTGCGGATCGGCGACTGGCACATTGGTCGACAGGTCGATCAGCGTTTTTTGCCCTTCGCAGTGCTTGAGGCGAAACAAGGTCGCTTCCTTGCTTCCAGCCAGCACATAGGTCCCGCGGCCCACCTCGCCGGCCACCAGGTGGCGGGCGGCGGCTTCACGGTAGGCTTGTTGGGTGGTGCTGGGGTTCAGGCCCAGTTTCCAGGCTAGCCGCCGTTGCGGCGGCAGGCGGTCACCGACCTTGAGCACGCCGCTCTCGATTGCGTTGCCTATTGCATCGACCAAGGCTAGATACCGGGGTTGGTCATCATCGACGAGCTGCGGGATCCACACGAAATTGCTACCCATGCAATATAAGGTTGTACCCATACAATGCCCGTCGCTTAGGATCGGATCAACTACACACCGAGAAGGGATGATCGCCATGTTCGACCTCGCCGCCCTGCGCGAAGCCGCCGATTACGTTCACCAACACGTACCCGCCACCCCCCAGCACGCCTGGCCGTTGCTGGCTGAGCGGCTGGGCTGCAAGGTGTGGGTGAAGCACGAAAATCACGCACCTACCGGGGCCTTCAAGGTCCGGGGCGGGCTGGTGTATGTGGGCTCGCTGCTGGCCGGCGGCAATCCACCCCGCGGGCTGGTGACCGCGACACGTGGCAACCACGGGCAAAGCATGGCCCTGGCGGCGCGGCAGGCAGGTATTGCGTTGGTCATCGTAGTGCCTGAGGGCAACTCCTCAGAGAAGAACGCTGCCATGCGCTCGCTGGGCGCCGAGTTGGTCGAGTATGGTGTGGACTTCGATGTGGCCCGTGAGGAAGCGGCGCGGCTGGCTGAAGAATTGGGTTATGCCATGGTGCCTTCGTTTCACCCGGAGTTGGTGCGCGGCGTGGCCACTTATGCCCTGGAGCTGTTTGAGGCTGTGCGTGATCTGGACTGCGTTTACGTGCCGATCGGCATGGGGTCAGGCATTTGCGGGCTGATCCAGGCGCGTAACCTGCTAGGTTTGAGTACCCAGATCGTCGGCGTGGTGTCCAGTGCCGCCGATGCCCATGCACAAAGCTTCGAGCAGGGTCGTATCGTCACCACCGCTACTGCTGAAACCTTCGCCGATGGCATGGCTTGCCGGGTACCCCATCCACAAGCCTTTGCCCTGGTGCACGAACATGCTGCGCGGATCGTGCGGGTCACCGACAGTGAGGTCGCCGAGGCCATGCGGGTTTACCACGAGGCTACGCACAACACTGCCGAAGGTGCAGGCGCTGCAGCGCTGGCCGCGTTGATGCAAGAGCGCGAACGGCAGGCCGGCAAGCGTGTGGCGGTGGTGTTGAGCGGGGCGAACGTGGACCGGGGCCGGTATGCGCAGATTCTCACGGGTAGTGAAGGTTTTGAATGATTCTTTTGCCATGAGTGCCAGCTGGGTTTGACAGCCTTGTTGTGATGGGAACCTGATGCAACCTACTCGTGGTAGGCTCTACGGCGCTCATCAGCGGCCATCGAGTACCCCATGCCTTTCTCCAACGGTTTTCTCCTCAGCCTGTCCTTGTGCCTGGATATCGGTGTGGCCAATATCGCCATGATCACCTTGGCCATGCAGCGCGGTTTCCTGCAAGGCTTCTGGCTCGGCCTGGGGACGTGCGTCGGTGACCTGGTGTACGCAATCGCAGCGCTGGCCGGCATGACCGTGTTGCTGCAGTTCGAGAGCGTGCGCTGGGCCTTGTGGCTGGGTGGTTCGGCGCTGCTGGTGTGGTTCGCCCTGAAGATGCTGCTGGCGGCCTGGCGCGGTGGGCACATGCAAGTGCGTAGCGAGGCGGTGGCGGAATCGGCCTGGCGCGAGTTCATGCGCGGTATCTTCCTGGCCATGTCGTCGCCCACCGCCATTTTGTGGTTCGCCGCTGTCGGTGGCGTGCTGATATCCCGCTCCGGTGGCGGTAGCGTGCTGGAGGCCGGCTTGTTTCTTGGCGGCTTTTTCGCCGCAGGGCTGGTCTGGTGCCTGAGCCTGTGCGGCATCGCCAGCCATGGTGGGCGCCTGCTCGGTGACCGTTTGCTGACCTGGTCGTACCTGCTTTCGGCGGCGATTTTCTGCTATTTCGCGGTGTACGTGATCGTTTCAGGTTATCGCGAATTCATACTGGCCAGCCCGGCGGTGTAGGCGGCTACTGGGGGGCAACCACGCTCTTCAGCCTTTTTTCTGCCTGTTGTCGATTTGCTGCGCTCCCGTTCGACCAGTGGTGAAGGCGCCGAGTACCGGCGCCACCAGCACGTCGGAGAGCTCCTCATGAATACCCAGGCCGAAAGCGAAATCCGTGAACTGATCGAGCGCTGGATGCAAGCGGTGCGCGATCGTGACATCCCAGCAATCACCGCCCCCTATGCCGACGACATCGTCGCCTTCGATGCGATCAAGCAATTGCAGTTCAAGGGCAAGGCCACGTACCAGGCCCATTGGGAATTGTGCATGGGCTTTTGCACCGGCCCGATGATTTTCGAATTGGCCGAACTCACGGTATACGCCGATGGCGACTTGGGCCTGGCCCATTGGCTCAACCGCTGCGGCCCGTCGGACGACGAAAGCCAGTGCGGTTTCATGCGTGTCACCGTGGGCTATCGCAAGGCCGCCGGCCAGTGGCGGGTCATCCACGAACATTGGTCGGCGCCTTTCGATATGGAAACCCAGAAAGCGCTGTTCGATCTCAAACCCTGATCCGCTATCGCCAAACGCACGTTGCCAATGCCGTGGAGATCACCATGAAATACCTGTGCCTGGTCTATTGTGACGAGGGGCTGCTGCACAGCCTGCCCGACAGCCCCGAAGACGCCGAATGCATGGCTTACGCCGAGTCGCTGCAGCGCTGTGGGCGCATGCTCGCGGCCGAGGCGCTGAAACCGGTGCAGACCGCAACCACGGTGCGCGTGCGCAGTGGCCACATGAGCCTGACCGATGGCCCGTTCGCCGAGACCAAAGAGCAGCTCGCGGGTTTTTACCTGGTCGATGCCCGCGATCTCAACGAGGCATTGAACATTGCCAAAGGCATCCCGGCAGCACGGGTCGGCAGCGTTGAAGTGAGGCCCGTGCGCGACCTGCAACCCTGACCGCAATGGAGAACAACAAGAATGAGCCTTGCCCAACCTGCGCAAGCGCAGCACGAGTTGTCCATCAGCCGCCTGATCGACGCCCCGCCCACCAAGGTGTTTCGTGCCTGGACCGAACCCCGGTGGCTGATGCAGTGGTGGGGGCCGCACGGCATGACCACGCCGGAATGTGAAATGCAGCTCTGGGTCGGCGGCCTGTTTCGTACCTTGATGCGCGCGCCCGACGGTACCGAGTACCCCACCCAGGGTGTGTTCCTGGAGATTGCCGCGCCACGTCGGCTGGTGTTCACCGATGCGTTCGGGCCAGGCTGGGTGCCGTCTGCCAAAGCCTTCATGACCGCAGTGGTGACGTTTGACGAGGAACATGGCAAGACCCGCTATACCGCTCGGGCCTGGCACTGGAGCGCTGCCGACTGCACGGCCCATGAAGAAATGGGGTTTCACCAGGGGTGGGGAGAAAGCCTGGACCGCCTGGTGGAGGTGGTGACCCAGCGGATGCCGGACTGATGGCAACGCTGTTGCAGGTGCGCGCTGAAATCGAGGCGGTTTACCGCCGGGACTCACGGCGTATCCTGGCCACGCTGATCCGCCTGCTGGGGGATTTCGACCTGGCAGAGGAGGCCATGCATGATGCCTTCTTCATTGCCGTCGAGCGCTGGCAACGCGACGGTATCCCGCAAAATCCACGTGCATGGCTGGTATCGACCGGCCGTTTCAAGGCCATTGACGCGGTGCGGCGCCGCGCGCGTTTCGACCGTTCCCAGGCTGACCTGATCATGCTCATCGAGGGCCAGGGGCCAGACCCCAGTGAAGAGGCGCTGCTCGCCGATGATCGCCTGCGGCTGATTTTCACATGTTGCCACCCGGCCCTGGCTGCCGATGCGCAGGTGCCGTTGACCCTGCGCGAAGTCTGTGACCTGACCACCGAGCAGATCGCCCGTGCCTTCCTGCAGAGCCCGGCGACCATCGCCCAACGCATCGTGCGCGCCAAGGCCAAGATCCGCGATGCACGCATCCCTTACCAGGTGCCGGAGCTGAACGAATTGCCTGAGCGCCTGGAAAGCGTGTTGCGGGTGATTTACCTGGTGTTCAACGAAGGCTATTCGGCGTCTTCGGGCGAGGCTTTGTTGCAGCAGGCGTTAAGTGACGAAGCGATTCGGCTGGGCCGCTTGCTGGTGCAGTTGCTACCGGACCCGGAGGCGGTCGGGTTGCTGGCGCTGATGTTGCTGCAGGTCTCACGCCAGCGAGCACGGTGCGATGCCGAGGGCAATCTGGTGCTGCTCGACCAGCAGGATCGAAGCCTGTGGGACAGTGCGCAAATCAATGAAGGTTGTGAACTGGTGCAGCGGGCGTTGCGCAGCCGGGCGTTCGGTGCCTACACGGTGCAGGCGGCCATTGCAGCGGTGCATGCGCAGGCCAGGAGCGCCAGTGAAACGGACTGGGCACAGATTGTCGGCCTTTACGATGTGCTGCAGCGGCAATGGCCGTCACCAGTGGTGGCGCTCAACCGAGCGGTGGCACTGGCCAAACGGGATGGGCCGCAGGCGGGGTTGGTGGAGGTTGAAACGATCCTGGCGACGGGTGAGTTGCGCGACTACCACCTGGCGCATGCGGCAAGGGCGGAGCTGCATTGCCAGTTGGGGCAGGTTGAAAAGGCCCGTGCGGCCTGGCGGCAGGCGCTGGACTTGACGCGTCAGGCGCCGGAGCGGCGGCATATCGAGGGCAAGCTCAAGGCGTTGGAATGACCCGGCAGCACCGGCCCTGTCGCCGGTACTGCCTGAATGATCAGCTGGCGACGAAGTTCGGCGGCGATACCAGCTCTACCGTCTGCTGCTTGCGCGGCGCCAGGATCTCTGCCTCGCCCTCTACCACCAGCTCATCGTTCTGGTTGTACACGTTGGTGGCGATACGCACTTTGAATTTGGGCAGCTTTTCGAGGATTTCCAGGCGTACGGTCAAGGTATCGCCGATTTTCACCGGCTTCTGGAAGCTCATCTTCTGGCCCAGGTAGATGGTCCCGGGGCCGGGCAGGGTGCAGGCCACTGCCGCGCTGATCAGCGCGCCGCTGAACATGCCATGGGCGATGCGCTCACGGAACATGCTCTTGGCTGCGAATTCGGCATCCAGGTGCACCGGGTTGTGGTCACCGGACATCGCGGCGAACAGCTGGATGTCACGTTCTTCCACAGACTTTTCGTAACTGGCCTTCTGGCCGACTTCTAGAGCTTCGTAAGGCGTGTTGGTGACCTGGGTCATTGGCGCTTCCTTGATGGGCGGACAAGGCCGTTATCATTCACTGCGGGCAGGGCGGCCAAGGGCCAGCGCCTGTTCCAGCCACGCGAGGATATCGGCGGTGACCTCGTCCCGGTTGAGTTCATTGAGCACTTCGTGGCGCGCCTTCGGGTAGACGCGCAGTTGTACATGTCGATTGCCGGTCGCGCGCAGGGCGTCGGCCAGATGGGTGAGACGCTTGCCGGCACTCACCGGATCACATTCACCGCCAATCACCAGCAACGGCAGGTTCGGATCGATCTGCGCAAGGTTCTTCGCCTGGCTGATCTGCGCCAGGCCGAGCAGCAAGTCTAGCCACAACTGGTTGCTGCAGCGAAAACCGCACAAAGGGTCGCTGACGTACCTGTCCACCTCGTCAGGGTCGCGGCTGAGCCAGTCGAAGGGTGTGCGGTTGGGTTTGAATGCTTTGTTGAACGAACCGAACGAAAGCCACTCGATCAGCGCACTCTTGCCTTGCGGCCCTTGGCGCCAGGCCTCCAGCCGGGCGATCAGGCGCGCCAGGCGATACAGCGCCGGCGGCTGGAAATTGGAGCCACTGAGGATCGCCCCGTGCACGCTGCCGCTGTGGTGCATCAGGTAGGCCTGGGCGATGTAGCTGCCCATGCTGTGGCCGAACAGGAACAGGGGTGTGCAGGGGAACTGCTGGCCGATGTGCTGGGTGAGCAGGGCCAGGTCGTTGACCACGGCATTCCAGCCATGTTGCCGGGCGAACAGGCCGAGGCTGCCCTGTTCGGCGGTACGCCCGTGGCCGCGCAGGTCTGCAGCCAGCAGCGCATAGCCGGCAGCGCTCAGCGCCTGGCCCAGGTGCTGGTAGCGCCCGCCGTGTTCGGCCATGCCATGGGCCAGCAGCACCACCGCCTTGACCGGGGTAGCCGGCAGCCATTGGTGCACGTAGAGGTTGCAATGCTCGCTGGCCGGCAGCCAAAAGGCGTCGTATGGCATGGCGTATCCTTTGCACTGGGGTACGAGCACAGAGTATGCGCAAGCGGCCGGATTGCAGGAAGGGCACAAATAAGATTCACAATGTTAATGGCGGCCCTTGGCTTATATGCCACCTCTGGCTTACCTGCTAACGTCGGTTGAACGCCTTTTTGCCATCAGGCAAAGGGATTACAGGCTAAGAGCGGGTTCAGGCAGAGGAACAATAATAAATGCAAGCCGACTTCTGGAATGACAAGCGCCCGGCGGGCGTGCCTTCCACCATCGATATCCATGCGTATAGCTCGGTCGTCGAGGTTTTCGAGCGCTCCTGCAAGCGCTTCGCTGACCGCCCGGCGTTCAGCAACCTGGGCAAGACCCTGACCTATGGCGAACTCGACCGCCTGTCGGCGGCCTTTGCTGCCTGGCTGCAGCAGCACACCGACCTGGTGCCGGGTGACCGCATCGCCGTACAGATGCCCAACGTGCTGCAGTATCCCATTGCGGTGTTCGGTGCCCTGCGCGCCGGGCTGATCGTGGTCAACACCAACCCGCTGTACACCGAGCGTGAAATGCGCCACCAGTTCAAAGACGCCGGTGCCCGCGCCCTGGTCTACCTGAACATGTTCGGCAAGCGGGTCCAGGAGGTGTTGCCCGATACCGGCATCCAATACCTGATCGAGGCGAAGATGGGCGACCTGTTGCCTACGGCCAAGGGCTGGTTGATCAACACCGTGGTCGACAAGGTCAAGAAAATGGTCCCGGCCTATCATCTGCCGCAGGCCATGTCGTTCAAGCAGGCACTGCGCCAGGGCGCGGCGCTGAGCCACAAACCGGTAACGCTGAGCCTCGACGACATCGCCGTGCTGCAGTACACCGGCGGCACCACGGGCCTGGCCAAGGGCGCCATGCTCACCCACGGCAACCTGGTGGCCAACATGCTGCAGGTGCTGGCGTGCTTTTCGCAGCATGGCCCGGACGGGCAGAAGCTGATCAAGGAAGGCCAGGAGGTGATGATCGCGCCGCTGCCGCTGTACCACATCTATGCCTTTACCGCGAACTGCATGTGCATGATGGTCACCGGCAACCATAACGTGTTGATCACCAACCCGCGCGATATCCCTGGCTTCATCAAGGAACTGGGCAAATGGCGGTTCACCGCACTGCTGGGGCTTAACACCCTGTTCGTGGCGCTGATGGATCACCCGGGCTTCCGCCAGCTGGATTTCTCGGCGCTCAAGGTGACCAACTCTGGCGGTACGGCGCTGGTCAAAGCCACCGCCGAACGTTGGGAGAGCCTGACCGGCTGCCGCATTGTCGAGGGCTACGGCCTGACAGAAACGTCGCCAGTGGCCAGCACCAACCCTTATGGCGAGCTGGCACGCCTGGGTACCGTGGGCATACCGGTGGCAGACACCGCGTTCAAGGTGATCGACGATGAGGGCAATGAACTGCCGTTGGGCGAGCGGGGCGAGTTGTGTATCAAGGGCCCGCAGGTGATGAAGGGGTACTGGCAGCAACCCGAGGCGACGGCGCAGACCCTGGATGCCGATGGCTGGCTGAAGACCGGCGACATTGCCGTGATCGACCCGGACGGCTTCACGCGTATCGTCGACCGCAAGAAGGACATGATCATCGTCTCTGGCTTCAACGTGTACCCCAACGAGATCGAGGACGTGATCATGGGCCACCCGAAAGTGGCCAACTGCGCCGCCATCGGCGTGCCGGACGAGCGTTCGGGGGAGGCCGTGAAACTGTTCGTGGTGCCCCGTGAGGGTGGCCTGAGCGTCGATGAGCTGAAGGCCTACTGCAAGGCCAACTTCACAGGTTACAAAGTGCCCAAGCACATCGTGCTGCGTGAGTCGTTGCCGATGACACCGGTGGGCAAGATCCTGCGTCGCGAGCTGCGCGACATCGCCTAGGGAGCTGCAAGCTTCAAGCTTCAAGCTGCAAGCTGCAAGCGGGGCGCGCATGGCTCTAGCTTGCAGCTTGCGGCTTGAAGCTCGCCACTTTAAGTCAAATACTCTAAAAATGACTTGTATCGTTCATTGAGTCATTTTTGTGACCATAAGGCCCGATTTGGCCTCTAGGCGACCCTTTGCAAAGCTGTTACTCTCGGCCCGCTTTCAGATGATTCGGTTTGCAACGAACCGCCATCTCATATCAATAATAAACGCATCGACGCGTAAATCGAACTTCGCTGTTGCTGAAGGAGTGGGCTTCCATGATCGACCATTTTTGGAAGGATAAATACCCAGCCGGGATTACGGCGGAAATCAATCCTGACGAATTTCCCAATATCCAGGCGGTACTCAAGCAATCCTGCCAACGCTTTGCCGATAAACCGGCCTTTAGCAACCTGGGCAAGACCATCACCTACGGCGAGTTGTATGCCCTGTCGGGCGCTTTTGCGGCCTGGCTGCAGCAGCACACCGACCTCAAGCCGGGTGATCGCATTGCCGTGCAGCTGCCGAATGTCCTGCAGTACCCGGTAGCAGTGTTTGGCGCCATGCGCGCCGGGCTGATCGTGGTCAACACCAACCCGCTTTACACCGCACGGGAGATGGAACACCAGTTCAACGACTCCGGTGCCAAGGCCCTGGTGTGCCTGGCCAACATGGCTCACCTGGCCGAGAAGGTGGTACCCAAGACCCAGGTCAGGCATGTGATCGTCACCGAAGTGGCCGACCTGTTGCCACCGCTCAAGCGCCTGCTGATCAACAGCGTGGTCAAGTACGTGAAGAAGATGGTGCCGGCCTACAACCTGCCGAACGCCGTGCGCTTCAACGATGCCCTGGCGCGGGGCAAGGGCCAGCCGGTGGTCGAGGCCAACCCGCAAGCCAATGATGTTGCCGTGCTGCAGTACACCGGCGGTACCACCGGTGTGGCCAAGGGCGCAATGCTGACGCACCGCAACCTGGTGGCCAACATGCTGCAGTGCCGGGCGCTGATGGGGTCGAACCTGCATGAAGGTTGCGAGATCCTCATCACCCCGCTGCCGCTGTACCACATCTATGCCTTTACCTTCCATTGCATGGCGATGATGCTGATCGGCAACCACAACGTGCTGATCAGCAACCCGCGTGACTTGCCGGCAATGGTCAAGGAACTGGGCAAGTGGAAGTTCAGCGGCTTCGTCGGCCTCAACACCCTGTTCGTTGCCCTGTGCAACAACGAGGCGTTCCGTGCGCTGGACTTCTCGGCGTTGAAGATCACCCTGTCCGGTGGCATGGCGCTGCAACTGAGTGTGGCCGAGCGCTGGAAAACCGTCACCGGTTGCGCCATTTGCGAAGGCTATGGCATGACCGAGACCAGCCCGGTTGCGGCGGTCAATCCGGCCGAAGCCAACCAGGTCGGTACCATCGGTATCCCGGTGCCCTCGACCCTGTGCAAGGTCATCGATGACAGTGGCAGCGAACTGCCGTTGGGCGAGGTGGGCGAGCTGTGCGTCAAGGGGCCGCAGGTGATGAAGGGCTACTGGCAGCGTGAAGAGGCCACCGCCGAGATCCTCGACAGTGACGGCTGGCTCAAGACCGGGGACATTGCCCTGATCCAGCCCGATGGCTACATGCGCATCGTCGATCGCAAGAAGGACATGATCCTGGTCTCGGGCTTCAACGTGTATCCCAACGAGCTGGAGGACGTACTGGCTGCCCTGCCGGGCGTACTGCAGTGCGCTGCGATCGGTGTGCCGGACGAAAAGTCGGGCGAATTGATCAAGGTGTTCATTGTGGTCAAGCCGGGCATGACCATCACCAAGGAGCAGGTGATGGAGCACATGCGCGCCAACGTCACCGGCTACAAGGTGCCGCGTTACATCGAGTTCCGCGATGCGTTGCCAACCACCAACGTGGGCAAGATCCTGCGCCGCGAGTTGCGTGATGAAGAGCTGAAGAAGCAGGGCCTGAAGAAGATCGCCTGATCCTCACCAACGCCCGGCAATATCCGCATCACACTGGAAATCCGGGGCCGCTTCGCGGCCCCTTTCGCGACATCCCGCCGCGCCTGCCGGGGAGTGCAATCAGCGCAGTTTTTCCAGCATCTGGTAGTACCACATCCCCGCCGCCAACAGCGGATTGCCCAGCAGGTCCCCCATCGGCACCGTGATGTGCTTGCACCCGGCAAAGGTATCGAACTTCTCCAACGTACCGGTCAGCGCCTCGGCCATGATTTCGCCCATGATGTGGCTGGTGGCGATGCCGTGCCCCGAATAGCCCTGGCAGTACCAGACGTTGTCCGAAAGCTTGCCCAGTTGCGGTATGCGATTGACCACGATCCCCATCGCGCAACTCCACTGGAACTCGATCGGCACCCCTTTGAGGGCCGGGAAGGTGCGCTCGATGCATGGGCGCAGCTCACCTGCGATATCACGTGAATCCTTGCCTGAATAGTTGGCGCCGCCGCCGAACAGCAGGCGTTTGTCGGCAGTGAGGCGATAGTAGTCGAGCACGAAACGGCAGTCGTACACCGCCAGGTCCTGGGGGTTGATCTGTTCGGCCAGTTCGCCCAGCGGCGCGGTGGTGACGATGCCGCCCATGGCGGGGAAGATCTTGCCCTTGAGCTGACGCTTTTCCAGCTTGTGGTAAACGTCGCCGGCCAGCATCACCTGGCGTGCTTCGATTCGGCCTTGGGCAGTGACCACTGCAGGGCGCGGGCCGTGCACGATGTCCAGCACCTCGGAGTTCTCGAAGATCAGCGCGCCCAAGGCGTGCGCGGCACGCGCTTCGCCCAGGCACAGGTTGAGCGGATGCAGGTGCAAGTTGCGCAGGTTCTTCAGGGCGCCCAGGTACAACGGGCTTTGCAGATGTTCGGCAACCGCGTTGCGGTCGAGCATCTGCACCTGGTCGCCCATGCCGCGGCGATGCGCCTGGGCTTCGAAGGCGCGCAGTTCGTTGAGGTGTGACGGTTTCATCGCTGCATGCAGGTGGCCGCGCTTGAGGTCACAGTCGATGCCATAGCGCTCGATCCGCTGCTCGATGATCTGGTGCCCGCGCCAGCGCAAGTGCCAGATAAAGTCATCCACCTCGCTGCCCAGGCGGTCGCGCATCTGCGTGCGCATGGCCTCGTCGCCCGAGAGGCTGCCGGTGACCTGTCCGCCGTTGCGGCCGCTGGCGCCCCAGCCGATGCGGTTGGTTTCCACCACCGCCACTTTCAGGCCGCGCTCGGCCAGCTCCACGGCGGTGGCCACGCCGGTGAAACCGCCGCCGATAATCGCCACGTCCACCTGCACAGTGCCCTTGAGCTGCGGGTACTGCGTATGGTCGTTGAGCGAGGCACTGTAATAGGAGGGCGCGCGCTGGGCCGGGCCGTTGTTCACTGCTGCGTTCATGGGTGTTCCTTATTTTGAATAGGGTGAGGCTCAGGCCTGGTGCAGGTACCAGCGCCAGTCCTGTTCGCTGACTTCGGCCATGAACTGGCGGTACTCGGCGCGCTTGACCTTCAAGTACACCCCGAGGAAGTCCTTGCCGAGTGCTTCGCGTGCCCACGCCGAACGCTCCAGGGCGTCGAGGGCGGTCAGCCAGTCGGTGGGCAGGTGCTCGGTGGCCTGGGCGTAGCCGTTGCCTTCGACCGGTGCGCCCGGGTCGAGTCGTTCGCGGATGCCGCAGTGGCTGGCCGCGAGAATCGCCGCGGCGGCCAGGTACGGATTGGCGTCGGCGCCACAGATCCGGTGTTCGACATGGCGGCTGTTGGCCGGCCCGCCGGGCACGCGCAAGCTCACCGTGCGGTTGTCGACACCCCAGGTTGGCGCCAGCGGTGCATAGCTGTTGGCCTGGAAGCGGCGGAACGAGTTGGCGTTGGGGCAGAACAGCAGCAGCGCGTCGCGCAGGTGGCGCAGCATGCCGGCAACCGCTTGGCGCAGCAGCGGGGTGCCGGCCTTGTCCTGGCTGGCGAACAGGTTGTTACCGGCGCTGTCGGCCAGGCTCAGGTGCATGTGCATGCCGGTGCCGGCCAGCTGCGCGAAGGGTTTGGCCATGAAGCACGCCTGCATGCCGTGGGCGTGCGCCACGCCTTTGACCAGGCGCTTGTAGCGCACGGCCTGGTCCATCGCTTCCAGGGCATCGCCATGCTCGAGGGTAATTTCCACCTGGCCGGGGGCGTACTCCGAAATCGCCGTGCGGGCCGGGATGCCCTGGGCTTTGCAGGCCGCGTAAAGGTCGGCGAGAAACGGCTCTATCTGCTCCAGCTCACGCAGGCCATAGACCTGGGTGCTGCGCGGGCGGCCGCCGTCGTTGTCCAACGCCGGTTGCGGACGGCCCTGGGCGTCACGCTGCTGGTCGAGCAGGAAGAACTCCAGCTCGCAGGCCATCACCGGGTGGTAGCCATCGGCCTTGAGCGCTTCGATCGTGCGTACCAGTACATGGCGTGGGTCGGCGACGCTGGCCGGCAGGCCTTCGCTGGGGTGCATGCTGACTTGCACGGCGGCGGTCGGCACGCGGCGCCACGGCAGGCGCACCAGGCTGCCCTCCAAGGGGTAGGCGCGACAGTCGATGTCGCCGACGTCCCAGACCAGCCCGGAGTTTTCCACGTCATCGCCGTTGAGGGTCAGGCCCAGGATGGTGCTGGGCAGCGGGCGGCCGCTCTGGTACACCGCCAGCAGTTCCTCGCGGTGCAGCAGCTTGCCGCGCGGCACACCGTTGGCGTCGAGGATGAACAGTTCGAACAGCTCGATATCGGGGTTTTCGGCAAGGAAACGTTGGGCGTGTTCTACGGGTGCAAAGTGCATGAGAAATTCGCTCGTGAGCATACAGGGCCGCCGCCTGGTGGCGGCCCGGCTGAGTCAATCGGCCGAAGGGTGGCCGGGTTTTGTCAGATGCGCGAGTGAAGTGTCCGGTGGGCGGGCGTGGCGACAGTGCCAGAGAGCCCAGAAGGCCAGGATCACATGGACCAGCGGGTTCTCACCGGCGCACGTACGGGCCTTCGGTAGCGAAGGGCGCGAAAGCGGCGGGGCGATGGGCTGGGCACAGATCATGCGTTGGATACTCACATGCGACGTCAGGTTGATTAAAGCAGTGAATGGCAACCTTCACTCTGGTATCGGCTAAACATTCGGGCGGGCCGGTACACACAGCAAAATGCCGGTAAATCTGCGACAATCGCGCATCCATCGAATGCCGATCATGCACAAGCAGGCTCACCTGCATCACTAAAAAGCCCCATGACTGACCACGCCATCGACAAACTGCTGCAAAACCTCGACCACGCCATGATTGCCGACCGCCATCGCCTGCGCCGGCAACTGCATGAGCTGCGCAAGCGCCCCGACGAGGCCAAGCTCGCGCAGTGGGTGGAGAAGGTCCAGGCGTCTTGCGCCCAGGTCACCGCGCGCCAGCACAGCGTGCCGCGCATCCGCTACGACGACAGCCTGCCGATTGCCGCCAAGCGCGACGAGATCAAAAAGGCATTGGCCGAAAACCAGGTCCTGGTGATTGCCGGTGAGACCGGTTCGGGCAAGACCACTCAGTTGCCCAAGATCTGCCTGGAGCTGGGCCGCGGCAGCCACGGCCTGATCGCCCACACTCAGCCACGGCGGATTGCGGCGCGCAGCGTTGCTGCCCGGGTGGCTGAAGAGCTGGGCACACCGCTGGGCGCCCTGGTCGGTTACCAGGTGCGGTTCGAGGACCAGAGCGACGCCAACACCTTGGTCAAGCTGATGACCGATGGCATCTTGTTGGCCGAAACCCAACATGACCGCTTCCTCGAGCGCTACGACACGATCATCGTCGACGAGGCGCACGAGCGCAGCCTGAACATCGATTTTCTGCTCGGCTACCTCAAGACCCTGCTGCATCGCCGCCCGGACCTGAAGCTGATCATCACGTCGGCGACCATCGACCTGGAGCGCTTCTCCAAGCATTTCGACGGGGCGCCGATCATCGAGGTGTCTGGTCGTACCTATCCGGTGGACACTTGGTATCGCCCGCTGACCAGCGAACAGGACGAAGAAGGCAACCAGGTCGAAGAGGACCTCACCGTCGACCAGGCCATCCTCGCCACCCTCGATGAGATCGCCCATCACGAGCGCGGCGAGGGCAAGGGCCCCGGCGACGTGCTGGTGTTCCTGCCGGGGGAGCGCGAGATTCGCGATGCCGCCGAAATCCTGCGCAAGGCCCAGTTGCGTCATACCGAGATCCTGCCGCTGTATGCGCGCCTGTCTCCGGCCGAGCAGCAGCGTATCTTCCAGTCGCATACCGGCCGGCGTGTGGTGCTGGCCACCAACGTGGCAGAAACCTCGCTGACCGTGCCCGGCATCCGTTATGTGATCGACACCGGTACTGCGCGCATCAGCCGCTACAGCTACCGTGCCAAGGTCCAGCGTTTGCCGATCGAAGCGGTGTCCCAGGCCAGCGCCAACCAGCGTAAAGGCCGTTGCGGCCGTGTCGAGCCGGGCATCTGCATTCGTCTTTACAGCGAAGAAGACTTCAACGGCCGGCCAGCCTTCACCGACCCCGAGATCCTGCGCACCAACCTGGCGGCGGTGATCCTGCAGATGCTGCACCTGCGTCTGGGCGCCATCGATGCCTTCCCGTTCATCGAGCCGCCCGATGGCAAGGCCATCAGCGACGGCTTCAACCTTCTGCAGGAGCTGTCGGCGGTCAACCGTGAAAACCAGCTGACGCCCTTGGGCCGTCAGCTGGCGCGCCTGCCGATCGACCCCCGGCTGGGCCGGATGCTGCTCGAAGGCGCTCGCCAGGGCAGCCTGCAGGAAGTGCTGATCGTCACCAGTGCATTGTCGGTGCAGGACCCCCGCGAGCGCCCGCCGGAGCGTCAGCAGGCGGCTGACCAGGCGCATGCGCAGTGGAAGGATGTGGATTCCGATTTCGCCGCGCTGGTCAACCTGTGGCGTGGCTTCGAGGAGCAGCGCCAGGCGCTGACGGCCAACCCGCTGCGTAACTGGTGCCGCAAGCATTTCCTCAACTATTTGCGTCTTCGCGAATGGCGCGACGCCCATCGTCAGTTGTCGCTGATCTGCCGTGACCTGCAGCTGACGGTCAACAAGGAACCGTCCGACTACCAGAAGATGCACAAAGCCATCCTCAGCGGGCTGCTCAGCCAGATCGGCCACAAGACCGAAGACGGCGACTACCAGGGTGCGCGTCAGCGGCGCTTCTGGGTACACCCTTCCTCGGGTATTGGCCGCAAGCGCCCGCAATGGGTGATGGCCGCCGAGCTGGTGGAGACCACGAAGCTGTATGCGCGCATGGTGGCCAAGATCGAGCCCGACTGGATCGAGCCGCTGGCGACTCACCTGGTCAAGAAGAACCACTTCGAACCGCACTGGGAGAAGAAGCGTGGGCAGGTGGTGGCCTACGAACAGATCACCCTGTACGGGTTGATCCTGGTCGGCCGCCGCCCAGTGCACTATGGCCCGATCGATCCGGTTACCTCGCGTGAACTGTTCATACGCGAAGGGCTGGTTGGCGGCGAGATCCAGTCGCGGGCCAAGTGCCTGGCCGCCAACAAACGCCTGCTTGAAGAGCTCGATGAGCTGGAAGCCAAGGCGCGCCGGCGCGACATTCTGGCGGATGAAGAAACCCTTTACGCCTTCTACGAAGCGCGCCTGCCAGCGGAGATCCACCAGACCGCGACCTTCGACAGCTGGTACCGCATGGGCAGCCAGAAGGACGCCAGCCTGCTGATCATGCGTGAGGAAGACGTGTTGGCCCGCGAGGCCAGCGAAGTCACGGCGGCGCAATACCCGGACAGCTTGCAGGTAGGCGAACTGCGCCTGCCGTTGAGCTACCACTTCGAACCGGGCCACCCCCGCGACGGTGTGACTGTGAGGGTACCTGCGCCGCTGCTGCCAAGCCTGCCGGGCGAGCGCCTGGAGTGGCTGGTGCCGGGCTTGCTCGAAGCCAAGTGCGTGGCGCTGGTGCGCAACCTGCCCAAGGCCTTGCGCAAGAACTTCGTACCGGTCCCGGACTTCGTCAAGGCGTCGCTGGCGCGCATGACGTTCGGCCAGGGTGCCTTGCCTCAGGCCTTGGGCCAGGAGCTGTTGCGCATGACCGGCGCCCGTGTGTCCGATGAGGCCTGGGCAGAGTCGGTAGGCCTGGTCGAAGGGCATCTGCGCATGAACATCGAGGTGGTCGATGGCCAGGGCAAGTTCCTCGGAGAGGGCCGCGACCTGGCCGAGTTGACCGCACGCTTTGCCGCCGCCAGCCAGGCAGCGCTGGCGGTGCCGCGCGAAGACAAGAGCGCGCAGCCGGTTCAGGCCAAGGCCTTCAGTGAGGTCAAGCAGACCGCCCAGCAGAAGATCGCCGGGCTGTCGATGACGGTGTACCCGGCGCTGGTGGAAGAGAGCGGCAGCGTGCGCGAAGGGCGTTTCTCGACCCAGGCCGAAGCCGAGTTCCAGCATCGCCGTGCTTTGCAGCGCCTGTTGCTGCAGCAGTTGGCCGAGCCTGCCAAGTTCTTGCGTGGCAAGCTCCCGGGGCTGACCGAACTGGGCTTGCTGTACCGCGAACTGGGCCGCGTCGAAGCGCTGGTGGAGGACATTCTGCTGGCCAGCCTCGATAGCTGCATCCTCGAAGGGGAGGCCACGCTACCGCGCGATGGCGCGGCATTGGCCGGGCTTGCCGAGCGCAAGCGGGGAAGCTGGGCGGAACACGCCGAGCGCCTGGCCCGCCAGACGCTGGAAGTGCTCAAACTCTGGCACGGCCTGCAAAAGCGCTTCAAAGGCAAGATCGACCTGAGCCAGGCGGTGGCGCTTAACGACATCAAGCAGCAGTTGGCCAACCTGGTGTATCCGGGCTTCGTGCGCGAGACGCCTGGGGTGTGGTTCAAGGAGCTGCCCCGTTATCTCAAAGCGGTGGAGTTGCGCCTTGAGAAGCTTGGCAGCCAGGTGCAGAAGGACCGGGTTTGGAGTGGCGAGCTGGCCAACCTCTGGGCCCAGTACAAGGCCCGTGCCGACAAGCATGCCCAGGAGGGCAAGCGCGACGCGCAGTTGACCTTGTACCGCTGGTTGCTGGAGGAATATCGGGTGTCGCTGTTTGCCCAGCAGTTGGGCACGAAAGTACCGATTTCTGACAAACGTCTCAGCAAACAGTGGTCTCAGGTAGAAGCCTAAACCCGGGAACTTGTGGCAATATTGAAGCAATTCGGGGCCGCATGGCGGCCCCTCGCGGGTTCAACCTGCGCCTTGGACTTGGTACTAAAGTGCTATTACTCCAGCCAGCGCCCTGTGGCGATGGCCTTTGACCAGAGGAACGATCGTGCATAACGTCGTGATCAGCGGCACCGGCCTGTATACCCCGGCCCAGAGCATTTCCAACGAAGAACTGGTGGAATCTTTCAACACCTGGTCGCAACAGTTCAACCGCGACAACGCTGCCGCCATCGAGCGCGGCGAGATCGAGGCTGCGCCTCTTTCGGACGCCGCCTTTATCGAGAAGGCCTCGGGTATCAAGAGCCGCTTCGTCATGGACAAGGCCGGCATTCTCGACCCGCAGCGCATGAAGCCGAGGCTGGCGGAGCGTTCAAATGACGAGCAGTCGATCCTCTGCGAGATGGGCGTGGCCGCTGCCCGTCAGGCGCTCGAGCGCGCAGGGCGCACGCCTGCCGATGTCGACGGTGTGATCGTCGCCTGCTCCAACCTGCAGCGCCCGTACCCGGCCATCGCCATCGAAGTGCAGCAGGCGCTGGGTATTGAGGGCTTCGCCTTCGACATGAACGTGGCTTGCTCCTCGGCCACGTTCGGTATCCAGACCGCAGCCAACAGCGTGCAGTTGGGCCAGGCCCGTGCCTTGCTGGTGGTCAGCCCGGAAATCTGTACCGGGCACCTGAACTTCCGCGACCGCGACAGCCATTTCATTTTTGGTGACGCCGCCACCGCCGTGCTGGTCGAGCGTGCCGACCAGGCCACCTCGGCGCACCAGTTCGAT
This sequence comes from Pseudomonas putida, assembly GCF_026625125.1. Classification (NCBI taxonomy): domain Bacteria; kingdom Pseudomonadati; phylum Pseudomonadota; class Gammaproteobacteria; order Pseudomonadales; family Pseudomonadaceae; genus Pseudomonas; species Pseudomonas putida. The sequence goes on along the minus strand of NZ_CP113097.1, from coordinate 4,375,917 downwards.
ATCCTCGGTACCAAGTTGCAGACCTCGTTCTCCAACAATATCCGCAACAACTTCGGCTTCCTCAACCGTGCTGCGGAAGAAGGTATCGGTACGCGGGACAAGTTGTTCGTGCAGGAAGGCCGCAAGGTATTCAAGGAAGTGTGCCCGATGGTCGCCGAGCTGATCGGCAAGCACCTGGGTGAGAACGGTCTGCAGCCTTCAGACGTCAAGCGCTTCTGGCTGCACCAGGCCAACCTGAGCATGAACCACCTGATCGTCAAGAAGCTGCTGGGGCGTGAGGTGGCCGAGGAAGAGGCTCCGGTGATTCTCGACCGTTATGCCAACACCAGCTCGGCGGGGTCGGTGATCGCCTTCCACCTGTACCAGGATGACTTGGCCAAGGGTTCGCTGGGCGTGTTGAGCTCATTTGGGGCAGGTTATTCGATTGGCAGTGTGATTCTGCGCAAACGCTGACGGTGGGCACTGGCCCTGCGCCGGGTTGCCGGCGGCGGGGCCTGTGTATTTCTGGCAGGCGAAAAAAGGCGGGAAATGCCGGATGGGGTCGGCATTTCCCGCCTTGAGTGAAGCTTGGCCGTTGCAGCTTAGAACTTGGCTTCCAGGTCCACCTGCAGGGTGTCGACATCGGCGTTGCTGTTGGGCAACTGCGACAGGTCGGTCTTGGCCATCAGGTAGGCAGCGCCCAGCGAGAAGTTCTTGTCGATTTCATAACCGACCTTGAACTTGTGGCCGCGCGAGCCGGTGTAACCGTTGCCGAAGTCGGAGTCGGTGAACAGGCTGACCACGGCGTTGCGCTGAACATCGCGGTAGTTGTAGTCCAGGCTCCAGGCGCCGACTTTGGTCTTCAGGCCAGCCAGCCAGGCCTGGTCTTCGCCGTCGGTGCTTTCGGTGTTCTTCACGTACTGGCCATACGCCGACAATGGGATGGCGAGGCCGGTGAAGTCCAGCTGGCCGAAGCCTTCCACCAGGTTGAACTCGTTGGTGGTATTGCCGAACGACTGCAGGATGGTCGCTTCCTTGTCGTTGTCGTAGCCATAGATGCTCGCGCCGACGGTGAGCTTGAGTACATCGGCGGGGGCGAACTTGGCGCCCAACTGGCCGTGGTAGACCTGGGCGTCGTGCTTGTACTGCACGCCGTCACCGTCCACGTTGTCCTTGAGCGTGTACTGGCCCGCGCTGGCGAAGACTTCGGCGCCGCCGAGGTCGGTCTTGTAGGTAGCGGCAACGCCTTCCGGGTTGATGTCGCCGTCCCAGATGATGTCACCCATGCTCACCCAAGGCTGTGCCATCTTGCCGCCGATCAGGTGCAGGTTCGGAATTGCGGTGGGGTGCCAGTCGAGGTAGGCCAGGTCGACCCACAGCGATTTCTTGTCGAAGTAGTTGTCGAAGCTCTGGTTGGTCGAACGGCGGTCTGCGCTGCTGCCGGTGGCGATGCGGATGCCAGCGTCGACTTGCGGGTTGATCTCGCTGTAGAAACCGACGCGGGCGCGGACGCGCTGGCGGTCCTGGTTGCCGCTGCTGCTGTTCGGGTCGTCGACGTTGACGTCTTCGTAGCGCAGGCGCACATCGCCTTTGACCTGGGTCTTGGCAGCCCATGCCACTTTTTGTTCGAAGGAGCTCATGCGTTCAGACTGAGCTTTCTGGTCGGCCTTTTCCTTGGTTTCTTTTGCCAGGTCACCTTGCAGTTCGTTGTACTGCGCCTGGTTGATCGAGCCGTTGGCGCGGAGCATTTCGAGCAGCTTGGCGTCGACAGCCGCACTGGCCGGAGTACTCAGAGCCAGCATCATGCCGGTAAGGCTCACTCCGGTAAGTGTAGAAACAAGACGCATAAGGTTCTCCCTACTAAAAAATATTGGGGAGGCTCAGCGTCCACCCCCATGTTGGCATGTCTTCGGAAAGGGCCTGAATAGACAGGTTCTGAGGTTCCGGAAAACAGGCGCAAGTATTGCGGGGGCGAATGACAGAATAATGTCTATTTAGTGGCACTGCCGTTAAGTAATTGAGAATCAAAGGATCGGGCCGGCATTCGGCATTTGAGTGAGAGGCCGGTATTCCCTGATACTGATGCCCTCACTCCGCGAGTCGACATCGTGACCAGCCTCTACAGCCTTGCCCATTTGCGTGACCTCCCTGCGGCGACCTGGGACGCCCTGGTGCCTGCCGGCCAGCCGTTCCTGCGCCATGCCTTCCTGAGCGCCATGGAGGACAGTGGCAGTGTCGCGCCAGCTACCGGCTGGGCGGCAGAACACCTGGTGCTGGAGCGTGACGGGCAGGTGCGTGCGCTGCTGCCGGCGTACCGCAAGTGGCACTCGTACGGTGAGTACGTGTTCGATCATGGTTGGGCCGACGCTTGTGAGCGTGCCGGTATTGCCTATTACCCCAAACTGCTCGGCGCCGTGCCGTTCAGCCCGGTCAGCGGCCCGCGCCTGCTCAGCGTCGACCCGGCCGATGGCCTGCTGGTGCTCCAGGCGTTGCCTGAGTATTTGAGCAAAGCCGGGCTATCCGGGGCTCACATCAACTTCACCGACCCTGGCCTGGATGCAGATATGGCCGGCTTGCCCGGCTGGATGGAGCGCCTGGGGTGCCAGTTCCACTGGCGCAACCGTGGCTACCGCGACTTTCAGGATTTTCTCGACAGCTTGAGTTCGCGCAAGCGCAAACAGATGCGCAAGGAACGTGAGCAGGTGGCGGGGCAGGGCATCGACTTCCGTTGGTACCGTGGCGATGAACTGGAAGAGGCCCAATGGGATTTCATCTACCTCTGCTACGCCAATACCTACGCCGTGCGTAGGCGTACGCCGTACCTGACCCGCGAATTCTTCAGCCTGCTGGCCCAGCGCATGCCCGAGGCCCTAAGGGTGGTGATGGCCCGTCAGGGCGGTCGCAATGTGGCCATGGCCCTGAGCCTGGTGGGTGGCGATAGCCTGTTTGGGCGCTATTGGGGCTGCCTGGATGAGTTCGACCGGCTGCACTTCGAGACCTGCTTCTACCAAGGCATGGACTTTGCGATTGCCGAAGGCTTGCAGCGCTTCGATGCCGGCGCGCAGGGCGAGCACAAGCTGATTCGTGGCTTCGAGCCGGTGCTGACCCGCTCCTGGCATTATCTGCTTCACCCAGGGCTGCGCAGGGCGGTGGGTGATTTCCTGCAGCAGGAGCGGGCAGGGGTCATGGGGTATGCCGAGCAGGCGCGTGAGATGTTGCCTTACCGCCGGGATTGAGACCTGCCAGGCCTCAATCCACCCCGACGAAGCCGCCCGTCTGGTGATGCCATAGCCTGGCATACAACCCTTGCTGGGCCAGCAGTTCACTGTGGCTGCCACTTTCGACGATATGCCCCTGGTCCAGCACCACCAGGCGGTCCATCCGCGCAATGGTCGAGAGGCGGTGGGCGATGGCGATCACCGTCTTGCCTTGCATCAGGGTTTCCAGGCTTTCCTGGATCGCCGCTTCCACCTCAGAGTCCAGCGCTGAAGTGGCCTCGTCCATGATCAGGATGGGCGCGTTCTTGAGCAGCACCCGCGCGATCGCGATGCGCTGGCGCTGGCCACCGGAAAGCTTGACCCCACGCTCGCCCACATGCGCGTCGAAGCCCGTGCGGCCTTGGGCATCCGACAACTGCGGAATGAATTCGTCGGCACGGGCCCGGCGCACGGCTTCGTGCAGCGCTTGCTCGCTGGCATCAGGGCGCCCGTACAACAGGTTGTCGCGGATCGAGCGATGCAGCAGTGAGGTGTCCTGGGTGATCATGCCGATCTGCGCCCGCAGGCTGGCCTGGCTCACCTCGGCGATGTCCTGCCCGTCGATCAGGATACGCCCGCCCTGCACGTCGTAAAGGCGCAGCAGCAGGTTGACCAAGGTAGATTTGCCGGCGCCGGAGGGGCCGATCAGGCCGATCTTTTCGCCCGGGCGGATGTCCAGGTTCAGCCCGTCGATCACGTTGCGAGCCTTGCCGTAGTGGAAGTCGACGTTATCGAAGCGCACCGCGCCACGGGTCACTTTCAGCGGCGCTGCCTTGGGTTTGTCGGTGACAGTGACCGGCTGGGCGATGGTCTGCAAGCCGTCCTGCACCATGCCGATGTTCTCGAAGATGCCGTTGACCACCCACATGATCCAGCCCGACATGTTGACGATACGGATCACCAGCCCGGTGGCCAGGGCGATGGCGCCGACGGTGATCAGCGATTGGCTCCACAGCCAAAGGGCCAGGCCGGTGGTGGCGACCACCAGCAAGCCGTTAAGGCTGGTGATGACCACGTCCATGCTGGTGATCACCCGCGACGCCAGCTGGGTCTTTTCAGTCTGCTCGCGAATCGCTTCGCGGGCGTACTGCTGCTCGTAGTCGGTGTGGGCGAACAGCTTGAGGGTGGCGATGTTGGTGTAGCCGTCGACGATACGCCCCATCAGCTTGGAGCGGGCATCGGAGGAGATCACCGAGCGCTCCTTGACCCGTGGCACGAAGTAGAACAGCGCGGCGACATAGCTGGCAATCCAGGCCAGTAACGGCAGCATCAGGCGCCAGTCGGCCTCGGCGAACAGCACCAGCGAGGTGATCGCATAGATCAGTACATGCCACAACGCATCCACCGCCTGTACTGCCGAGTCGCGCAGGGAGTTGCCGGTCTGCATGATGCGCTGGGCGATACGCCCGGCAAAGTCGCTCTGGAAGAAGTTCAGGCTCTGCTTGAGCACATAGGTGTGGTTTTGCCAGCGGATCAGGCTGGTCATGCCCGGGTTGATGGTCTGGTGCACCAGCAGGTCATGCAGACCGAAAAACACCGGCCGTAGCAGCAGGATCACCACCAGCATCCAGATCAGCTCACCGCTGTGCTCGCTGAAGAAGTTGGCATTGGGCGTGCCCTGGGCCAGGTCGATGATGCGGCTCAGGTAGCTGAACATCGCCACCTCGATCAGCGAGGCGACCAGGCCGACCACCAGCAGGGCGAGAAAACTCGGCCACACCTGGCGTAGGTAGTAAAGGTAGAACGGCCACACCTGGGTGGGCGGCGACTCGCTGGGCGCATCGCGGAAAATATCGATCAGTTGTTCGAAACGGCGGTACAGCATGGGTGACAACACTCCTGTTCAACCCGACCCTCAGGCGGTTTCACGTCCTTGTGAAGCCTGCGGTCAGTCGATGCGTTTGGCTGACTTGATGAACACCGGGTCGGCCGGCACATCGCGCATGCCTTTCTTGACGGTGGTGGGGGAGTTGACGATCTGGTCGACCACTTCCATGCCCTTGGTCACTTTGCCGAACACGGCGTAGCCGGCGTCGCGGCCCGGGTTGAGGAAGTCGTTGTCGGCCACGTTGATGAAGAACTGGCTGGTGGCCGAGTTCGGGTTGGACGTGCGGGCCATCGACAGAGTGCCGCGGGTGTTCTGCAGGCCGTTGCTGGCTTCGTTGCGGATCGGGTCACGGGTCGGTTTTTGCACCATCTGCTCGGTGAAGCCCCCGCCCTGGACCATGAAGCCCGGGATCACGCGGTGGAAAATGGTGTTGTTGTAGAAACCGCTATCGACGTATTCGAGGAAATTCTTGGTACTGAGCGGCGCCTTCTCGGCATTGAGCTCGATTTCGACCTGGCCAAAGCTGGTGTCGAGCACTACGTGAGGGGTCTTGTCGGAGGCCATGACGGTGGTGGCAAAGGCGACCGAGCAGGCGGTGAGCAGAAGTTTTTTCAGCATGAGCTCAAAGATCCTTGAGAGGTGGAAGCGGCTGCGAGGAACTGCAGCAAAGTCTGGTTGAAGACTTCGGGTTGATCGAGGGGTGTAGCGTGCCGGGAATCATCGATGACTACCAGCCTTGCCTGCGGCATCAGGGCAACGTAGCGCTCTTTGAGTTGGACCGGGGTGTAATCGTGGTCGGCAGCGACCACCAGCGTGGGACAGTGTATCTGGCCGATGCGTTCCTGCACGCCCCAGTCGACGATGGCGTCGAAACTCTTGAGGTAGGCGCGTTTGTCGTTGCGTGCCCAGCGTTGCGCCATCTTCTGGCGCAAGTCGGCTTGCTCCGGTTTGGGGAACAGGCGCTGGGCCAGGCCCTTGCCGACTGTCTCGACACTGAGGATGCGCGCCAGGCCCCAGCGCTTGGCCCACCAGACCCAGTCGCTGCGTGTGCGGCGTTTGACCTCGGGGGCGCTGTTGACGATGCACAGGCTGCGCAGCCATTGCGGATGGTCGACGGCGAACTGGAAACCGACCATGCCGCCCATCGACAGCCCCACGAAGTGCACCGGGCCGGTCTGCAGGTGTTCGAGCAGGGCCAGCAGGTCTTCGCTGAATGTGGCGATCTGGTAGCCCTCGCGGGGCTTGTCGGAGCGGCCGTGGCCGCGGATGTCCATGAGGATCACTCGGTAGTGACGGCTGAGCGCGGGTAGCTGCAGCTCCCAGTCCTGGCTGCTGGAGCCCAGGCCGTGCAGCAGTACCAGGGGGTCGCCCTGGCCGTATTCCTGATAATGCAGCGAGCATCCTTCATGTTCGAAATAGGCCATGGGCGCGGTTCTCTCAGGCTTGCGGCGGGGCTGCGAAGGGCACGTCCAGTGGCGCGGTATCGAAATTGCGCAGCAGGTCGATGAGGATCTGCGTGGCCGGGCCCAAGGTCTTTTCTTTGCTCGAATAAAGGTAGAACAGTGGATGTCGGCTGCCACCCTGGTCCAGTGGCAGCGGCTTGAGCACCCCTTCGCGCAGTTCGCGGTCGATCATGTGCCGCGGCAGCCAGGCAAAACCCAGCCCGCTGCTGACGAAGGTGGTGGCGGTACCCAGGCTACCGACGGTCCAGCGCTGTTCGGCGCCTAGCCAGCCCACATCGCGGGGTTGGGCGCGGCCGGAGTCGCGGATCACCACCTGCAACTGGCTTTCCAGGTCCTGGAAGGTGATCTCCCGGCCCAGGCGGTGCAAGCTGTGCTCGGGGTGGGCGACGGCCACGAACTCCACAGCACTGAGCTCGGTGCCCAGATAGCCGCCGATGCTGTAGCTGCTGATGGCAAGGTCGGCGATGCCTTCATGCATGACCTCCTCCACGCCCGACAGCACTTCCTCGCGCAGGCGCACCCGGCAACCCCGGCTCTGTGGCATGAACGCCGCCAGGGCACGTACCAGGCGGGCACTGGGGTAGGCGGCATCGACCACGACCCGGACCTCGGCTTCCCAGCCTTGCTCCATGTGGTGCGCCAGGTCTTCCAGCTGGCTGGCCTGCTTGACCAGGTGCCGTGAGCGGCGCAGCAGTACGTTGCCTGCCTCGGTCAGCACGGCTTTGCGGCCATCGATGCGCAGCAGTGGCACGCCGAGCTGCTCTTGCATGCGCGCCACCGTGTAACTGACCGACGACTGAGAACGGTGCAGAGCTTCGGCTGCCTGGGCAAACCCACCGTGATCGACCACTGCCTGCAAGGTTCGCCACTGATCCAGGGTTACGCGCGGCGCTTTCATCTTTGGCTCCTGTTGACCTAAGCTGCGCTCTTTCAAGGAGAGCGCCCCATGAAGAAATGTTGTGCGGCAATACTGATGTGCCTGCCCCTCGGGGCCATGGCTTACCCCATCGACGTGGAGAAGGAACTGGCCGGAGTCAAGCTGGACTACACCGCCTACGACACCGCGTACGACATCGGCGCCATCACCCTGAACAACTATGGGCAAGTGCCGGCGGCCTGCAAGGTGACGTTCCGCAACGGCCCGGAGGCGCCACGGGTACGCCGGGTGAACGTACCGGCGGGCAAAAGTGTGGACGTCACGGCCAAGTTCAACCGGCAGATCATCAAGCTGCGTATCGCCTTGGACTGCAAAGCGGTATAAAACTGATTATTCGATAAATTGAACCCACTTTTTACGCTTTTTTATCGATAGGTCAAGCCTTAATCTCACCTCCATCGAATCGCAACCCTTTCTGCCGATGGAGGCACCCCATGTCCCGCGTACTGATCATCGAAAGCAGCGCCCGCCAACAGGATTCCGTTTCCCGTCAACTGACCCGTGACTTCATCGAACAATGGCAAGCAGCGCACCCGGCCGACGAGATCACTGTCCGCGATCTGGCGGTGGCCCCGGTTCCGCACCTGGACGCCAACCTGCTCGGTGGCTGGATGAAGCCTGAAGAACAGCGCAATGCCGCTGAGCTGGACGCCCTGGCGCGCTCCAACGTGTTGACAGATGAACTGCTGGCGGCCGACGTGCTGGTGATGGCTGCACCGATGTACAACTTCACCATCCCCAGCACGCTCAAGGCCTGGCTTGACCACGTCCTGCGTGCCGGCATCACCTTCAAGTACACCCCGACCGGCCCGCAAGGCCTGCTGACCGGCAAGCGTGCCATTGTGCTGACGGCCCGTGGCGGCATCCACGCTGGCGCCACCAGCGACCATCAAGAGCCGTACCTGCGCCAGGTAATGGCATTCATCGGCATTCACGATGTGAACTTCATCCATGCCGAAGGCCTGAACATGAGCGGTGACTTCCACGAAAAAGGCCTCAACCAGGCCAAGGACAAGCTCGCCACGATGGCCTGAGCGGCAACGAATTCCCAACCCTGACACCTTGTTTGCTCCTTTGGGTGTACCTGCCCGGCCTCGATGGCCGGGCTTTTTTGTGGGTGAATCGCTCACGCCCATGAAATGCGCAACCCCCACACTGCGCAGGGTTGAACACATCGGGCGCAACCCGCTAAGGTCGCGGCCTTGATTTACGAGAGGCAACCATGGGCTACCTGATAATCGTCGCGCTGATCCAGGCGTTTTCCTTCAGCCTGATCGGCGAGTACCTGGCCGGGCACGTCGACAGCTACTTTGCCGTGCTCGCACGGGTGGTACTGGCGGGCCTGGTCTTCCTGCCGCTGACCCGCTGGCGCCAGGTCGAACCGCGCTTCATGCGCTCCATGCTGCTGATCGGTGCGCTGCAGTACGGCATCACCTATGTCTGCTTGTACCTGAGCTTCCGCGTGCTGACCGTACCTGAGGTGCTGCTGTTCACGATTCTCACGCCCTTGCACGTGACCCTGATCGAGGACGCGCTGAACCGCCGTTTCAATCCTTGGGCCTTGCTCGCCGCCCTGGTGGCGGTCGCAGGTGCGGCGGTGATCCGCTTCGACAGCATCAGTGGCGACTTCTTCATTGGCTTCCTGCTGCTGCAGTTGGCCAACTTCACTTACGCTGCCGGGCAGGTGCTGTACCGCCATCTGGTTGCCCGCCACCCCAGCGACCTGCCACATTACAAGCGTTTCGGCTACTTCTATCTGGGTGCGTTGATCATTGTGCTGCCGGCCTTCCTGCTGTTTGGCAACACCCAGCATTTGCCGAGCACCGACGTGCAATGGCTGGTGCTGCTGTTCCTCGGGCTGTGTCCGACGGCGCTGGGCTTGTACTGGTGGAACAAGGGTGCGTGCATGGTCTCAGGCGGTACGCTGGCAGTGATGAACAACCTGCACGTGCCGGTGGGGCTGCTGCTCAACCTTCTTATCTGGAACCAGCACGAGCCATTGGGGCGCCTGTTCATCGGTGGTGCAATCATCCTGGCCTCGGTGTGGCTGAGCCGCCTGGGCAGCCGTACGCATGCACCGCTGGTGCGCAGGGCCTGACATGCACACCATCCTGGTCATCGTCGCGCCGATCTTTGCGCTGATCCTGGTCGGTTACCTTTGCCGCCGCACCAACAAGCTTGGCGACAAGGCTGCGGCCGAGATCAACAAGATGGTGGTCTGGCTGTGCCTGCCGGCCCTGTTGTTCAAAGTCACGGCCACTGCGACCTGGACTGAGGTATGGCACCCAGGGTTCATCGTGGCCTTCGGCGCAGGGGCGCTGGCCATGTTCGTGGCCACCCTGGCCTGGCGGCTGTGCAACGGCCACGGGCTGGTCGCGGCCAGTATCGATGGGCTCAGCGCGGGGTATGCCAACACCGGCTATATCGGCATCCCATTGTGTTTGCTGCTGTTCGGTCAGCCCGGATTACAGCCGGCGTTGATCTCGTCGTTGATCGTGGTCTGCCTGGTATTTGCGATATCGCTGACGCTGATCGAGATCGGCCTACAGGACGAGAAGCGGATCGGCCGCGCCATGTGGGTAGTGGGCAAGGCGCTGGCGAAGAATCCCTTGGTGATTTCGCCCGTGGTGGGGGCTGCTTGGGCAATGACCGGTCTGGGCGTGGCGGAACCGGTGATGCATTTTCTCGACATGCTCGCCGTGGCGACCACGCCGTGTGCGTTGATTTCGCTGGGGGCGTTTCTGGCAGAGAAACGCAGCGGCGCCCAGGCCAGCCCATGGCCACTGATTGCGATGAAGCTGGTGGGGCAGCCGGCGCTGACGTGGGTGTTGGCGTTCAAGGTGTTCAGCCTGCCGACCATGTGGGCCGCTTCAGCGGTACTGCTGGCTGCACTGCCGACGGGGACCGGGCCGTTCATGCTGGCGGAGTATTACAACCGGGAAGCGGGGCTGATATCGCGCACGATCCTGTTGTCGACGGTGGCTTCTCTGGTCACCTTGACTGGTTTGCTGTACCTGCTGGGGTATGCGGGGTGATTTGGAGTTGCTGTGCAGCCCTTTCGCGACACAAGGCCGCTTCCATGGACGAATCTTGAAGCGCACATGGCCTGCACGCCTTACACGCTGTTACGTCTAGCGGATAACTAAATCAGATTTAGTCCCTTTCCTGTAGGGCATTTCCCAAAGATACTGCCGGTGATTGTGGTGTGCTGGGTTGGCCACTAGTCTCGGCTGGTCGTTGAGTTTCAACGATCGGCTTTGACAGGCCGACTCAAATTGCAATCCATAGCTTTGCCTTCAATGGTGGCTGTGCGTGGGGCGCCTTCGGGTGCGCCGGGTTTCTCAATTTGACCGGTCTGTCAACCCGTGCACAGCTGCCACCCTTTGTTTGACAGCAAAGGGCGGTGGTCCCGATCCACAAATTGAGGGTTACATCATGCTGAAGATAGTCCCCGATCCACCCTACAACCTCCACTCCCTGGAAGACACGCTGCTGATGGCCGCCGACTATGCGCTACGTGCAGAAGCCGTCGCTCAGCAAGCCGTTTTGTTGCAACCGAGGTCACCCGTTGCGGTGTTGATGATGACGTCCATGCACGAACTTGAAACCCTGCGCAGGTTACTTGAATCAGCGCTGGCTCAAGTCCAAAAGCCAGCGGATTCTCAAACGTTACATTAATCCGCATCATGATTTGCCTGGGCTGACCTGTGGTGATAGAGCGAGTCCAGGCATCTGGAACTTCAGGGAGATGAATCTGTGGCCACCGAAGAAACCAACTTCACTGTTGGCAGAACCATCTTTTACCAAGGTGAAAATCAAAACCATCCATTATTCCGCATCGAACCCGGCATCCCTTGCCAGAGTGCTCGCGAACAGGCCTCGGAACTGATGGGTTATGCCCGTGACCTGTCCATCGACGGTCTGATGGAAGATAAACCCCAGCTACTTTGGGCCTCGCATTACCTCTGCGCCCTAGCCAAGGCCCTGCTTGATGATGCCGAACTGGGGATGATGAAAAGCTCTTGAACCAGTCACTGCGCCGTTCCCCTTTTGTGTTTATGCGGGGTAGCTGAGGGCCTCATCGCCGGCAAGCCGGCTCCCACCACGACCGTGCAGTTCTTCAGGCCTGCGCTTACCTGAGGAAGCTACCGTCTTGCCCAATTTCTAGAGGCCGGCGCAATCCATGTGGGAGCCGGGCTTGCCGGCGATGGGCCGCACAGCGGCCCCTGCGATCTCAAGCCTCGCTCAGGTCTTCCAGGCGATGCGGCGCTCGCTCCGTCGAAGCGCGCCCCGCCAGCCCGATGCGCATGTCATTGCCGCTCGGCTGCTGATACAGGCTCAGCCCGAACTCCGGCAACACTGCCAGCAGGTAATCGAAGATATCCCCCTGGATCCGCTCGTAATCCGCCCACACCGTGGTGGTGGTGAAGCAGTAGATCTCCAGCGGCACCCCCTCGGCGCCGGTCTGCATCTGCCGGACCATGCAGGTCATGTCCTGATGCACGTTGGGGTGGTTTCTCAGGTAAGCCAGGGCAAAGGCGCGGAAGGTGCCGATGTTGGTCAACTGGCGACGGTTGGCCGACAGCTCGGCCACAGGCCCCAGTGCTTCGTTCCACTCATGAAGTTCCTGGCGCTTGCCGGCCAGGTAGTCACCGAGCAGGCGCACGCCGCTCAGGCGCTGTTCTTCTTCCCGGGTCAGGAAACGCACGCCCGATGCATCGATGAACAGGCTGCGTTTGATCCGCCGGCCGCCCGATTGCTGCATGCCCCTGTAGTTGCGGAACGACTCGCTCATCAGCCGCCAGGTTGGGATCGAAACGATGGTCTTGTCGAAGTTCTGCACCTTCACCGTATGCAGGGTGATATCGACCACATCGCCATCGGCACCAACCTGGGGCATCTCGATCCAGTCGCCAACATGCAGCATGTCGTTACTGGTGAGCTGCACGCTGGCGACGAACGACAGCAAGGTGTCCTTGTACACCAACAGCAATACGGCCGACATCGCACCCAGCCCAGACAGCAGCAACAGGGGGGAACGGTCGATCAGCGTGGCGACGATGACGATGGAGGCGAAAATCCACAGCATCATCTTCGCCAGTTGCACATAACCCTTGATCGAGCGGGTGCGGGCATGTTCGGTGCGGGCATAGATGTCGAGCAGGCCATCGAGCAGGCACGACAGCGCCAGGGTCATGAACAGCAGGGTGAAGGCCAGCGCCATGTTGCCAAGGAAATGCTGGGCGGTATCGGACAGCTCCGGTACCAGTTTCAGCCCGAACTGGATCACCAGCGACGGTGTGGTCTGCGCCAGGCGGTGAAACACCTTGTTGTGGCGCAGGTCGTCGAGCCATTTGAGCGCAGGCTGACGGGCCAGCAGGCGCGTGCCGTGCAGGATCAGAAAGCGCGCCAGGCGGCCGATTACCAGGGAAACCAACAGCAGCACGGCCAGGCCGATGGCGGCGTGGAGCATGGGGTGTTGGTCGAGGGTGCCCCACAGGTCGAGGCTGTCGCGCCAGAGTTTTTGCATATCCATGAGCTTCAGTACGGTCTTTGCTTGCGAAACGAAGCGCCATTAGAGCGCGGTTGGCGACAAAGTTGCCAAAAGAAATTCGGCTCCGGCTGCAGAAAACGTTACCCTATGCAACTGAATTTCCCGCACTTGCCTGAGGTTACCTCCGTGTTCTCCCAATTCGCCCTGCATGAACGCCTGCTTAAAGCCGTGGCCGAGCTTAAATTTGTCGAGCCAACCCCGGTGCAGGCCGCGGCCATCCCCTTGGCCCTGCAAGGGCGTGATCTGCGGGTGACCGCGCAGACCGGCAGCGGCAAGACCGCGGCCTTCGTCCTGCCGCTGCTCAACCGCCTGGTCGACCTCAAAGGCGCGCGCGTCGAGATCCGCGCGCTGATCCTGCTGCCGACCCGTGAGCTGGCCCAGCAGACCCTCAAGCAAGTGCAGCTGTTCTCGCAGTTCACCTACATCAAGGCGGGCCTGGTCACCGGCGGTGAAGACTTCAAGGAACAGGCCGCCATGCTGCGCAAGGTGCCGGATGTGCTGATCGGCACCCCGGGCCGCCTGCTCGAGCAGCTCAATGCCGGCAACCTCGATCTGTCCCATGTACAGGTGATGATCCTCGACGAAGCCGACCGCATGCTCGACATGGGCTTCGCCGAAGACATGGAGCGCCTGTGCAAAGAATGCGAAAACCGTGAGCAAACCCTGCTGTTCTCGGCCACCACCGGCGGCGCGGCCCTGCGCGACATCATCGGCAAAGTGCTGAAAAACCCTGAGCACCTGATGCTCAACAGTGTTTCGCAGCTGGCCGAAGGCACCCGCCAGCAGGTCATCACCGCGGACCACGACCAGCACAAAGAGGCGATCGTGCAGTGGCTGCTGGCCAACGAAAAGTTCGACAAGGCGATCATCTTCACCAATACCCGCGTGCTCGCTGACCGCATCTATGGCCACCTGGTCGCCAAAGACGTAAAAGCGTTCGTGCTGCACGGTGAAAAGGACCAGAAGGACCGCAAACTGGCCATCGAGCGCTTCAAGCAAGGCAGCTCCAAGGTACTGGTGGCCACCGACGTGGCCGCCCGTGGCCTGGACATCGACGGCCTGGACCTGGTGATCAACTTCGACATGCCGCGCAGCGGCGACGAGTATGTGCACCGCATTGGCCGCACCGGCCGTGCCGGCGGCGAAGGCCTGGCGATCTCGTTGATCACCCACAATGACTGGAACCTGATGTCCAGCATCGAGCGCTACCTCAAGCAGCAGTTCGAGCGCCGTGTGATCAAGGAAGTCAAAGGCACCTACAACGGGCCGAAGAAGGTCAAGGCGTCGGGCAAGGCTGCCGGCACCAAGAAGAAAAAGACCGAGAAGAAGGCTGGCGACAAAAAAGCGGCTGCCAAGCGTAAGCCGACCGCCAAGCCAAAGGCCAACGCGCCACTGGCGAGCTCCGATGGCATGGCGCCGTTGAAGAAGCGCAAGCCTGCTGCTGAGTAATACCCTGCGCTAAGGCGCATTCGTCGGCAAGCCGGCTCCCGGGTGTTCACCTGCGAGCGCTGCTTTGTCGGCGATTGCGCCAGCAGTCCTGCTGTCAATCCGCTTTCTTTTCCGCCTCTTTCAATTCCTTGATCCGCTTTTCGATCAGCTGACACTTGTCGGGCAGGTCCTTACTCGCCGTGCCCAGCTCCATCCCTTGGAGCTCATCATTGATCTCCTTCGCTTTCTGCGGGTTTTGTTCGGTCAAATGGCTCACCAGCTCTGCCAGTTCCTCACGTTTCTGGGTAGCCTCTTCCGGTGTGCAGGCCCAGGCGGGCAGGGCGCAGAACACGGCAGTCGCACAGGCGATGCGCAGCAGCGGTTTCATCCTTTATACCTCCGGCGGTGGTTGTGCTCGGTGGAGAGCTCGTGAGGCCCGGAAGTTCAGCGTCCGTGACGGGCGGCCGTGCCGGCAAATCTGGCTACCCCTGTGCCGAGAAGATTGGAACGTACTCAAACCCCGGCTGGTCCCAACCTGTGTACTCCATTCGTACATCGCAAGAGGCCATAGCCATGAGCATCACCTACGACTGGGACTTGATCGAGCGTTTGTTGCACGAGGTGCAGAACGGCGCCGGTCATAGCTTTACACCACGCCCCTATGCCGAGCAGCACGCTGCGGCGATGGCCTGCGAAGGTCAGCAAGTCACCGATGTGGATCAACTCAAGACCCGTGCCTGCGAGTACGAGAAGCTGCTGTTCGAGCGCGGCTTCATCGAAAGCCGGCCGCCGGAAGAGGGTGGTAACGGTGAGAACTTCGTGCTGACCGAGCGTGGTTCGCGGCTGATGAGCCTGATCGACAGCAGCATCCCGGGCTTCGAGCACCCCCGCCAGGTGCTCGATGAACAGGAGGATGCGCTGGACGAAACCACCTTCGAGCAGGTGTCGGCGAAGGCGCAGATCGCTTGAGGTCGCATTGAGGCTGGCAAGGCCTGCTCGGAAAAACCGATAATCGGCAGTTCCTGAATACTGCCGAGCCTTGCCCATGTCATCGATCACCCAAGAGGTCCGCCCATGAGTGCGGCCCGCAAGAATCCCGATGCGTTTGCCTTTCAGGTCATGCTGGGGCTGTGCCTGATCTGGGGTTGCCAACAGGTATTGATCAAATCCGCTGCGGTTGATATTGCGCCGGTGATGCAGGCTGCACTGCGTAACGGCCTTGCCGCCGTGCTGGTTGGCTTGATGATCTGCTGGCGCGGTGGCTGGGGGCAGGTCGGGAGCACTTGGCGTGGCGGGCTGCTGGCCGGCGGTTTGTTTGGCCTGGAGTTCCTGTTCATCGCCGAGGGGCTGAAGCTGACATCCGCGGCGCATATGTCTGTGTTTCTCTACACCGCACCGGTGTTCACGGCACTTGGGCTGCACCTGATGCTGCCCAGCGAGCGGCTGCGCCTGTTGCAGTGGCTGGGCATCGTCTTGGCGTTCGGCGGCATCGCTACCGCATTTGCCGGGGGGCTGTCGTTCGAGGAGATGGACGGGCGCATGCTGCTCGGCGATGCATTCGGTGTCCTGGCCGGTTTGGCTTGGGGGGCAACGACGGTGGTGGTACGGGGTTCGCGTTTGTCTGAGGCGCCTGCGACGTTGACGCTGTTCTATCAGCTGGCGGTGGGGTTTGTCGGGTTGGTGCTGATCGCCTTGCTTAGCGGGCAGATCGACAAGGTCGTGTGGACGCCTTTGGCGGTCGGCAGCGTGCTGTTCCAGGGTATTGTGGTTTCATTTGTCAGCTACCTGACGTGGTTCTGGTTGCTGCGCAAGTACCTGGCTTCGAATCTGGCGGTGTTTTCCTTCATTACCCCGTTGTTTGGGGTGACGTTTGGCGTGCTGTTGCTGGATGAACCGCTGAGCGTGAATTTCGTGCTTGGGGCAGTGATGGTTTTGCTCGGCGTGGTGCTGGTCAGTGCCGAGCCTTGGGTGAAGCAGCAGTTGCGCAGGTTTGTGGGGTAGGCGTCGTCTTTGCTGTACGTGCCGACCGGATCGGTAATCATTCGATCGCGCTCGATGAGATTAGCGTGGCTTTGGGGCCGCTATGCGGCCCATCGCCGGCAAGCCGGCTCCCACCTCCGACCGCGCAGTTCTTCAGGCCTACGCTTCACCTGTGCACTCAACCGCCTTGTCCAGTTTCTAACAGTCGGCGCAATTCATGTGAGAGCCGGCTTGCCGGCGATAGGGCCGGTACTGATCAGCCTCGATCCATCAGGCAACCCGTCCCGCAATCTGGCAGTCGCGGTTATGGCGTGTGCCCGTAAGCACCAACACCCCCGCCAGCCCCAACCCAGCCGCCGCCGTTGCCAGCGCCGGCTGCAAGCCCCCGCTGTAATGGTTGCTCAGCGCCGCCAGCAACGGGCCGCTCAACTGTCCCAGCGCAAAGCACGCTGTCAGCTGCCCGGCATTGCGCTGCGTGGCATGGGGCGCCAGCTCCCGCGAGCGTTGCATCACCAGCTGCATGCATGCCAGAAACGGCGTACCGCAGAGCACCACGCCCAAGGCCAAGCCAAGGCCGCCGCCCATCAGGCAGGCCAGTACGCCAAGGCCTTGCAGCCACAAGGTCGCGGTCAGCCAGGCCGAAGTGCGGCCGGCGCGTCGCACACTCACCAGCACCACGCCCAACGCCGCCGCCACACCAAACCCCGGCCAGAACAGGTCCGCCATCCAGTTGCCTTGGAACTGTTGGTTGGCCATTTGCGCCAGGAACGTGGCCGGCAGGATGTAGCCCACGCCATACAAGCCATACACCAGGCCAAGGCGGCCGATGCCAACGCTGCGTGTCGCGCCTCCCTGCACCGTGCTCAGCACCACAGCGGGTGCCTGAGCGCGAGGCAGCCAAGGGCGCACCGCCAGCAACATGACCAGCGCGGCAACGCTATACACCAGCCACAACGCCGCGGAGCTCAACCCAAGCGAGTGAGCGACCAGTGCCAGCAGGCCGGTCACGGCGATGCCCAGCCCAGGCCCGGCGAACACCAGGGCGCCAAGGCGCGGACGATTGTTGGCGTTGGCCAGTTGCTGGCTGAGGCTGGTGATCATCACCAGCACCCACGCACTGGCTACGCCCGTACCGAAACGCAGCAGCAGGTGGCTCCAGAACCCGTCCGCAGCCCAGGACGCCAGGGTCAGCACCACACAGAGCCACAGCCCGCCGTGCAGGCACAGCCTGACCTGGGCGGGGGTGCGGGCGAACATGGCATACGCGGCACCAACGAAATAGCCAAGGTAGTTGGCTGCTGCGACAAGCCCTGCGCTGGTCAGGTCGAACTGGCCTTCGGCGATCAGTTGCGGCAGTTGCGGGGTGAGAGCGAAGCGGCCGATGCCCATGGCCATCATCAGCGCCACGGCGCTGGCCAACAGTTGTACGAATGGCGACATGAGAACACTCCCGCAAGCCTGTAAACGATGAAGGGGAGGTTAGGGCGCTTTTGTTTTCAATAAAATTGAATAATGATGATGAAGTTGTTCTGTTTTGGAGAATGTCATGGAGTTCAGCCAGCTGCGTATTTTCCAGGCGGTCGCTGAGGAAGGTTCCATCACCCGCGCCGCCGAGCGCTTGCACCGGGTGCCGTCGAACCTTTCGACGCGCTTGCGCCAACTCGAAGAGCAACTGGGCGTGGAACTGTTCTTGCGTGAGCGCCAGCGCCTGCAGTTGTCACCCGCCGGTAAGGTGCTGCTGGATTACGCCAACCGTCTGGCGGCGCTGCGGGACGAAGCCATGGCCGCCGTGCAGGGCGGGCAGCCGGCCGGCGATTTCATCCTGGGCACCATGTACAGCACCGCGGCCATTCACCTGCCAGCGTTGTTGGCGCGTTACCATCAGGCCTATCCGGCCGTTAACCTGCAGGTGCAGGCTGCCCCCAGTGGCGAGTTGCTTGAGGGATTGCTCAGCCACCGCCTGGACGCCGCCCTGGTGGACGGGCCGCCGAGCCTGGCGGGGCTGGATGGTGTGCCCTTGTGCGAAGAAGAACTGGTACTGATCACCAGCCCCGAACACCCACCGGTGCACAGCGCCAGCGATGTGGCGGGCAAGGCGGTGTTCACTTTTCGTCAAGGGTGCTCCTACCGGATGCGCCTGGAGGCGTGGTATGCCCATGCCCATACGCCAATGGGGCGGGTAATGGAAATCGAGTCTTATCAGAGCATGCTGGCTTGTGTGATAGCCGGCGCAGGGGTGGCGCTGATGGCGCAGTCGATGCTCGACAGCCTGCCGGGGCGGGACCGCGTGCGGGTCCACCGGCTGCAGGCGCCGTTCGATCAGGCGGTGACCTGGCTGATGTGGCGGCAGGGGATGCGTGGGGCGAATTTGCAGGCGTGGGTCGATTTGCAACAAAGCGAAACGATTAACCAGCCGTCGGAATCCACCGTTTCCGCTTGATCCGCGTCAAACTTGCCCCTATCTGTAACAACAAGGGCATGCGTAATACAGGACATCGGACTATGATCTGTATGAAACATCGTAGGATTGATTGACCGAGAGGCTGACCCGTCAAGGGGGCACTATGAAAAACCAAATGTTCAACTGGCTCCACGACTTGGCTGTCGCCCTGGGGCTGATACCACCACCTCTACAGCCGGTGCCGATCCCGACTGATGAAGAGCAGCGCAGGCGCCAGCCGCGTCGTCGCTGAACACAACGAGGCCGCGATATCAGTGATGATGGCGCGGCTTTTTTCGTTGTTGCCGGGATGCATGCTTTGATTTTGAGCTTGTATGGGACCGAGCACTGCCCGCGCGGCACTCGATCCCAAGGGCGCTGTTAAGGCCTGCGCCATCCTCAAGCCAGCGTAACCACTCCCACCGGTTTGCGCGACAGCAGGCTGACCAGCACGAAGCTCACCAGGCCAACCGCCAGGCTGTAGTAGATCGGCGTATTGGCGTCCAACCCATCCTTGAACATGAACAACAGCGCCGTGGCAAAGCCCAGCGTCATGCTGGCAATGGCCCCTGCGGTGGTCGCACGTTTCCAGAAGATCGCCCCGATCAGCGGGATCAGCATGCCGCCGACCAGCAGGTTATAAGCCAGGGTCAGTGCGCTGATCACATCGTTCACCGCCAGCGCGATGCCCAGCACCACCAAGCCGGTGAGCAGGGTGAACAGGCGACTGACACCCAGGCTCGATTGCTTGCCGCCACGCAATTTAGGCAGCAGGTCTTCGGTAATGGTGGTCGAGGCGGCCAGCAGGCCGGCACTGGCGGTCGACATCATCGCAGCCAGGGCAGCGGCCATCAGCAGGCCACGGATACCATCAGGCAACTGGCTCTTGATCATCTCTGCGAACGCGTTGTTCGGGTTGGCCAGGTCCGGCATCAGCACGTGCGCGGCCATGCCGATCAGGGCACAAGCCAGGCCATAGAGCACGCAGTACAGGCCTGCAGTGGTACCGGCACGTTGGCAGACCTTCTCGTCGCGGGCGGTGAATACCCGCTGCCAGATGTCCTGGCCAATCAGGATGCCGAAGAAGTAGATCAGGAAGTAGGTGATGATGGTGTCCCAGCCGATGGTGGTCCAGGCGAAGCTGGCCGCCGGCAGCTTGGCTACCAGGGTGTCCCAGCCACCAGCGTTGTACAGGCACACCGGCAGCAGGATGAACATCAGGCCCACGGTCTTGATCACGAACTGGACGATGTCGGTCAGGGTCAACGACCACATGCCGCCGATGGTCGAGTAGACCACCACCACCCCGCCGCCGAGCAGCAGCGACATCCAGAACGGCAAGTCCAGCAATACCTGCAGGACAGTCGCCATGGCCAGGGTCGAGGTGACGCCGATCATCAGCGCGTAGGCCAGCATGATTGCCGCACTGGCCTGGCGCGCCATGGGGTTGTAGCGCCGCTCCAGTACCTGGGTCACGGTGAAGATCTTCAGGCGCAGCAGCGGTTTGGCGAGGAACAGGTTGAGGGCGATGATGCCCAGGCCCAAGGCTGCGCATAGCCAGAAGCCGGAGATGCCGTGCACATAGCCAAGGCGTACGGTGCCGACGGTGGAGGCGCCGCCGAGCACGGTGGTGGCCATGGTGCCCATGTACAAGGTCGGGCCCAGGTTGCGCCCTGCCACCAGGTAGTCTTCGTGTGTTTTCGCGCGCCGCATGCCATACCAGCCCAGCCCGAGCATGCCGGCGGTATAGATCATTACAACAATGATGTCCAAGGCCATTGGGGGTCTCCCGATTATCTTTATTATGGCGAGATCGACCACTCAGGCGGCCTCACGGCACCTGGCGGTCTTGTCTTGTGTTGGCGGGCCTCTGTGGCCCTCCCTCATGGCTCCTGCCGGGGTGCAACAAGTTTCAGCGGCGCACGACGCCCGGTAGCACGCAGAGCATTTCAAACAGCAGGTTGGCACCGAGCAGCGAGGTGTTACCGGTGGTGTCGTAAGGCGGGGAGACTTCGACAAGGTCACAGCCGATCAGGTCCAGGCCGTGGCAGCCGCGAATGATCTCCATCGCCTGGATGGTGGTCAAGCCGCCAATTTCCGGGGTGCCGGTGCCAGGTGCCCAGGCCGGGTCGATACCGTCGATGTCGAAGGACAGGTACACCGGGCCGCCGCCGACCTTTTCACGTACTTCGGCCATCAGCGGTTCCAGTGACTTGTGCCAGCACTCTTCGGCCTGCACCACGCGAAAACCTTGGCGGCGGCTCCAGTTGAAGTCGTCGGCGGTATAGCCCTGGGCGCGCAGGCCGATCTGGACCACGCGGTCGCAATCGAGCAGGCCCTCTTCCACCGCGCGGCGGAAGGTGGTGCCGTGGGCGATCTTCTCGCCGAACATATGGTCGTTGACGTCGGCGTGAGCGTCGATGTGCACCAGGCCGATCTTGCCGTGTTTCTTGTGCAGGGCGCGCAGGATCGGCAGGGTGATGGTGTGGTCGCCACCCAGCGTCATCGGGATGACGTTGTGCTCGACGATCTCGTCGTAGGCTTCTTCGATGATGCGCACGGCATCGAGCAGGTTGAAGGTGTTGATCGCCACGTCACCGATATCGGCCACCGACAGCGAGTCGAACGGGGCGGCACCGGTGGCCATGTTGTACGGGCGGATCATCACCGATTCGGCGCGGATCTGCCGTGGCCCGAAGCGGGTGCCGGAGCGCAGCGAGGTGCCGATGTCCAGGGGCACGCCGATGAACGCGGCATCCAGGCCTTCAGCGCTTTGCAGGTGGGGTAGACGGAGCATGGTGGCGATGCCGCCGAAACGCGGCATTTCGTTGCCGCCCAGTGGTTGATGGAGAACTTTGTCCACGGTGGGCCTCATCAGTCGGTCGATTGTTTTGTTTGTTCGAACCTGTGCCGCCGCGCGCCTTGAAATACGGTCATGCCGGCGGGCAGGGACATTTCGGCCAAGTCTGCTGAAGGTAGTGCGTGGGAAAAATCGCTACCGGCAAATACTTACTTCAGGAATTTCTGAACTAAACGCCACCGTAGCGGGTAGACTGCGCGCAAACGACACTGCGGAACCGTTGCACCATGGCCTCGACCCTGCCTGACCTGAAACTGCTGCGCATCTTTGTCAGCGTGGTGCGCCACCAAGGCTTCGCCAATGCACAGCGCGATCTCAACCTGTCGACCTCGGCCATCAGTACCTACATGAGCCAGCTCGAAGGTGCCTTGGGCATCGTGCTGTGCCACCGGGGCCGTGGCGGCTTCAGCCTGACCAGCAAGGGCGAGCTGTTCCACCAGGAGACCTTGCGCCTGCTGGCGGAGCTCGATGGCTTCGAGCAATACGCCGCAGCGCTCAAGGGGGAGCTGCGCGGTACGCTCAACCTCGGGGTGATCGACTCAACCGTGGGCGACCGCGCGCTGCCTTTGGCTGAAGCGATCGGCGCCTACAGCCAGGAGCACCCGGCGGTGCACCTGCACCTTTCGGTGTCCAGCCCCTATGAGCTGCAGCTGGGCGTGCAGGACAACCGCCTGGACCTGGCGATCGGGGCATTCTCCTCGCGCATGAGTGGCCTGGTTTACCAGCCGCTGTACCGCGAGCAGCATTGGTTGTACTGCAGCAGTCGCCACCCGTTGTTCGTCGAGCGGCGCATTCCCGAGCCGGTGGTGACCCAACAGCGCATGGTCGGGCGTGGTTACTGGAGCCAGGCGGAGTTGGCCCGGCACGGCTTCAAACATAGCGCGGCGACCGTCGAGAGTATGGAGGCGCAGCTGATTCTGATCCTGTCCGGTGCCTATATCGGCTACCTGCCCGAGCACTATGCCCAGGCTTGGGTCGATAAGGGCGACTTGCGTGTACTATCTCCGGCTACTTTCGGCTATCAAGCGCCATTTTCGTTGATCATCCGCCGCGGCCGCAGCCGGGAGCCCTTGATTCAGACCTTCCGCGATTTGCTCAAAAGCCAACTCAATGTTGGCTGATGTACAAGGCGTTTCCGGTCATTCCGTCGGGATGAGTAAATTTCCTACAAACCTGACCACTACGCTGATGGCGTTCTGCTAAACCTCTACTTGCTTTGATGATTTTCCCCTTCATCTATACAAGCAAGGACCGCCCAGATGCGCATGAATTTGCCCGTCACTGAGCATGAAAGAACCTTTTCCAGCGACCAGCGGCTGATCTCTACCACCGACCTGAACAGCCACATCACGTACTGCAACGACGCGTTCGTGGCGATCAGCGGGTTCACCTACGACGAGCTGGTGGGCCAGCCCCACAACCTGGTGCGTCACCCCGACATGCCACCGGCGGTTTTCGGGCATATGTGGGACACCCTCAAACAAGGTAAACCTTGGATGGGCGTGGTGAAGAACCGCGCCAAGAATGGTGATTTCTACTGGGTGAGTGCCTATGTCACCGCCATCTATGAGAACGGCCGCGTCAGCGGTTACGAGTCGGTGCGTTCGGTGCCCAGCCGTGAACAGATCCACCGTGCAGAGCGGCTGTATGCACGCCTGCGCGCCGGGCGCCCGGCCGTACCCTGGGCCGCGCGGCTGGGGCGTGGCGTTGGCGATGGCTGGCCGCTGATCGGTGCAGGCCTACTGTCGGCCGCCGGCTACCTCTGGTTACCGCCCTATGCAGCGCTGGGCGTACTGATGGCCAGCATGCTGTTGGCCTGGTACCTGATCGAACAGCGGCATAACCAGGCGATCCGCCGCACACTGGCCGAACATCCCAAGGCCTTCACCAGCCCGCTGGTAGCGCTGACGTACAGTGACAATCCGGGCCTGCATGGCCAGCTCGACCTGGCAATCATCAGCGAGGAAGCCAGGCTGCAGACCGCCCTGACGCGGCTGGTGGACGCCGGCGTCGGCGTGAAGTCGCGGGCCGCCCAGTCGGCCGACCTGTCCGATGCCCAGGCACAGATGCTCGATCGCCAGCGCAGTGAGACCGACCAGTCGGCCACCGCCATTGCGCAAATGGCGGCGACCATCCAGGAAGTGACGCATAACGTGCAAAGCACCGCGCATGCAGCAGGCGATGCCGACCAGTTGGCGCAGCAGGGCAGCGAACTGGCCCAGCAGAGCCTCAAGGCGATGGGCAGCATGAGCGAGGCGGTCAGCGACATTGGCCAGGCGGTCAATGCCCTGGCTGAACAGACCCAGTCGATCGGCAGTGTGGTCGACACCATCACCTCGATTGCCGAACAGACCAATTTGCTGGCGCTCAATGCCGCGATCGAGGCGGCGCGGGCGGGTGAGCAGGGCAGGGGCTTTGCCGTGGTGGCCGATGAGGTGCGCTCGCTGGCGCAGCGCACGCGCACCTCGACCGAGGAGATCCACCAGATCATCGCCTCGCTGCGCGCTGGCGCCGAGCGGGCGGTGAGCACTGCCAGCCGTGGCGAACAGATTTCACGCGACAGCGTGCACAGTGTCGAGGCGGTGCAGTCGGCGCTGGCCGGGATCGCCCAGGCGGTCAGCCGTATCACGGGCATGAGCCAGCAGATGGCGACGGCGTCCGAGCAGCAAAGCCACGTGGCTGAAGACATCAACCAGCAGATCGTGCGCATCGCCCAGTTGTGTGACCAAACGGCGGGGCAGGCCAAGCAGGGGGCTGAGATCAGCCAGGACCTGGAGCGAATGGCGGAGTATCTGCACAGCCTGGCGGAGCGTTTCAACCGCTGATTCACAGCCTCTCCCACAAGGATGTGGGGCTTTTCCTCAGGGCTGTGGCACACTGCGCCCGGTAAGGAGAAGCCGATGTCCAGACCCCGCTGCGAGCGCTGCCAGCGCCCGCTCCATCACTGCCTTTGCCCACTGATCCCCTCGCTCGACAGCCGCACCCGTGTGCTCCTGCTGCAGCACCCCAGTGAAACCTCGCACGCCCTGAACACCGCACGCCTGGCTGCGCTTGGGCTGGTCAATGCCGAGTTGCGCGTTGGCGAGGTGTTTGAAGACCTGGGTGATTTGCTGAGCGCACCGGGGTATCGGCCGGTGCTCTTGTTCCCAGGTGAGCAGGCCCAGGTGCTCGCCGCCTATGGCGATGCTGAGGGCAGGCCGCTCATGCTGATTGTCCCCGATGGCACCTGGCGCAAGGCTCGCAAGCTTTTGTACCTCAATCCATTGCTCGAAGCGTTGCCCAGGGTGACGCTGGCGCAGGTGTCGCCCTCGCGCTACCGCGTGCGCAAGGCGCCGGAGCCGGGAGCGGTGTCGACCATAGAGGCGGTGGTGCAGGCCTTGAATGTGCTGGAGCAGCCGGCGTGTTTCGATGCGTTGCTGCGCCCGTTCGAAGCGTTGATCGAAGGGCAGATCAGGGCGATGGGGACTGAGACGTTCCAAAGAAATCATGGCGAAGGCTGATAACGGCACAGGCGGGGCCTTTATCTGCCAACGATTGCAGGCGTTTATTTAGCCTGTAGCCTCGTGCCAAGGCGGCTGTGCGCGGGAGACCTCAAGGTCTGCCGAGTTCCAGGCTCCCGGTTCACCGCTCCCGCAACGCCTCGGTCCGTGCTTTGAGCACCGGCTTGAGCAGATAATCCAGCACACTCTTCTGCCCGGTGATGATATCCACCGTGGCCACCATCCCGGGGATGATCAGCAGCGGCTTGTTGTCGCCGCCCAGGTGGTTCTTCTCGGTGCGTACCTGAATCAGGTAAAACGCATTGCCTTTGTCATCGGTCACGGTATCGGCACCGATCAGCTCGAGCTTGGCCTTCATACCGCCATAAATGGTGTAGTCATACGCACTGAACTTCACCATCGCCGGTTGCCCCGGGTGCAGGAACGCCACGTCCTGTGGCCGCACCTTCGCCTCGATCAGCAGGTTGTCCTCGATCGGCACGATCTCCACCAGGTCGCTGCCCGGCTGCACCACGCCGCCAATGGTGTTGACCTTGAGCATCTTGACGATACCTCGCACCGGCGACACCACGGTGGTGCGGTTGACCCGGTCGTCGATGGCGATGCTGGTGGCGGTGATCTTCGACAGCTCCGTGCGTTTGTCGTTGAGCTCCTTGGCGGCGTCGGAGCGAAAGCCGGCCTCTGATTCCTGGATCTTGCTCCTGATCTCAGCCACGGCGGCCTCGGCACGGGGGATGGCCAGGTTGGTGGCGTTGAGTTGGCCGCGAGCTTCTACGGTGCGTTGCTTGAGCCGCAGGATTTCCACCGGTGAGATGGCACCTTTGCTCACCAGGGGGGCCGACATGTCCAATTCCTGTTGCAGCAGGCCTACCGCCGAGCGGTACTGCTCGACCTTGGAACGGAACTCGGCCAATTCCTGGGTCTTCTGTCGCAACTGCTCGTTGAGGGTCTGCTTTTCACTGGCCAGGCGACGCTGGCGCGAGTCGTACAGCGACCGCTCGTCCTCGGCCACCTGGGGCGCCTTGGCCCGTACCTCGTCGGACAGCACGAAGGGCCGGCCTTCGGCTTCTGCTGACAGGCGCTCGACCTGGGCAGTCAAGGCATAGCGGTCAGCCTCGCTTTCGCCTTTGTTGGACTGGAACCGCGTGTCGTCCAGGCGCAGCAGGGTGGCGCCTTTGTCCACCATCTGGCCTTCGCGCACGAAGATCTCGGTGACGATGCCGCCTTCAAGGTTCTGCACCACCTGCACCTTGCTCGAAGGGATCGCCTTGCCTTCGCCGACCGTCACCTCGTCGAGCACTGCCAGGCTTGCCCAGATCACGGCCGCCAGCAGTAGCGCCGCCGCCAGCCACACGGTCAGGCGCGACAGGCGCGGGGAATCCTGCAGGGTGGCGCTGGCCAGCTCTGGCATGTAGTCGTGTTCGGTGCGCTTGTCGGCGCTGCTGTGGGTGCTGCGCACGCTGTGGCCGATGGGCATGTAAACCTCCTAGAGAGCTGCGCCGATGCGGCCCTTGCGCAGGGCATCGATGACCGCATCCTTGGGCCCGTCGGCGACGATCTTGCCGTTGTCCAGCACCAGCAGGCGGTCCACCAGGCTCAGCATCGAGGTGCGGTGGGTGACCAGCAGCAGGGTCTTGCCAGGCACCCAGTTCAGCAGGCGTTGGCGCAGTTGCTCTTCGCTGCTGTTGTCCATGTGGCTGGTAGGTTCGTCGAGGATCAGGATGGGCGGCTCCAGCAGCAGCGCACGGGCCAGTAGCACGGCCTGGCGCTGCCCGCCGGAGAGCAGCTGGCCGCGTTCGCCCACCGGGCGGTCGAAACCCTGCGGGTGCTGGCGGGCCAGCTCGCTGACGCCGGTCAGCTCGGCCACTTCGAGCATGCGCGCATCGCTCACGTGGCGGGCACCGAGGGTGAGGTTGTCACGCAGGCTGCCGGCCAGCAGGGGCAGGTCATGGGCCACGTAGCCAAGCTGGCTGCGCAGGTCGGCGATGTCCAGTTGGCGCAGGTCGAGGTTGTCCAGCAACACCTGGCCTTCTTCTGGGTGATGAAAGCCCATCAGTAGCCGGCCCAAGGTGCTTTTGCCCGAGCCGCTGCGGCCAATGATGCCGATCCGCTCACCCGGCTTGATGGTCACATTGACATCCTGCAGTGCCGGGCCGATCTGTGCTGGGTAACGGAAGCTGACATGGCTGAGGGTCAGGCCGCCCTTGAGGGCGGTGTGTTCCAGGGCTTGCTGTTCGGCCTGGCGTTCTTGCGGCAGGGCCATCAGGGCATCGGTGCTGCGCATCGTCAGTTGCGCTTGCTGATAGCGGGTGATCAGCCCTGCGATCTGCCCGAGCGGTGCCAGTACTCGGCTACCGAGCATGTAGCTGGCGACCAGGGCGCCGACACTGAGGTTACCGGCGATGATGCTGTACACCCCGGCGACGATGGTGGCCATGCCGCAGAACTGTTGGATGAACAGCGTGCCGTTGCTCGCCAGCGACGACAGGTTGCGGGCGTGGGCGTCGAGCCGGGCGATGGCGCCATTGGTGTGTTCCCACTGGTACTGGCGCTCGCTCTGAGCACCGCAGGCCTTGAGGGTTTCCAGGCCACCGAGGGTTTCGATCAGCAATGCCTGGCGTACCGCACCGAGGCTGAGGCTTTTTTGCACGGTGTCGCGCAGGCGTGCCTGAATGAGCAGGGCAAAGCCCACCGCCAGCGGGAAGGCGATCAGCGGGATCAGTACCAGCCAGCCGCCCAGCAGGCCGATCACCAGTAGCATGAGGGCGACGAAGGGCAGGTCGATGATGCTGGTCAGGGTGACTGCGGTGAGGAATTCGCGCAGGCCCTGGAAGTCGTGGATGCTCTGGGCGAAGCCGCCGATGCTGGCAGGTTTGGCCTTTATCGCCATGCCGGTGATGCGTTCGAACAGGGCGGCGGAGAGGATCAGGTCGGTCTTCTTGCCGGCTTGGTCCAGCAGGTGGGCGCGGACCATGCGCAGCACCAGCTCGAAGGCGGTGCCGATGAACAGGCCAGCGACCAGCACCCACAGGGTCGAAAGAGCCTGGTTGGGTACTACGCGGTCGTAGGTCTGCATCACGAACAGCGGCACCATCAGGCCCAGCAGGTTGATCAGCAGGCTGGCCAGCAACGCATCGCCGTACAGCCAGCGGGAATGGCGCAAGGTATCGCGGAACCAGGCCTCGACCCGCGGTAGCAGTGGCGAGCGGACCTCCTCCAGGGTATGACGGGGGCGTGCGAACAGGGCGTGGCCTGCGTAGGCCTGTTCCAGCGCCTCGCGCTCTACCCATTGTTCGCCGCCTTCAGCCTCGCAGGGCAGGATCAGCGCCCGGCCATCTTCGCCCCAGCGCTGCAGCACGGCACTGCGGCCGTCTTTGAGCAACAGCAGCACCGGCAGGTTGAGCGGCGAAATGGCCTCCAGTTCACGCTGCAACACACGCCCTTGCAAACCGGCACGCGCCGCAGCGCGTGGCAGCAAATCCGCCCCCAGGCGTTGCTGGAACAGTGGCAGCCCACTGCTCAGGCTGGCGCGGCTGGCCGGCCGACCATGCAGGTGGCATAGGATCAGCAGGCCATCGAGCAGCGGGTCATCGATATCGGGGCGCGGTTGTGCGCTTTGCATACTGGTCACGATGAACTACTCCCGCCACGGTGTTAGGGGGTGAGGTGCGGTACTGCGTGCCAGTTGCGAGCGGCTGGCTCAACGCATGTCAGGCAACCTGGCCTCGGTGCGTACGTCGTTGTTGGCAATGGCCTCCGGCGGCAGCGAAATACGCTGTTTGCTCAGCAGCTCACCCATGGTCGCCAGCACCCGATACATCGAGTACTCCTCGGTGTAACGCACCTCGGTGTAACGGCGGTTGGCGTTGTAGAGCTCATTCTCGCTGTCGAGCACATCGAGCAGGGTGCGTTGGCCCAGGCCGAACTGGTCCTGATAAGCGGCGCGCACACGCTGCGTCGTTTCTGCGTACTCGCGGGCGGTAGGGGTCTGCTTACGCGCGTTGTTCATGGCGTTCCAGGCCAGGCTGAGGTTTTCGGTCAGCTCGCGCAACGCGTTGTTGCGGATGTCCAGCGCCTGGTTGATCTTGTGAGCGTCGGACTGCAGGCGGGCCTTGTCGCTGCCGCCGCGGAACAGGTTGTAGGTGAGTTCTACGCCGGCCTGCCAGTCGTTGTTGCTGTGGCCTTTTTCACCACCGAGGTTGTTGTTGGCGCCGGTGGCCAGCACCGCGTCCAGGCGCGGGTAGAACGGTGATTTGGCCACTTCGTACTGCTGCTCGGCGGCGTTGACGTCGGCCTGGGCAGATTTCAGGTAGGGGTTGTTCTGGCGCATGCCTTCGCGCGCCTCGTCCAGCGTGCCCGGCATTTGCACCTTGACCGATTGCGGGCCTTCCAGCTCATCCGGCAGGCGGCCGACCACGCTGTAGAAATTGGCTTCGGCATCGGCCAGGTCGACCTCGGCGGTGTCCAGATTGTTTTCTGCCAGAGCCCGGCGTGCGCGGGATTGGTCAAGGTCGGCAGTGCTGCCCACGCCCCGCTCGCTACGCAGGCCTATCTGGTCGCTGACGCGCAAGTGCGCCTGCAGGTTGTTCTTTGCCAGGGTCACCAACTCGCGGCGTTTGAGCACTTCCAGGTACACCTCGATCGCGCGCAGGGCGACATCTTGGGCGACGGCCTGTGTGTAGTAGGCGCGGGAGGTCGCTACCGCCTCGGTACGCCCCACTTCGTTGGCGGTGTTGAAACCATCGAAGATCATTTGCCGAAGACGCAACTCCGACTGGGTGTAGTTCAGGGTTTCTTTGTTGTGGTTGCGCGTACCGTCAGGGTTCAGGCCGCGGGTGTTGAGGTTGTCCGAACGCTGCCTGCCGTACCCGGCTACCAGGTCGACGGTTGGGTAGTAGCCGCCACGGGCGAATTTCACGTCCTCGTCGGCGGATAACCGGCTGTTACGGTTGGAGCTTATTTCCGGGTGGTAGTCCACGGCGCTCTGGACGGCCTCGGTGAGTGACATCGCCTGAACGTTGGCGCACGCCATGGCCAACAGAATTGCACTGGTGATGGGGTTGAAAACGCGCATGGGGTACTTCTCCCTGATCTCAAAATGGTCCTGCTATTCGCCAAAAAAATGACGATTTTTTTAGTTAAAACCGTTTCATGTTTGTAACAACAGAGCTAAGAACATTTAGCGCGCGAGCTAAGAAGATTTTTTCATAAGCCCTATGCGAAAAAAAACTTATGCGCTCTATCGAAACCAAGACATTGTTTTACCCAAGTGATTTGGGAAGCCGCTGTAGCCTGCGAGTTTCCTGCATCGCAAAGAGTTCCAGAGTTTTTATGGCTAAGGACGTGGGGTAGGTAGGTAAAAGCGGAATTTGGCGACAAAAATTTGGCATCAGCTGATGGCAAATTTACATTGTTACTATCGCCAGATCAGTGACCTTCGCGCACGATGCTCACGGTTGAGACAATCGGACGGACGCGAAGCCGTTGACCTCCCTCTGCCATGTTGTTGGCTGTGTAGCCAATCGGTTAGGGAGGCGTGCGCTCATGGCTAAGTCAGTCGGTGTGGTCAGCAAGGTGGTGGGGCAGGTATTCGCCGTTGGCAGCGATGGCAGCCAGCGTCTTCTGATCGAAGGTGACCGCCTGTACGCGGGCGAGCAGCTGCAAACGGGTGTCGCCGGCGCCGTGGCTGTGCGCTTGGATAACGGCGCCGAGCTGACACTCGGCCGCGATAGCAGCCTTGTGATGACCCACGAACTCTTGGCTAACCAGCCAGCCCACGTTCAGACGCAGGATGTTGCGCCGAGCCAGGCGCAATTGAGCGACGTCGAGCGTATTCAGCGGGCGATTGCCGCCGGCGACGACCCCAGTGTCAGCACTGAAGCGCCTGCCGCTGGTAATGGTGGCAACGGCGCGCCAGGGGCACTGGGCGGTGGCCACAGTTTTGTGATGCTTACCGAAGTGGCGGATCGGGTTGACCCGGTGGTGGGCTTTCCCACGGCTGGCTTCAATGGCATTCCTGAATTGGCCAACCGCTATGTGGGTGACGAATTTGGCGCTGACAACGCAGGCAACGCGGGCTTGCCGCCCAGTCCGCCGGAGCAGCCAAATCCACCCGTCACGCCCATCGATGAAGACCGCCCGGTAGAGCTTTCCGGGTTGAATGTGAGCCCTGGCGAGCTGACGCTGGATGAGGCCAGTCTGCCCCTGGGCTCGGCCAGCGACCCCGCAGCCCTGACCCAGCAAGGCAGCTTTACCGTGCTGGCGCCAGACGGGGTGTACAACCTCAGTGTGGGTGGCATCAACGTGGTGACGGCTGGTGTGGTCACCGGTGTTGGCCAATCGATAACCACAGGCCTGGGCAACACCCTGACCATCACCGGGTATAACCCTGCCACAGGCGTGGTGAGCTACAGCTACACCCTGAGCGGTGCCGAGCAGCACGTCGACGGCGCGGGCAACAACTCCCAGAGCGAACATCTCCCGGTACTGGTCAGCGACAGTGACGGCGATGTCGCCCAAGGGTCGCTGGACGTGGTCATCCGTGACGATGTGCCCCAGGCTGTGGATGACAGCAATACGGTTGCCGCCACCGAACAGCACACCGAATTGACCGGGAATGTACTGGGCAATGACATACAGGGCGCCGACCGTGTGCCCGGTGGCCCGGTAATCGCCGGGACCTTCACCGGTACTTACGGCACCTTGGTGCTTGCTGCAGACGGTTCCTACACCTACACCCTGAACACCAGCGACCCGGACTTCAAGAACCTGGGTGGCGGCGGCCAGGGCGTGGAGAGTTTCAACTACACCATCAAGGACGCCGACGGCGACACCAGCAGCGCGACGTTGACGCTGAACGTGACCAACCTCAACGACCCGGTCTTGCTCGATGGCCTGGGTGTGCAGGGTGGCGAGCTGACGGTCTACGAGAAAAACCTGCAGGACGGCAGCGCACCCGATGCCGGCGCCCTGACCCAGCAGGGCACCTTCAAGGTCACTGCACCAGACGGTTTGCAAAGCCTGAGCGTGGGTGGCATCAGCGTGATCAGTGGTGGCGTGGTGGCGGGCTTCCCGCAGTCGATTGTCACGCCTGAAGGCAACACCCTGACCGTGACCGGGTATGACCCGGCGACGGGCGTGGTGAGCTACAGCTACACCCTGACAGGGACAGAGCAGCATGCCGACGGCGCGGGCAGCAATTCGCTGAGCGAGCACTTCCAAGTGGTCGCCAAGGATGTCGATGGCAGCACGGCGACCGGCAGCCTGGATGTGACCATCCGGGACGATGTGCCCCAAGCTGTGGATGACAGCAACGCTGTTGCGGCCACCGAACAGCACACCGCACTGACCGGGAATGTACTGGGCAATGACATACAGGGCGCCGACCGTGTGCCCGGTGGCCCGGTAATCGCTGGGACCTTCACCGGTACTTACGGCACCTTGGTGCTTGCCGCAGACGGTTCCTACACCTACACGCTGAACACCAGCGACCCGGACTTCAAAAACCTGGGTGGCGGCGGCCAGGGCGTGGAGAGTTTCAACTACACCATCAAGGACGCCGACGGCGACACCAGCAGCGCGACGTTGACGCTGAACGTGACCAACCTCAACGACCCGGTCTCGCTCGATGGCCTTGGCGTGCAGGGCGGCGAGCTGACGGTCTACGAAAAGAACCTGCAGGACGGCAGCGCACCCGATGCTGGCGCCCTGACCCAGCAGGGTACCTTCAAGATCACTGCACCAGACGGTTTGCAAAGCCTGAGCGTGGGTGGCATCAGCGTGGTCAGCGGTGGCGTGGTGACGGGCTTCCCGCAGTCGATTGTCACGCCTGAAGGCAACACCCTGACCGTGACCGGGTATGACCCGGCGACGGGCGTGGTGAGCTACAGCTACACCCTGACAGGGACAGAGCAGCATGCCGACGGCGCGGGCAGCAATTCGCTGAGCGAGCACTTCCAAGTGGTCGCCAAGGATGTCGATGGCAGCACGGCGACCGGCAGCCTGGATGTGACCATCCGGGACGATGTGCCCCAAGCTGTGGATGACAGCAACGCTGTTGCGGCCACCGAACAGCACACCGCACTGACCGGGAATGTACTGGGCAATGACATACAGGGCGCCGACCGTGTGCCCGGTGGCCCGGTAATCGCTGGGACCTTCACCGGTACTTACGGCACCTTGGTGCTTGCCGCAGACGGTTCCTACACCTACACGCTGAACACCAGCGACCCGGACTTCAAAAACCTGGGTGGCGGCGGCCAGGGCGTGGAGAGTTTCAACTACACCATCAAGGACGCCGACGGCGACACCAGCAGCGCGACGTTGACGCTGAACGTGACCAACCTCAACGACCCGGTCTCGCTCGATGGCCTTGGCGTGCAGGGCGGCGAGCTGACGGTCTACGAAAAGAACCTGCAGGACGGCAGCGCACCCGATGCTGGCGCCCTGACCCAGCAGGGTACCTTCAAGATCACTGCACCAGACGGTTTGCAAAGCCTGAGCGTGGGTGGCATCAGCGTGGTCAGCGGTGGCGTGGTGACGGGCTTCCCGCAGTCGATTGTCACGCCTGAAGGCAACACCCTGACCGTGACCGGGTATGACCCGGCGACGGGCGTGGTGAGCTACAGCTACACCCTGACAGGGACAGAGCAGCATGCCGACGGCGCGGGCAGCAATTCGCTGAGCGAGCACTTCCAAGTGGTCGCCAAGGATGTCGATGGCAGCACGGCGACCGGCAGCCTGGATGTGACCATCCGGGACGATGTGCCCCAAGCTGTGGATGACAGCAACGCTGTTGCGGCCACCGAACAGCACACCGCACTGACCGGGAATGTACTGGGCAATGACATACAGGGCGCCGACCGTGTGCCCGGTGGCCCGGTAATCGCTGGGACCTTCACCGGTACTTACGGCACCTTGGTGCTTGCCGCAGACGGTTCCTACACCTACACGCTGAACACCAGCGACCCGGACTTCAAAAACCTGGGTGGCGGCGGCCAGGGCGTGGAGAGTTTCAACTACACCATCAAGGACGCCGACGGCGACACCAGCAGCGCGACGTTGACGCTGAACGTGACCAACCTCAACGACCCGGTCTCGCTCGATGGCCTTGGCGTGCAGGGCGGCGAGCTGACGGTCTACGAAAAGAACCTGCAGGACGGCAGCGCACCCGATGCCGGCGCCCTGACCCAGCAGGGCACCTTCAAGGTCACCGCACCAGACGGTTTGCAGAGCCTGAGCGTGGGTGGCATCAGTGTAGTCAGCGGTGGCGTGGTGGCGGGCTTCCCGCAGTCGATTGTCACGTCTGAAGGCAACACCCTGACCGTGACCGGGTATGACCCGGCGACGGGCGTGGTGAGCTACAGCTACACCCTGACGGAGGCAGAGCAGCATGCCGACGGTGCGGGCAGCAACTCGCTGAGCGAGCACTTCCAAGTGATCGCCAAGGATGTCGATGGCAGCACCGCGACCGGCAGCCTGGACGTCAACATAATCGACGACCTGCCTCAGGCTCATGACGATCACGCCGCCGTGGATAAAGGCGGTGTGGTGTACGGCAATGTGATGTACAACGACGTGGTCGGTGCCGATACACGCGGCGACGGCCAGCATGTGGTCGGCGTGCGTGCCGGCAGCGATACCTCCACATCGGCTATCGGCCAGCTCAATACCCAGGTCAACGGCCAGTACGGCTACCTGATCATCGATGCCCAGGGCAACGCCGAGTACCACTCCAACCCCAGTGTCGTTTCTCCACGGGACGCTGTAGACACCTTCGTCTATACCATTCGCGACGCCGATGGCGACGAAAGCACCACGACCATAACCGTGAATGTGCACAATTCGTTGATGGCCTGCGAAGACCGTGACATCACGGTTTACGAGAAAGCCCTGGACCTGCAAAGGGACGGTAACGACCTGGCCGCCGGCAATGTCACGGGCAGCGACCCGGGTTCGAGCCAGGAAACCACATCCGGTACATTGGTCGGCTCAGCCAGCGGCGGGGTAGGTGCGCTTACCTACACACTGGTCGGAAATGCCGTAGGCCAGTACGGCCAGATTCAGCTCAACGCTGACGGCTCCTACACCTATACGCTGACTTCGCCGGCGAACTCCCCGAACCCTGCCAATGACGGCGCCAATACCGTGACCGAAACCTTCACCTACCAGGTGCAGGACTCCCTCGGCAATTCGACCACCAGTACCATCGTCATAACCGTCGTCGACGACGTGCCCACCGCCAACAGCGATTTTGTCAGCGTCTTCAAAGGCGACGTGGTGCGCGGCAACGTGATGTACAACGACGTGGTGGGCGCCGATACCCGCGGCGACGGCCAGTATGTGGTGGGTGTGCGTGCTGGCAGCGATACCTCCAGTTCGGCCATCGGCCAGCTCAACACGCAGGTGAACGGCCAGTACGGCTACCTGACCATCGATGCCTATGGCAACGCGGAATACCATTCCAACCCCGCTATCGCCTCTTCCCGGGATGCCATCGACACCTTCGTCTACACCATCCGTGACGCCGACGGTGACGAAAGCACCACGACCCTCACCGTCAATGTGCACAACGGTCTGATCGTCTGTGCTGACCGTGATGTGACCGTGTATGAAAACGCGCTGGACTTGCACAAGGACGGTAGCGACCTGGCGGCAGGCACG
The DNA here is from genome assembly GCF_026625125.1 of Pseudomonas putida. NCBI lineage: Bacteria > Pseudomonadati > Pseudomonadota > Gammaproteobacteria > Pseudomonadales > Pseudomonadaceae > Pseudomonas > Pseudomonas putida. The sequence continues at coordinate 4,340,029 of NZ_CP113097.1, read as the reverse complement.
GTCACCGGCAGCAACCCTGGCTCGACCCACGAAACGGCGTCCGGCACGCTTACGGTCGGTGGGGTGGGCGCGTTGACCTTTACCCTGGTGGGCAATGCCGTAGGCCAATACGGCCAGATCCAGCTGAACGCGGATGGCTCCTACACCTACACGCTTACCTCGCCCGCCAATTCGCCCACCCATGCCAACGATGGGGCGAATGCCGTGACCGAGACCTTCACCTACCAGGTGCAGGATTCGCTGGGCAATTCGGCCATCAATACCATCGTGATCACCATCGTCGACGACGTACCCACCGCCAACAGCGATTTCGTCAGCGTGGACAAAGGCGATGTGGTGCGTGGCAACGTCATGTACAACGACGTGGTCGGTGCTGACACCCGTGGCGACGGCCAGTATGTGGTCGGCGTGCGCGCCGGCAGCGATACTTCGACCTCAGCCATCGGCCAGCTCAACACCCAGGTCAATGGCCAGTTTGGCTACCTGACCATCGATGCCTACGGCAATGCCGAGTACCACTCCAACCCCAACGTTGCCTCGCCGCGTGATGCCGTCGACACCTTCGTCTACACCGTCCGCGATGCCGATGGCGACGAAAGCACCACCACCCTCACCATCAACGTGCACAGTGCACTGATGACCTGTGAGGACCGCGATGTGACGGTGTACGAGAAGGCCCTGGACCTGCAAAAGGACGGCAACGATCTTGCGGCAGGCACGGTTACGGGGAGCGACCCCGGCTCGCCGCAGGAAACAGCTGCCGGCACCTTGGCCGGCTCCACCAGCGGCGGCGTTGGCGCGCTGACCTACACCTTGGTCGGCAACGCTGTAGGCCAATACGGGCAGATCCACCTGAACGCAGATGGCTCCTACACTTACACGCTTACCTCGCCCGCCAATTCGCCCACCCACGCCAACGATGGCGCGAATACCTTGACGGAAAGCTTCACCTACCAGGTGCAGGATTCCGCCGGCCATTCGACCACCAGCACCATCGTCATCACCATCGTCGACGACGTGCCCACCGCCAACAGCGACTTCGTCAGTGTGTACAAGGGCGACGTGGTAAGCGGCAACGTGATGTACAACGACGTGGTCGGTGCCGACACCCGTGGCGACGGCCAGTACGTGGTCGGCGTGCGCGCCGGCAGTGACACCTCCACGTCTGCCATCGGCCAGCTCAACAGCCAGGTGCATGGCCAGTATGGTTACCTGACCATCGATGCCCAGGGCAATGCCCAGTACCACTCCAACCCGGATGCCGTGGCACCGCGTGATGCGCTCGACACGTTCGTCTACACCATTCGCGATGGCGATGGCGACGAGAGCACCACGACCCTCACCATCAATGTGCACAACCCGGCGCTGCAGCCGTGCGGTGACGGTGGCGTGTGGGTGTACGAGAACGCCCTGGACCTGTACAAGGATGGCAACGACCTAGCGGCCGGCAGCGTCACTGGCAGTGACCCCAGCTCAACCCGCGAGACTGCGTCCGGCAGCCTGGTCGGGCAAGTCGCTGGTGGCGTGGGGGCGTTGACCTACACCCTGGTCGGCAATGCCGTCGGCCAATTCGGCCAGTTGCACTTGAACGCTGACGGCTCCTATACCTACACGCTGACCTCGCCGGCGAATTCGCCGACCCATGCCAACGACGGCGCCAATACCGTCAGTGAATCCTTCACCTACCGGGTGGAGGACACGGTGGGCAACTGGACCACCAGCACGGTCAAGATCACCGTCGTCGATGACGTCCCTCAGGCCCATTGCGACTTTGTCAGCGTGGCCAAAGGCGACATCGTGCGCGGCAACGTGATGTACAACGACGTGGTCGGTGCCGACACCCTGGGCGACGGCGCCTACGTGGTAGGGGTGCGCGCCGGTCATGACACCTCCAGTTCGGCGGTTGGCCAGCTCGGCAGCCACGTCTACGGCCAATACGGCTACCTGACCCTCGATGCCCAGGGCAACGCGGAGTACCACGCCAACCCCAATGCCGTGGCGCCGCGCGACGCGATCGACACCTTCGTCTACACCCTGCGCGATGGCGACGGCGACGAAAGCACCGCCACCGTGACCATCAACGTGCACGACAAATCGCTGCACCCATGCGGCGATGGCGGCGTCACCGTGTTCGAGAAAGCCCTGGACCTCAACAAGGACGGCCATGACCTGGCGGCCGGTAGCGTCAATGGCAGTGACCCAGGTTCGCCAGCGGAAACCGCCTCCGGCAGCCTGGTCGGGCAGGTGGGGGGTGGAGTGGGGGCACTGACCTACACCTTGATCGGGCACGCCGTCGGCCAGTACGGCCAGATCCATCTGAACGCAGACGGTTCCTACACCTACACGCTGACCTCGCCAGCCAATTCCCAACCCCACGCCAACGATGGCGCCACTACCGTGAGCGAATCCTTCACCTACAGGGTCGAGGACACGGTGGGCAATTGGACCACCAGCACAGTCAACATCACCATCGTCGACGACGTACCGCAGGCCCATTGCGACACCGTGAGTGTCAGCAAAGGCGATGAGGTGCGGGGCAACGTGCTGTACAACGACGCCATCGGTGCCGATCTGCCCGCCGACTGCGGCTACGTGGTGGGCGTGCGCGCCGGCCATGACACCTCCACCTCGGCCATCGGCCAGCTGGGTAGCCATGTGGCAGGCCAGTTCGGCTACCTCACCCTGGATGCCCAGGGCAACGCGGTCTACCACGCCGACCCGAACGTTGCTGCGCCGCGCGATGCCATCGACACGTTCGTCTACACCCTCCGCGATGGCGACGGCGACGAGAGCACCGCGACCATTACCATCAATGTGCACGACAGCTCGATGTCCGAATGTGCTGACGGCTATGGCAGGGCGCAGGGGCAGCGGGTGATCGATCGCGGCGCGTTCACCCTCGATGCCAGCAGCATGACTGCAGCGTTGGTGGTGCTCGGCTACCTCGGCGCCACAGGCGCGGCTGCGGCGCAAGGCAATGCCGAAGAGGTGATCAACGTTAGCCTGCGCAAGGGTGAGACCCTGCAGCTCGACCACGACCAGCACGGTGGCAACCTGGCGCTGCAGTGGAAGGACGCCGGTGGCAGTTACCAGCCCATTGACGCCGGTGGCAGCTTCACGGCCAGCCATGACGGGGTGTACAGCATCCATGCCAGCGACCCGACGGGGGCGGGCAAGGCGGGCGAAAGCTACAAGCTGAGCCTGGTCGTGGACTATGCGCAGGCTGCGGCGCCGCACATCAATGGCGGCACTGAGCACTCCGCTGCGGGCCTCTCCAGCCCGGTCGACATCGCATCGCTGCAGGCGCCTGCACCTGCCGGCGATGAGCACGACGGCCACACTGCCAACTACGCGCAGGCCAAGGCCGCGGTAACAATCGACCTGAGCCATGAAGGCGCGCAGGACACCGGTGGTGCCGGTGTGGAGACCTTGAACGGCATCCACAACCTGGTCGGCTCGGACTACGGCGATACCCTCATCGGCAACAGCGCCGACAACGTGCTCGACGGCGGCGCGGGCAATGATGTGCTCAAGGGTGGGGGTGGCAACGACATCCTGATCGGCGGGCCGGGCAACGACAGCATGACCGGCGGCAACGGTAACGACACGTTCGTCTGGCACAAAGGCGACACGGGCCATGACACCGTCACCGACTTCACCCCGGGCAGCGATAAGCTGGACCTGTCGCAACTGCTGCAGGGGGAACACGGCACCGCCGCGTCATTGGACGACTACCTGCACTTCAAGGTCAGCGGCACAGGGGCCGATGTGGTCTCGACCATCGAGGTCAGCAGTGTGGCGGGCGCTGCGCCGGTACAGACCATCGACTTGGCTGGCGTAGACCTGGCTCAGCATTACGGGGTGTCGGCAGGGGCAGGGGGAGTGGTATCGGCGGGGCATGACACGGCGACCATCATCAACGGGATGCTGGATGATCATTCGTTGAAGGTGGATACGGTGTGAGGTGTCCGGACGTACGTTGAACGGGCTGGCCTAATCGCGGGCAAGCCCGCTCGTACAGGTTTGCCGCTGGCCTGTAGGAGCGGGCTTGCCGCGATCAGGCCAGCACTGGCGACCTAAAACACCAAGCCCAGTCATTCAACTAGCCAATCACTATCGCCCTCGACCAGCATCCCATCGTGGTCCGTCCGATCGCCTTCGCGTGCGACCTCTTTGCCCTCGATCAGATAACCCGCCGAACCTCCAGTGATCACCGCACCACAACTGATGCGGTCGCCCACTCGGGCAACGGCCTTGCCATTGAAGGTGTAGTCGGCGCTGCCTGTTTCCACTACGCCAATGCCATGTATCGGGCAATCATGGCGGTGACCTACCAGGACGACGGGATTCATGAATGTTCTCCTTGGGCGGGGGCGGTGCGGGATTCAAGGTCCATTTCGGGTGGCCATTGGACTTTGGGGGCTAGGCGATGAAAGGGGTTGCGCAGATCATCACTGTTCCAGTCCGTAGGCGCGTGGGTAAATGTTGGGAGGGCGTCCTGGCCTTCCTGCATAAAAATTCTTGCAAGTGCCCAGAATTTTTTGCCCTGTTCAATATTACCGGCGAAAAAAACGCGGTCGATCACTTCGTCAGTGCCTGGTTTGCGGACCGAGATCATGACTTTCTCAGCTCGCCCACCGTATCCCATTGGGGAATAAACACTATATACCTCGGCGGTAAGCTGTTCCCAGTCGTAGGCCACAGGTTTAACGCCCCAGTTTTTCCAACCAAAGGGATGAAGTTGATCATGCCTGTATTGATAGAAATAAACCCTCTGGCGAAGTCTGTTGAAACGAATAGGCTCGTTGCGCGGATATGTAAGGTCCATGCGTATTTGCGCAAATATGAAGAAAAAAACAAAAGCATAACTGGCTGCAAATATGAGCAGTCCACCAGCGTCTGCTTTGGTGGTGGAGGTGAAATCGTTGTAGATGAACGAGATCAGCGTAATTAACCCCACGAGCAAGATTGAGCCGCCTACGATAGGGTCGTAGCCTCTCATTTTGAATATCGATCTCGGAAGCTCAATGTATATTGAGTCAATATGGCTTGGTGGTGCCAGAAATTCTTCTATCACTGGGCGAAAATCTGAAGGGATGGCTGTGTCGGGTAAATCATATTTCCAGCCGAAAGCTCTTCTGGGCAAAGTCATATGTTAACTTCCTGTAGTTAAATTTCGGCATATGCACTTGGATGTCGCGCTCAGGTCAATAGGTCAAACCTCATCGCGGGCAAGCCCGCCCGTACAGTTTTGTCGCTAGCCTCTAGGGGCGGGTTTGCCCGCGATGAGGCCAGTAATGGCGACCCCCAGCGCGGATCGTCTGATCTCGTTCGCATGCGACCCCTTCACCCTCAATTAGATAACCCGCCTAACCATCGGTGATCACCGCCCCACTTACTGATCCGGCCGCCCATTCGGGCAACGGCGGTGACCTATCAGGGCGACGGCGTTCATGTTTTGTCTCCTTGGCCGGGGGCGGTGCGGGATTCAAGGTCCATTTCGGGTGGCCATTGGACTTTGGGGGCTAGGCGATGAAAGGGGTTGCGCAGATCATCACTGTTCCAGTCCGTAGGCGCGTGGGTAAATGTTGGGAGGGCGTCCTGGCCTTCCTGCATAAAAATTCTTGCAAGTGCCCAGAATTGTTTGCCCTGTTCAATATTACCGGCGAAAAAAACGCGGTCGATCACTTCGTCGGAGCCGGGTTTGCGGACTGAGATCATGACTTTTTCAACTCGCCCACCGTATCCCATTGGGGCATTAACACTATAGACTTCGGCAGTAAGCTGTTCCCAGTCGTAGGCAACAGGTTTAACACCCCAGTCTTTCCGACCAAAGGGGTGAAGTCGATCAAATCTGTATTGATAGAAATAAACCCTCTGGCGGCGCCTGTTGAATCGAATAGGCTCGTTGCGTGGGTATGTAAGGTCCATGCGTATGTACGCAAATGTGATGAAGAAACAAATTGCATAAGTGGCTGCAATTGTGAGTAGTCCGCTAACGTCTGCTCTGGTGGGGGAGGTGAAATCGTCGTAGATGAAGTAGATGAGCATAATTAACCCCGCGAGCATGAGTGAGCCGCCTACAATAGGGTTGTAGCCTCTGAATTTGAATAGTGATCTCGGAAGCTCAATGTATATTGAGTCAACATGGCTTGGTGGTGTTAGAGATCTTTCTATCACTGGGCGAAAATCTAAAGGGGTGGACGGGGCGGGTAAGTCATATTTCCAGCCGAAAGCTCTTCCGGGCAACGTCATATGTTAACTTCCTGTGGTTAAATTTCGGCCTATGCACTTGGGATGTCGCGCTCTGGCAATAGGTCAAACCTCGTCGCGGCCAAGCCCGCTCGTAAAGGTTTGTCGCTGGCCTTAGAGGCGGGCTTGCCCGCGATGAGGCCAGTAATGGCGACCCCCATCGTAGATCGTCTGATCTCCTTCGCATTCGACCTCTCTGCCCTTGATCAGATAACCCGCCGAACCATCAGTGATCAGCGCACCACTGCTGATCCGGCCGCCCACTCGGGCAACGGCCTTGCCATTGAAGGCGTAGTCGGCGCTGCCTGTTTCCACTACGCCAATGCGATGTTTTGGGCAGTCATGGCGGTGATCTACCAGGACGACGGGATTCATGGTTGTTCTCCTTGGCCGGGGGCGGTGCGGGATTCAAGATCCATTTCGGGTGGCCATTGAACTTTGGGGGCTAGGCGTTCGAACGGGTTGGAAGAGTATTTTGTATTCCAGTCAACGGAGCTATGCACGAACGCTGGAATAGCTTCGATACCGTCCTGCATGAAAAGCTTGGCAAGCTCCCAGTACTGCTTCCCTTGTTCGAGATCACAGGAAAAAATACCCGGTCGATTACCTCATCAGTTTCCGGGTTGCGAACTGATAACAGGATGTTTTCAATGAGTCCGCCGGCCCCCATGGGTCTGTAGACACGATAGACCTCTGCCGTAAGATCATCCCAGTTGTAGGCGACAGGTTTGACACCCCAATTTCTTTTACCTAAAGGGTTAAGTCGATCGAACCGGTACTGGTAGAAGTAGACCTTTCGACGAGCCCTGTTGAAGCGAATAGGTTCGTTGCACGGTGTTTCTATTTCCATTCTTATGTATGGAATCATGGCCCAATAACAAAACAAGAGTGTGGAAATGCCGATTCCAATAGCATCCAATTTAATTTCTGATGGTGAGATCAATAATTCCAGTATCGGCGGAAGTGTCACGAAGAAGCTCAGTAGTGTTATTATGATTCCTGTTACAATCCAATAGCCTCTGATTCTTATCGTCCTTCTGGTAAGCTCCATGTAGATACTATTCACATGGTTGGGTGGTATGTCCAGTTGAGCTGTGTTGCTATCCGTTTTGGCTGGAGTGTTTGGGCCGGGTAAGTTGTAAACCCTACCCCGTGGGCGATAGACTTCTGGCATTAGATGTAATCCTGAATTGTGATCTCGGCGTAACTGTTCGGCTGTCGCAACTGCTGCAGTGTGAGCACAGTACGGCCGCGTCATCGGGCGACTACCTACACTTCAAGGTCAGCGGCACAGGGGGGCGATGTGGTCTCGACCATCGAGGTCAGCAGCGGGGCGGGGGCTGTGCCCGTACTCGCGCAACGGCCTTGCCATTGAAGGTGTAGTGGGCGCTACCTTTTTCCACTACGCCAATGCCATGTTTTGGGCAGTCATGGCGGTGATCTAGCAGGACGACGGAATTCATGGTTGTTCTCCTTGGCCGGGGGCGGTGCGGGATTCAAGATCCATTTCGGGTGGCCATTGGACTTTGGGGGCTAGTTGGTCGAATGGGTTTGTGGTGTCGTCACTGTTCCAGTCGACAGGGGGGGAGGCGAAATCCGGAAGTGCTTCAGGGCCTTTTTGCATGAAAAGTCTAGCAAGGGCCCAGTAGTGTTTCCCTTGCTCTATGTCGTCAGCCAAAAATAGGCGATCGATCACTTCATTGGTGTCATGTTTGCGCACTGTTATCATTACTTTCTCTATAATCCCACCGTATCCAAGGGGGGCGTGAATTCGATAAACTTCGGCTGTGAGGTCATCCCAATTGTAGGAGACAGGTTGGATGCCCCAGTTCTTAGTTCCATAAGGGTGCATGTTGTCAAATTTATATCGATAGAAATACACTTTTCGGCGATGTCTGTTGAAACGAATTGGCTGGTCGCGAGGGTGGCCAATATCCAGGCGGATGTAAGAGGGTGTCCAAATAAATATAGCAAGGGACACGAAAAGCATAAATACAGACGGGTCTAGACTATGCCAAGACCAACTTAAGTCGAAAAAAATAATGTTAATCATTAAGAAGGTGTTAATTGCTAACATAAGGCCTATTCCAACTATGTATGCTCCCCTGGTCTTGAATAAGTTGGTGGGTAGCTCTAAATAGTTCTCATCAACGTGATTCGGGGGTGGGTTTATAAAGCCGGAGATTAGCTGTGGATCGGGGGTTTTATCTGGACCACAGAGGTCAAATTTCCATCCGAAATCGCGATGTGGCAAATTCATTCGTTACGCTCCTGGATTACAAGCTCAGCATATGAATCAGGCAGCCCCCGGTCTGGCCAATAGCAGATGAATAGTGATGCGGCGAGAATACTAGGTGCACCTTCGTCGGGTGTGAGTTCAACGCTGCCAATAAACTCTCTAATATTAGCATCTGCTCCTAGAGGCTGAGAGTTTTGAGTCGCCTCGAAAGTTATGCTTCCGGGTTTGTAGTCCGGTTTTTTTGGTGAGTAAGATTCATTGAAATTGGTTGAGTTGGAAGTTCTAGTCGCTCGCGAGGGTGTGAAAAAACCTTTATTCATGATGAGTTCGCCGCCAGTTTGATGTGGCGCTCCGCCATCGCCACGACGATGAAATAGGAGGGTGATCTGATAGCTTGAAATCGCTTCGATGAACTTTGGCATTGACACTCGAAATTTCAATCGTCTTGGTTTTGCAATCGTAAATAATTTTGCAATTTCTGAGTCTGTCGATGGATCTGCATGGACTGATTGGAAAGCAACCGTTCCGCTTAGCTCCAGTGTTGCAGCGTTAAGCTCTGCAAAGGCAATGTCTGAATATTCCGGAGAGTTCCAGTGAATGATGGGGGTTTCATTAGCTACCCCGAAGTAACAGCGTTTCACCCATTGTTCTAGTGCTGTTGACTCATTCCCCGAGGCATTCTTGTTTAAACCGTATGCGGCTACGCCAAGAGCAATCGCCCATCCTAAAGGACCCAATAGTACGGGTTTGGATATGCTTAGGATGGCAGGGATCGTACCCAAGGCTGATGCGATTGCGGAATATCTGTAAAATTTGCCAGCTTGAATATCACCGCTTTCGTAACTTCGCTTCATTGCGAGTGAGGCTTGGATGGAGTCGAATAGTCCGACAATTGCACCGATTGTTGAACCTATCCTAATTGCTGCTTTTCCTTGGCTCACGAGGCTGTCCATATTTGCCTTTATTGCTGCAAACCCTAGAGCCTCTAAGCCACCGCCGAGAAGGCCGAAGCTGGTTCCATAGAGCGCCAATATGGCTTCAGCAGACTTCGCCCCAGTTTCCTCTTCCACTTTTTTCAGGTTCTTGCCCAGGCTGTCACTCAGCAAATACAACCCGCCCAGCGTGAGCAGCAACTCTCCACTTCCCGCCACCCCCTTCAGCCCAGAAAAACTGCGTCGCACCATCTGCGACGCCTGCAGCGCGCTGATCCGTATCCCCTCGAGCATTTTCCGCGCACCGGGCTCTAACGTGCCCGCCGCGACCCGTATGTCTACCAGGCTCATCTGCGCCGCGTGACTGAGCTGGTTCACATTCTGGCTGACCTCCTGGAGCAGCTGCTCTCGCAACACCTCAGCCTTGCCCTCGACCCAGACGCTGACGTCGATCAGCGTATGCGCCACCTTGGGATCGAGGACCGCTAGGCTCAACAAACCGCTCTGGATAATCGGTTGTACCTTGCGGGCGTTCATCTGGGCGCCGGCTTTCAGTTCTTCGAGACTGGGCATCATCCGGTCTCGCGCTTTGGCCAGCGTGGTGCTTGCCTTGTTTTGCAATTCCCGAAGGTGCGCGCTCTGCAGGGCGTAGTACTCGCTCAGTTTCATCTTTACCTGCAGCTCCACCAGGTGTACGCCGTTATAGAGGTACTGACTGGCGCTGTTCAGATGTCGCACGGCTTGCTGGATGCCTGGGCCGAGCAGGGCCTGCAGGCGTTGACTGGCTGCATTCAACGCGCCTTGAGTTTGCGCGACCGCCTGATTGAGCTGATGACGCAGGTGAAGACGACCCTCTTCGCTGGTGATCATCTTGCTCAACGCCGCGTAGAGCTTTTCGCTGTCGTTCCAGTTGATGGGGGCGCTGGCGGAAAAACTGGGCAGCAGTGCCGCCAGTAGAAATTCATTGCGTAGCAACACGGCGCGGTAGGGTGGGCTGTTAGGGTCCTGCAGCCATTTGAGCCACAGCGCTTCGCTGGTGCCGGAGGGCGGCTGGCCATGCGCTGCGCTGGTTGCAGCCGCCTCGGTGACGCCGCCAGCCAGGCAACCGGCCATGGTCTTGCTGTAGGCCACGCCGGACTCACGATCATGGCCGTCATAGTCGTATTGCTCGATCAGCGTGAACATCTGGCTTTGGCAGCGTTCGGCATAGGCGTTGGCGTTCTGGTCGATATAGGCCTGAAACTGGCGTTCCTGCCGATCGTATTCGTCCTGGAAGGCGGCACGCTGGGGCTCGTGGTAGCGCTCCTCAAGGCGTTTATCGCTTTGTTGCTCCTGCACCGCGACGAGCCGTTGCCTCTCCACCTCGGGCGCAGCAAAGGCCGGTGCCCCATCACCTGTAGTCGGGGCTCCGAACGGCGCGACCTGCTGCGCCGCCCACTGTCTGTGCGTAGCCCGAATGATCTGCAGAATTTGCGATGTCTGGAATTGGTAGGCGCGCAGCGGGTCCTCGCGCCATGCCTGGCGTTTGACGAGCCAGCTCAGGCGCTGATGGTTGTACTCCTGCACCAGCCCGACCGTGTCATCCAGCACCACGGCTAGCACGCCCTGTTCCAGTTGGTGCCTGTTCATGGCATTGACCACGAAGCCACGCAGGGCGGTTCGGCGCAACAGCCGGCTGTGAAAGCCATGTGCACTGTCGAAGGGTGCGCAAAGCTGCTGGGCGTATTCAAAGACCTGCTTGTCTACCTGCAGGTTGTCCGGGGTCATCGCCAAGCCCAGCAGTTGCGGGTGCTCACGCGCCTGGACCAGGTCCAGGCCCTCGAAACGCTGCGCAGGTGCATGGCCGCGCTTGTACGCATCCAGCACGCTGCGCGGCCAGGCGTCACTGGAGAAGGCGAGCCAGGCCGAGCCGTAGGCTTCGCTGTCGAGGGTGAGAAAAGACGAGGGGATATCGTGGTTTTCGTTCAGGCACCGGGCGGGCAGCGAAGGCGGTGGGCCGGGCGGTGGCTCGTAGGGGTTGAAGCGGCGCAGGTGGCCTTGGTCGGTGACCTCGTAGGCCTGCCAGATGCGCTGGTCGAGCAGCACGTACAGATAACCGGAGCGCAAGGTGCGCAGCCCCATTCGGGTCTCGACATGGGGCTCGCCGGCCACGGTGCCGGCGTAGCCCGGGCGCGTGTCGGGCACCAGGGCGCGGCGCAGTGGCAGGATCGGCAGGCCTTGCCGCTCACAGGCCCTGCACGGGTCGACCGAGACTGCGGCTTCGGCGAGGGCGGTGGCGACGCGTTGGCTGATGCTCATGGGCGAACCTCTGAAGGGCCAAGGGTGGCGATCATTTGCCGCCAGTGCGCATCGTCGTGGCGGGCGAGCAGTGGCGCGAGGGGACGTTGCTGTTGCACAGCGGCGTCGATGATCTGGCGCACGTAGGGCGCGGCGTGCAGGCGAGGGTGCAGGTACAGGTGGTACAGGGCGAAAATCAGGATGTCATCGGTTGCGCTCAAGCCCAGCCTGCGAGCGTCATCTATGTGGTTGGAGGCTTTTACCGCAGCGAACGGCGGGAGCGGCCTTGGCTTCGGATCAGCAGGGCCTGATGGCAGGGCTCGCCAGGCCGCGAGGAGCATTTCGATCAACGCCACGTCGTCCTGAATGCGCAAGGCGGACGCAGGCAAGCCGCTGCGAGGACGGGCTTCACCGCTGAAACCAGCCAGCTGCGCGCCGCTGCTCACGAACAGCCAGTGCTTGATCGGCCACCAAGGCCCGCGCTCCACGTGTTCGAAGCTCGCAGCCAGCAGTTCGAGGCGCACGGGTTCGTAGAGGGGGTAGAAACGGGGCTCGCTTGCGGAACCGGGAAGCCGGCACAGCGCCGCCAGGTGCGCAGCGATGACCGGTGCCGGTGCTTCGCTCAGCAACCAGCCACACACGTGGCGCTTTCGGCGCTGGTTATCACGTTGTGCTGCATGGGCAGTCATCTTCAGCAGTGGCGGGCTCGGTTTCGCGCCGGGTGATGACAGGCAGGCCAGCACGGGGTGCAGCTGCGGGGCATGGGGCAAGTCGGCTCGAATCACCCGACTCATCGCACCTTCCCCCAACGCTTTGTTCAAGTGTGAAAGCACGGATTGGTCGCTGTTCTCGGGTATTGCCAGCGGGTCGATCAGTACATGGCAGTGCAGCTGTGGGGTGTGGTAGTCGGCGATGAGTTGGAGCAAGGCTTCTGTGCTCATCGGCGTCGTTCCTCGCACTGGCTGCCGGTAACGGCGGCGAGGTCCAGTGCCAGGGCGTTTCCAGCGCCTTTTGCCCCGGCTTTGGTCGGCCCAAGCAGGGTGAGTGACAGGCCATTGAGGGTGATGCCTTCGGCGTCCAGCACGATGCTGCCCCCCGGGCTTCTGAACTCGATACGTTCGCTGGCGCGGAGCTGGTAGACGGTCGTTTGCTGATCCACGCCATCGCCGACGCTGATCTTCTGGCCGCCTTTGACGAGTAGTGCGCTTTGACCTCCGATGGTGACAGAGTGATTGACCCCCGTGGATTCGCAGCGGTCATTGCCAACGTGCTCGATCAGGTCGTGGCCAACCTTCACCTTGCACGTTCGCCCCGTCCGTTCGGTGCGGTCCTGGCCTATGTCCTGGCAAAGATTGTTGCCAACACTCAGCTGTTCATCATTGCCCACTTGCTCTACACGGTTGCGCCCGATGCAGGTCGACTCATCGTTGCCGACTTCGATGTTCTGGTCCCGTTGCGCATGGATATAGAGTTCCTCGCGCCCCAGCTCATCCTCGAAGCGCAGCTCATTGAAGCCTGTGCCCTTGTGAGTCTGGCTCTTGATGGTCATGCGCGTCTTGTGCTGTGGCAAATCGTAAGGGGGCAGCTGATTACCGCAGTAGGTGCGCCCGGTGATCATCGGTTGGTCCGGGTCGGCGTTGACGTAGTGGATGATCACGTCCTGGCCAATGCGCGGGATGGCCATCGAGCCCCAGCTCCCACCGGCCCAACCTTGCGAAACACGCACCCAGCAGGAACTGAATTCGTTGTTCTTGCTTTCCCGGTCCCAGGGGAAGCTGACCTTGACCCGGCCCCACTCATCGCAATAGATCTCTTCGCCGGCCGGACCGACCACGGTGGCCATGTGTGGGCCATCGATGCGCGGTTTGGGCAGCGGCTGTGGGCGCCACTCGAAGCGGCCGGGTACCAGTACTGCAGTCTGCTGGTAACGGGTACCCTGCTCGGCACCGGCGGCTTCGTCCTCCAGGCTGGAGTACTGGATGCCTTCGTGGGCCACGCTTTTCACGCGCCAGTGCACGTTGAGGTCGTCACGCTCGTGGTTGACGAGGTTGAAACTCAGGCCGGGTTGCAAGCGCTCGTCATCGCCTTCGACCTCGGCAACGCGTGCGTCATGGCGCAAACCGGTGATGCGGGTTTCGGTGAAGGGCTTGCCGACCGCGTCGCGCTTGTAGCGGCCGGGGTAATCGAAGCGTTCGTACGCCTTGGACTGGTGCTCGAGGTGAGCACCGGTGGCGCGATGCTCCTGGCGGTACTCGGGGTTGGTGAAGGTATGGTCGCGTTGCACCTGGCGTGCTGTGCGTACTTGTTCGCTGTAGTGGAAACGACGCAGGCAGGGTTCGGCCTGATAGCCGCCGCTGTTTGGGTTGTACAGCACGGTGTAGCCAGCTGCGGTTTCATCGCGCTCGACGCGGGCCAGCTCTCTATCCTTGATCACGCTGATCGTGCCCAGCGAAAGCACCCGGTCAGTGATGACCAGTTCGTGCCGTTCAGCGGTGTGCTTGAAGCGATAGACGAACCCTGCCTCGCCTGCCAGGCGGGCGAAGAAGTCAAGGTCGGTTTCGCCAGCCTGAACACAAAACTCGCGGGGTGGGTCGTCGTTTCTGATGATGAACTGGGACCGGGTAATGCCTTGGCGTTCGAGCATCAGCTCAAGAATCTGTCGTGTGGTTTTGTGCTGGAAGATGCGCCAGTTCGAGCGCAGGCTGGCCCGGGCCAGTTGCGGTTCGACCAGTGCTTTGTAGCGCGTACGATGAAAGCCGGTCTCCCCTTGAGTGAAGCTGCTGACCAGGCCGTGCACATAACGCACCGGGCACTCGTCACGCCAGATCGTGAACAGCACAGGTTTGTCGAGCAGGTGACCGAAGTCGACAGCGTGCTCGAAACTGACCAGTTCCAGCGTCAGTGTGAACGGCTGGCTCAGTTCCTCTTCGAGGGTGAACGACACCACATCGAATTCGCCATCGCCCACGAGCGGCTCAAAGGTGTAACGCAGATCGGATTGGCTAGACACGGTTCCTCCTGGAAGCACTTTTCCAGCTACTGCTGCAAAATGAGGTCGAGCGATTCGAGTACTTCTGCGGTGAGCAGGCCCAGGCGGTAGCTGTAATAGTTGTACGCAGCTACCATGGCCAAAGCCGATATCACCAATGGACTCCACCAAGGCAGCCAATCGCGTGGCTTTTTGTACGGGCGCATGACGACATTGGTGTAAGGGTCGCAAACGTCTTCAGGCACGGGCCCGCGAAGTTGGCGGATGATGCCGTGAAGTTCCGTTATCAGTGCGTCCAGCAGTTCATCGCCTTTGGGCTCTAGGGCGTACTTGCCTTTCAGGCCAAAGCACAGGCACAAGTAGACAAATTCCAGAACATCCTGGAAACGCTCAGGCTCTTGCATCATGCGCGAAAGCACCGCGAATATTTTTTCGCCACCCTGAGTGTCCTGATGAAAATCGCTGAGCAATGTTCGGCCACTCCAGACGGAGTTGCTGCCCCACGGTGTGGCCATGACGATTTCGTCGAGGTGCAGGCACAAGGCATAGGAGTAGGCCTGCATCTGGATAGCGTCGTAGCCGCGCTGGCCCACCTCTTCGAGAATGGCGCAAATCTGCGTGTGCACCTGCTGGCGTAGCGCCGCGATATGGGGGAGTGCGTCCAGGGTGCGAAGGCGCATGGCCAGGCCGAACAGCGGCATGGCTGCATCGACCATCAGGTTGCTGTGGCCGCCCCTCAGCTGGAATTGCGGGTCGGCTGGATAGCCGCACACGTTGATTTCAGGGCCGGCTGAAGCGCCTTGAGCCGATGAGGGGGGATCGCCCCACACCGCCTGTTTGAGCAGCAGATTTGCTCGGCGCTCGGTTACGTCGTAAGGAGGAGTATTCGAATCGTCCGTTTCAGTGCAACGCCTCGTTTTATCTGGCATTGGTAGTCCTCGCGCACTGTTAGTGTCCATGTTTTAGCTGTGGACCTAACACTAACGGGGAACTGAATCTTAGTGCAGATTTTGGCGTCCTAAAATGATGTAGGAATTGTCGCTAATATATATTTGTAATTGTTGCAGTGAAAATAAACGGCAACAATTAATCAACAGGAAGGACCCGTTGGCAACAGGGCCAATTCAGTCAGGTTTGCGCAACGTCTTCTGCTTCAGGATGTACAGGCTGACCAGCACCGCACTGGTCAGCATGAATGCCCGCGCCCAAAACAGGGGTACCAGGAAGCACGACAGGCCGATGCTCGCCCACATCAGGCCGATGGCGTATACCTTGCCCTTCAAGGGGATACCTTCACCGCTCAGGTAGTCGCGGATCCACGGCCCCAGGGTGGGGTGGTTGACCAGCCAGTGATGAAAGCGTGGCGAGCTGCGGGCGAAGCAGGCCGCCGCCAGCAGCAGAAAAGGGGTGGTGGGCAACACCGGCAGGAAGATCCCCAGCACCCCCAGCGCAACGCTGAGCCAGCCGATGGCCAGCAGCAGGTAGCGCACAGCCGACTCAGTGGTGGCGGGGCTTGAGCAGCGCAGGCTTCTCGTCAGGCGCGTGCAGCAGCAGGAACAACGCGCTCAGCGCCTCTGGGATCTGCACGATCATGTCGTCCTGCAGGTTGGCGTTGCTGGCGATGTCGGCGAACTCCGGCTGCTCGTCGAACAGGCCCGAACCGACCATGATCGGCAGCAGCATCTCGCTGACTTCTTCTTCGGCGTTCTCGAACCAGGCCTCTTCACGCAGGAAAACGCCTTCCATGAAGCCGATGCACCAGCCGCGCAGGTCGGAGTCGTCCGGCTCGTCGGTCAGGTCCAGGTCGCACGGCAGGTCGAATTCTTCGTCGCTGGCCAGCTGACGGGCGATGTGGCCCTTCAGTGCCACCAAGGTAGCTTCGATCTCGGTGCGCTGGGCATCGCTGGCGTAATGAGGCTCTTCGGCGAACAGCGCGTCGATCCATTCACGCTCGGGGACGTCTTCCGAGCAGATCGACAGCGCGGTCAGGTAGCCGTGGGCGGCGACGTAGTCCAGCGCTTCTTCGTGCAGCTCGTCGGCGTCGAGGAAGGCTTGCAGGCGGGTCAGTTGCTCGGCGAAGGACATTACAGGGCTACCTTGGGGAATAAACGATAGTGAATTCTAGCACCTTGCGGCGATGGCGGGGCAAAGGGAACGTCTGTCACCGGGCATCCTGTACAGGCTGGCACTGGGGTATACTTCGCGGTTTTTCACCCAGGGGCGGGTTTCCCCGGCTTCTGGCAAAAGCCGCTTACGCATTTGGCGTGTGCGGAGCGGGTTTTTCGTCCAGCCTGTGTCCAGGATGGTACGGCGATTTGTGGAGTTGCACATGCTCGAACAGGCTCAGCGCGTTCTCAAGGATATCTTCGGCTACGACAGTTTCCGTGGGCGCCAGGCAGCAATCATCGAATGCGTGGCCAATGGCGGCGATGCCCTGGTGCTGATGCCCACCGGCGGCGGCAAGTCGCTGTGTTTCCAGGTACCGGGGTTATTGCGCCCGGGCCTGACCGTAGTGGTGTCGCCGCTGATCGCGCTGATGGACGATCAGGTCGCCACGCTCGATGAACTCGGGGTCGCGGCCGCGGCCCTGAACTCCACCCTCAGTGCCGAACAGCAGCGTGATCTGGCCGGGCGGCTGCGCCGCGGTGAAGTGAAGATGCTGTACCTGGCGCCTGAGCGCCTGGTGCAGCCGCGGATGCTGGATTTCCTGCGCGGCCTGGACGTTTCCCTGTTCGCCATCGACGAGGCCCACTGCGTTTCGCAATGGGGCCACGACTTCCGCCCCGAATACCTGCAACTGGGCCAGCTGGCCGAGCTTTTCCCGCATGTGCCACGCATCGCCCTTACCGCCACCGCCGACATGCGCACCCGTGAGGAAATCGTCCAGCGCCTGCACCTGCAGGGCGCCGAGCGCTTCCTGTCGAGCTTCGACCGGCCCAATATCTTCTACCGCATCGTGCCCAAGGAGTCGCCGCGCAAGCAGTTGATGGCCTTCCTCGGCGAGCGCCGCGGCAATGCCGGCATCGTCTACTGCCTGTCACGCAAGAAGGTCGATGAGACCGCCGCCTACCTGTGCGCCCAAGGCTTCCCGGCGCTGCCGTACCACGCCGGCCTGGCTGCTGAAACCCGTTCGGCCAACCAGCATCGCTTCCTCAACGAGGAAGGGCTGATCATGGTCGCCACCATCGCCTTCGGCATGGGCATCGACAAGCCCAACGTGCGCTTCGTCGCCCACCTCGACCTGCCCAAGTCGCTCGAGGCTTATTACCAGGAGACGGGGCGTGCCGGCCGGGATGGCCTGCCGTCCGATGCCTGGATGGCCTACGGCCTGCAGGACATGGTGATGCTCAAGCAGATGCTGCAGAACTCCGACGGGGACGAGCGCCACAAGCGCGTCGAGCAACACAAGCTCGATGCCATGTTGGCGCTGTGCGAGGAAACCCGTTGTCGCCGCCAGGCGTTGCTGGCCTATTTCGATGAAGTCCTCGAACAGCCGTGCGGGCATTGCGACAACTGCGTCGACCAGGTCCAGACCTGGGACGCCACTGAGCCTGCGCGCCAGGCGCTGTCGGCGGTGTTCCGTACCGGCCAGCGGTATGGTGTCGGCCACCTGATCGATGTGCTGCTTGGCAAGGATACCGAAAAGGTACGCAATTTCGGCCACGAGAAACTGTCGGTGTTTGGTGTTGGCAAGGCGATGGCCGAGGTCGAATGGCGCTCGCTGTTCCGCCAGTTGGTGGCGCGCGGCCTGGTCGACATCGACCTGGAAGGCTACGGTGGCCTGCGCCTGTCCGACAGCTGCCGGCCGCTGCTGCGCGGCGAAGTGACCTTGCAGTTGCGTCGCGACCTAAAGCCCCAGACCGTGGCGAAAACGTCCTCGGGCGGCGGCAGCCCGGCCAGCCAGTTGGTGCGCGCCGAGGAGCGCGAACTGTGGGACGCGCTGCGCACGTTGCGCCGCAAGCTGGCCGAAGAGCACAGCGTGCCGCCTTATGTCATCTTCCCGGACTCAACGCTGCTGGAGATGCTGCGTAGCCAGCCCACCAGCCTCAGCGACATGGCCCAGGTCAGCGGCGTGGGTGCGCGCAAGCTGGAGCGCTACGGGCAGGCCTTCCTCGAAGTGCTCAATGACGCCGGTGGCACCACGGAGGCGCCCAAGGTGGTACTCGATCTGCGCCACGAACTGGTCAGCCTGGCCCGTGCCGGCATGACCCCGGCGCAGATCGCCGGCCAGCTCAATTGCAGCGAAAAGAACGTCTACAGCCTGCTGGCCGAAGCTATCGGCCGTCAGGAGCTGAGCCTGGACCAGGCGCTGGACCTGCCAGAAGACTTGCTGATGGAGGTGCAGGATGCCTTCCTCGATGGCGAAGGCGAGCTGCCGCCGGTTTCGGCCATCGCTCCGCTGTTCGGCGCGCGCCTGCCCGAAGGGGTGTTGTACTGCGTGCGTGCTGCGCTGGCAGCTGAGTTCGAGCTTTGATGATGGAAGACATTTCGGACATCCACTGATCAATGTCATCCTTTTTGACGACTTTCAGACATTTCCGGGCGGGGCAGCCTTGCCTGATGGCCCGGGGCATGGTTAGCTGACTAATAATTAGTTCTAGTCAATGAGTTGTTTATGCCCCTGACCGACAACCAACACCGTTTCGGCATGCAGCTGGCCCAGATGTCCCGTGGCTGGCGCGCCGAACTGGATCGCCGCTTGGCCGGGCTCAACCTGTCCCAGGCGCGCTGGCTGGTGTTGCTGCACCTGGCTCGTTTCGAAGAAGCGCCTACCCAGCGCGAGCTGGCCAAAAGCGTCGGCGTTGAAGGCCCGACCTTGGCGCGTCTGCTGGACAGCCTGGAAAGCCAGAGCCTGGTTCGACGCCAGGCGGTGCTTGAGGACCGGCGGGCGAAGAAGATCCAGCTGTGTCCTCCGGCAAAGCCGCTGATCGAGCAGATCGAAACCATCGCCAATGCCTTGCGCCTGGAATTGTTCACCGGGGTTGATGAGGCTGACCTGGACGTGTGCATGCGCGTGCATGCAAAGATTCTGGCCAACCTGGAAAAGTCCTGAGGCCCGATTCGGCCTTCAGGCTTAGAACGTGTTCCCCAGGTTCAAGTAGATTGCCTGCTCATCCGCGGTGTTAGCGCCATAGCTGAGGCTCAGCGGCCCCAGGGGCGTGTCCAGCCCCAGGAAGATACTGGCGGCATTGATGTAGCCACTGTCGAACTCATTGTCATTGTTCCACGCCCGCCCGCGCTCCAGGGACCCGCCGATGTAGAGTGGAAAGTCCAGCGGCAGATAAGAGCGCGGCGTGAGGCGGCGGTAATAGACCATGCGCAGCAGGCTCACGTTCTGCCCGGATACCGAGTCCTGGCGGAAGCCGGACAGTTGCCGTGCCCCGCCAAGCACAAAGCTCGACGTCACCACCTCGGTGTCGTCGAGCGTGCGACCATACCCCCCACCGAGCACCAGCGTGTTCGGCCCGCTGCTCAATGCCTTGTCCAGATTGAACATCCATTGGCGGTAGTCCGCGTCCGAGTCCAGCGATTTGTCGTATTTGCGCAGGGTCAGGCCTATGTTCTCGCCACTGTGCGGGAAGTACACATTGTCGAGCGTGTCGAACGAGTATTTCAGCTCGTAGAAGCCTTCGTTGAAACTGAGCTTGGGCAGGTCCTGTTCGCCGATGCGCACCTCGGCCTCGCCCCAGGCCTTGCCCGCACCCAGGCGCACTTCGCCATAGGTGCCGATCTGGCGGCCGATGTTGAGGCCAAAGCCATAGCGTTCGAGGCGGTATTCGGCTATCGGATCGCTGTCCAGGGTGGCTTCGATATTCTGCGAGCCGAAGTCCAGATAAGGGGCGATGAAGTAGCGTGAACCCACGTCAAGTGGCTGGTAGAACTCGCTGTAAAGCTCTTGCTTGTCCCCGATCTGCGCGCGCGTCAGCCACTCGGCGCCCAGTTGGTTGATACCGTTGACCCGATAGCTGGCGCCCAGGTTGAAGGCACTGTCCCCGCGCAGGTCATCCGACAGGTTCAGGCCCAGGCGCAGGTAATCGGTGCCGCCGCGCTTGCCGCGGGCGTTGATCACCAAGGTGTTGTCGTTGCCTTTGTGGACCACGCGGTATTGCACGCGGTCGAAGTAGTCCAGGCCATACAAGGTGCCCATGTCGGTTTGCAGCCGGTCGAGCTCCAGCGGCTCGCCGATCGGCTGGCGGATGTAATAGCGGATCACGTCATCGCTGACCTTGGAGTCGTTCTCCACCTTGATGGCGGTGATCACCGGGGTGCGTTGGCGTGGTGAGCGTGCCATGGCCAGTTCGGCATCCCCTTCAGGCTGGCGCAGGGCCGCCAGGCGAGGGTCGAGCAGGCGGGTTGCGCGGTAGCCGGCTTCGATCATGTCGCGCGCGCGGCCGAAGTCGGTGACGCCGAACGCGGCCAGCTGTGGCTGGATGAGGATGTCATCTCTGTGCAAACTGGCCAGCTGCTCTTCGGAATTGCGCCGGGTCATCAGCGTGATGGACTGGTTGAGTACGTCCACCACCGTGGCCAGTTGTTTGCGGTCACGCAGCGGGGTGCCGATATCGACCACGATGGCCAGGTCAACGCCCATGTCCCGGGCGACATCCACGGGTATGTTGTCGACCATGCCGCCATCGACCAGCAGGCGCCCATCAAGCTCGACCGGGGCGAATACCGCCGGGATCGACATGCTGGCGCGGATCACTTGGGGCAGGTGGCCGCGGCGGAATACCACTTTCTCGCCGCTGGCGATGTCGGTTGCCACGGCGCGGAACGGTATCGGCAATTTGTCGAAATCGCGGGTATCGGCGGTGTGGGCCAGCTTGCTTTCCAGCAGCAGTGCGAGGTTCTGGCCTTGAATCACGCCCAGTGGCAGGCCGAGGCTGCCGTCGTCTCGAAAACTCAGCTTCTGCTTGACCAGAAAGTCGCGGTCGTCCTGCTTGCGCCGGAAGGGCACGTCCTTGCGCGGTGGGGCATCGGACAAGGCTTCCTGCCAGTCCAGCGTGGTGGCGAGCTTTTCCAGCTCCTCGACGCTGTAGCCGGACGCATACAGGCCGCCAACCACAGCGCCCATGCTGGTGCCGGCGATGGCGTCGATGCGCACGCCCTGTTCCTCCAGGGCCTTGAGCACGCCGATGTGGGCCAGGCCACGGGCGGCGCCCCCGGAGAGTACCAAACCGACCTTGGGGCGTGCCGCCTCGGCGAGCACGGTGAAGGAGCTGAGCGTCAGCAGGAGGCAGAACAGCAGGCGGCGCATCGTGAGTCTCAAACAGGGGGCTAAAGACCGCTAGTATAAGCGGCCATCACCTGGAGAAAGCGCACCATGGCCGACAACAAGCCGGAAATCATCATCACCTATTGCACGCAGTGCCAATGGCTGCTGCGCGCCGCCTGGCTCGCCCAGGAACTGCTCAGCACCTTCGCCGATGACCTGGCCAGGGTGGTGCTGGAGCCTGCTACCGGCGGTACTTTCCGCATCACTTGCAATGGCGTGCAGATCTGGGAGCGCAAGGCTGACGGTGGCTTCCCTGAGGCCAAGGTGCTCAAGCAGCGTGTGCGTGACCAGATCGACCCGCAGCGCGACCTTGGGCACAACGACCGCTGATCAGGCGCCCTCGGCCACGGTGCGTGGCCTGGGCGGCTGCTCGGCGGCAAGGCGGCTGGAGAGCACGATGGCGAAGATGATCAGTGCACCGCCCAGCAGCATGCGCAGGGTTGGGGTTTCGGCGAACACCATCCAGGCAACAGCGATGCCGTAGATCGGTTCCATGCCGAAAACCAACGCGGCAGTACGTGCCTTGATCACCGCCAGGCTGGCGACGAACAGGCTATGGGCGACGCCCGTGCAGAAAACCCCCAGCAGGGCGATCCACAGCCAATCCATGGGCTCTACCGTACCCAGGCCCTGCGCAGCGAACGGCAGCAGGCACAGGCCGACCACGAGGTTTTGCCACAGCGCTGCCTGAACGGCAGGCAAGCGCCCGGAGCCTGCCCGGTTGGTCAGCGACAGTAGCGAAAACAGCAGGCCGGAAAGCAGGGCCCATAGCAGCCCGCCCGTGGCGTCGCTGGCCAGGTCGAAAGAGGGCGTCACCAGCACCAGGCCGATACTCACCAGCAACACCAGCAGCGCTTCGTTGCGGCGGATGCGTTCACGGAACAGCAGCCCTTCGAGCATCACGGTAAATGCCGGGAAACTGGCGAAGCCCAGGGTGGCGATAGCCACGCCACCGACTTTGACGGCGATGAAGAAGCTGACCCAGTGGCCGGCCAGTAGCACACCGCCCAGCAAGAGGCGCTGGACGTCCTGGCTGCGCAGGCGCTGCCAGCCTGGGCCGGCGATGCTGGCGAACAGCGCAAGGGCAAGCACGGCAAAGGCGGCACGGCCGAAGACGATGATGGCTGGGCTCGCGCTGGCGGCCAGTTTGCCAAAGACGCCGGTCAGGCCGAAGAACAGTGCGCCGATGTGCAGGGCGCCCAGGGCGGTACGGTGGTTCATGGTGGTCCTTTGAAATCCGTCTGGTCAGGCCCGGCCTTGTCGTGCGGTGACCCCAACAGGCCGGGGCAGGCACAGTGTAAAGCCGCTGCCAAGCCCGGTCTGTCGCCACCCTAGCGCGGTTTGTCGCCAGATTCTCGTCGCAATGCACTCGGCACGCATCCGAACATGCGCAGCATCGCCGCTGAAAACGCACTTTGTGAGCTGTACCCCACCTGCGCGGCGATCTCTCCCATCGGCAGCAATGTCTGGGTAACCAGTTCGCGCGCCTTGAGCAAGCGCCGCTGGCGGAGGTAATCCATGGGCGTCATGCCGCACTCGGCCGTAAATCGCGCATGCAGCCGCGCACTGGACAATCCGGCGATGCGCGCCAGGTCGGCGACCTGCAGCGGGTAGGCTGCATGCTGCTCGATGTGGCTGTCGAAAGCGGCGTAAGGCAGGCGATGGCTGGGTGTGACATTGGCCGACGCCGCAGGGTTGAGGCAGGTCAGCAACAGCGCTGCGCCTTGGCGGGCGATCAGCGGGTCGTCCACCGGGCTTGCCGCCAGCCAGTCCACCAGTTGCTGTTGGCGAGGGTCCAGGCCCAGCGCGCCAGAGCGGTCCAGCAGGCGGCGGCTGGCGTCGGCATGCTCGCCGAGTTGCTCGTCCAGCCAATGGTCGCTCGGGACATCGAGCACCAGGCAGTGGCTGCCAGTATCGCTGCCACAGGTATGGTGAGCACCGGCGGGCACCACGATCAGGCCTTGACGGTCGATCCGCGCCCCGTGCCCTTGTACCTCGAAATCCAGCCGGCCGCGCAGGCCGAACACCAACTGTGGGTGGTCGTGGCTGTGAGCGATCACGTCATCGCGGTAGTGGCGAAGGGAAAGAATCGGGCCGGCGGCCATGGTGGGTCCTCGCAGGGCAGAGCGCCATTGTGCATCAATCCTGGCTGCTCAGCACCGGTCACATCGCTGCCACCAGCCTGTCATGTACCGATGCCAGTCTCCAGCAAACAGCGCCGGAGCCCGCCCCATGACCCATGCCGAACTCTCTCGCCCGTCGCGCAAGCAGCGCGTACGCACCCTGTGGATCTCTGACGTGCACCTGGGCACCCGCGACTGTCAGGCCGAACACCTGTCGCGCTTCCTCAAGGGCTACCAGGCCGACCGTCTCTACCTGGTCGGCGACATCATCGATGGCTGGAAGCTGCGTGGCGGTATCTACTGGCCCCAGGCCCACACCAATGTGATCCGCCGCTTGTTGACCCTGAGCAAACGCGGCACCGAGGTGATCTACGTGACGGGCAACCATGATGAGTTCCTGCGGCGCTACTCCCGGCTGGTTCTGGGCAACATCCACCTGGTGGACGAGGCTGAGCACCTCACGGCCGATGGCCGTCGGTTGCTGGTGATCCATGGTGACCAGTTCGATGTGATTACCCGCTACCACCGCTGGCTAGCGTTCCTTGGCGATCGTGCCTATGAATGCACCTTGGTGCTCAACCGCTGGCTCAACCATTGGCGGGCCCGCTACGGCTATGGTTATTGGTCACTTTCGGCCTACCTCAAGCACAAGGTCAAAGGTGCGGTGAACTTCATCAGCGATTTCGAGGATGCCATTGCCCATGAGTGCACCCGTCGTGGCTTTCACGGGGTGGTGTGCGGGCATATCCACCATGCCGAAATCCGCAAGGTCGGGAACGTGGATTACCTCAACTGTGGCGATTGGGTGGAGTCCTGCACTGCGCTGATCGAGCATTGGGATGGCAGCATCGAGCTGTACCGGTTGGCCGACACCCAGCTACGGCAGGCAGAGGGCGTGGCGGCGTCGCGCGAACCTGCGTGACAGCCGCCCGGGCAACTAGAGGCTGATCCTGCCCAGCAGAATGTCGCGGAACATGGCGAAATCGCCAATCAGGCTGTACAGCGGATGCTTGAAGGTCGCTGGCCGGTTTTTCTCGAAAAAGAAGTGCCCGACCCAGGCAAACCCATAGCCGAACACCGGCACCGCCAATAACAGCAGCCATTTGCCGCTGGCGATGGTGTACGCCAGCAGGGCGATCACCAGGCTGGTGCCGACGAAGTGCAGGCGCCGACAGGTGGGGTTGCTGTGCTCCCCCAGGTAATAGGGGTAGAACTCGGCAAAACTGCGAAACTGCGCTGAGCTGTTCATGGGCAGTGCTCCAGGATTGACACTTTTTGACAGGATACACGGCGTGGAGCCTGAATCGAGTCTAGAGTCATTGGCGGAGCCTACCAGTGACAATAGGCGCCAAATGAGTATCCTTGGGGTTAACCGCATGAAGCGGTGAGCATAAGAAGCCTGTCATGAGCGAGAGAACCACGTCAGCCAGCTGGGCATCAGGGATTGTGAAGGCGCTCGAGCTGGAAGGGCTCGATTGCCCGGCCATGTTCGAGCAGCTCGGCCTGGATTTCGCTGCCCTCGACGACCCCGATGCGCGCTTCCCGCAGGATGCCATGACCCGCCTTTGGCAACTGGCTGTAGAGCTGTCGGGCAATGAAGCGATTGGCCTGAACATGGCACGGGTGGTCAGGCCGGCTTCGTTCCATGTGGTGGGCTACGCGTTGATGTCCAGCCGCACCTTGGCCGAAGGTTTCGAGCGCCTGGTGCGCTACCAGCGCATCATCGCCGAAAGCTCCGATCTGAGCTTCCGCCTGGGGCCTGAGGGGTATTCGCTGATCCTCACCGTGCACGGTGATCACCTGCCGCCGACGCGGCACAGTGCGGAGGCTTCGCTGGCCTGTGCGCTGGCGCTGTGCAAGTGGCTCAGCGGGCGACCCATCCAGCCGCGGCGGGTACTGATCCAGGGGCCTCAACCCAAGGACGTCGAGCCCTACAAGGTGGCTTTCCATTCCCCGCTGGTGTTCGGTGCGCCCCACGATGCGCTGGTGTTCGAGCGCGCCGACATGGAAGCTGCGCTACCTACCGCCAATGAGGCCATGGCCATTCTGCACGACCGGTTTGCCGGGGAATACCTGGCACGCTTCTCTGAAAGCCGGGTGACCCACCGGGTGCGCCAGGTGCTATGCCGCATCCTGCCTCAGGGCGAACCGAAGCGGGAAACCCTGGCCCAGGCGCTGCACCTGTCCCAGCGCACGCTGCAGCGCCGCCTGCAGGAGGAGGGCACCAGCTTTCAGGCATTGCTGGACGACACCCGTCGTGAGCTGGCCGAGCAGTACCTCGCCCAGCCCGGCATGACCTTGCTGGAAACCGCCTACCTGTTGGGGTTCGCTGACCCGAGCAACTTCTACCGGGCCTTCCGCCGCTGGTTCGACGTTACCCCCAGCGAGTACCGCGCCCGTCTGGGCGCGGACCCCGAGGCGGTCAGTGACGCCAGAACGCCGGCATGCACAGCACCAGCACCGTGATGATCTCCAGGCGGCCGAGCAGCATGCCGCCGGCAAGAATCCACTTGGCAGCGTCCGGCAGCATGGCGTAGTTGCCTGCCGGGCCGATCACTTCACCCAGGCCCGGGCCGACGCCTGAAACGGTTGCCGCGGCGCCGGTCAGTGCGGTCATCCAGTCCACGCCCAGCAGCGACAATAGCAACGCCATCACGCAGATGGTGATCGCGAAGAAGAACGAGAAGGTCAGGATCGAGCGCACGATCTCTTCGTCCAGGCGATGGCCGTTGTATTTCTGCTTGATCACCGCACGTGGATGGATCAACTGGTTGAGGCTGGCCTTGAGCAGGATGTAGGCCACTTGGAAGCGGAAGATCTTGATACCGCCGGCGGTCGAACCAGAGCAGCCACCGACGAAGCCCAGGTAGAAGAACAGCATCAGCGAAAAATTGCCCCACAGGCTGTAATCGCCCAGGGCGAAACCGGTGGTGGTGACCACGGAGGTCACGTTGAACGCAACGTGGCGCAAGGCATCGAGCCAAGGCAGGTTGGTGGTGACCCAGTACCAGGTGCCCAGCACCAGCCAGGTGACCACCAGCAAGCCAAGCAGCCCCTGGACCTGCTGGTCGCGAATCAGCGCCCTGCGGTTGCCGCGCAAGGTGGCCACGTACAAGGCGAAGGGCAGGCTGCCCAGAATCATCACGACCACCGCGACCCAGTGCACGGCAGGGATGTCCCACTTGGCCAGGGACTGGTCAGAGGTGGAGAACCCCCCGGTGGAAATGGCTGACATGGCGTGGTTGATGGCGTCGAACGGCTTCATGCCGGCCCACCAGAAGGCCAGGGCGCCAAGCACCGAGAAGCAGACGTACACCCCGACGATAGACTTGGCGACCATGTGTGAGCGCGGCATGACCTTTTCCGAGCGGTCGGACGATTCGGTCTGGAACAGGCGCATGCCACCGATGCGCAGCAGCGGCAGGATCGCCACCGCCATGGCGATGAAGCCGATACCGCCGAGCCAGTGCAGCATCGAGCGCCACATCAGGATGCCCGGCGACATGGTATCCAGCCCGCTGAGCACGGTGGCACCCGTGGCAGTGATGCCGGACATGCTTTCGAAGAAGGCGTCGGTGTAGCTGATGTGCTGGGTCAGCAGGAAGGGCAGGGCGGCGAATACGCCTACCACCAGCCAGCTGCTGACGGTCAGCAGGTACATGTCGCGCGGACGCAGGTGCACATGCTCCGGACGGCCTTGGACGATCAGGAGCAAGCCTGCGACGAAGGTGATCAGGCTTGACCAGAGGAACGACGGCATGTCGCCGGTACGTTCGAAGATCACCAGCGTCGCCATGGGTACGACCATGCTGACCGCCAGGGTGATCAGGAAGATGCCGATGATGAAACCAATGATCCTTAAGGTCGGCAACGCCATGTGATCTGCTCTGACTTTGAACGGAGGGGCGCCATTCTACCTATGGGCCTGCCAGCTGCAAGCCGAGAGCTACCCGCAGGCAGAAATGGCAGTGTGCACCGGGTGGCTTCTGCGTGGCGCTTGCAGCTTGTGGCTTGCAGCTTGAGAATGGCCGCACATTCAACTGCCAGGAGGGTAGCCGATGGAGGCTCTCGACGCATTGCTCAACCGTGTATCCGTGCCACGCCTGACTGAACCTGCGCCCAATGCCGCCCAGCGCGAGGCGCTGTTCCAGGCTGCGCTGCGCGCGCCCGATCACGGCCAGCTGCGGCCATGGCGCTTTCTGACCATCGAAGGCCAGGGCCGCGACAAGCTCGGCGAGCTGTTTGCCGAAGCGGTGCAGAACAAGGGCGATGCCACCCAGGCTGCGCTGGACAAGGCCCGCGCCATGCCGTTGCGTGCGCCGCTGCTGATCGTGGTGATCGCCAAGCTGCAGGAGCACTACAAGGTGCCGATGTCAGAACAGCGCCTGGCCGCTGGCTGTGCCGCGCATGGCATTCTGATTGCCGCGCATGCCCAAGGCATCGGTGCCGTGTGGCGTACCGGCGACATGGCCTTCGATGCCCATGTGCACAAGGGCTTGGGGCTGGGCGAGAACGAAGAGTTGATCGGCTACCTGTATGTCGGCACGCCGCTGGCCGAGCCGCGTACGGCGCCAGTGCTGCAAACCGCCGAGTTCGTCAGCGCCTGGGGCCAGTAACGCCAGGGCCGCTGTGGCTTGATCGCCGGCAAGCAGGCCCCCACAAGGTGGTTTGCGTCAACGTTTAGACATTGGGTAAGGCAGCTGCTCCCACTGGTGCGGGAGCGCTGAATTCAGCTGCCAACCTCCACTTCCAGCGGCAACTCCAGGCGCGCGACAAAACCACCCTGTGGGTGGTTCGCAAGTACCAGGCTCCCGCCATGGCGCTCCGCCGCCTTGCGCGCAATCGCCAGCCCCAGGCCATGCCCCGCTGCTTCCTGCCCGGGGGCACGGAAGAACGGCTCACCCAGCTGCGCCAGGTGCTCGGCAGACACCCCAGGCCCATGGTCACGCACACTCACAACGATGCGCCCCTGCTCGCGCCCGGCGCGCACTTCGATCGGCTGCCCCTGTGGGTTGAAACGCAAGGCATTGCGCAGCAGGTTGTCAACGGCACGTTCAATCAGCGTTGGCCAGCCTTGCAAGGTCAAGCCCGGTTGCGCCTCCAGCCGAACGTCCTGCTCTGGCGCGCTGAGCTGTGCATCCTTGCGCACGCTGCCCAGCAGGGCGTTGAGGTCGACCGTTTCGGGGTGAGACTGTTCGGCATCGACCCGGGCCAGCGTGAGGATCTCGCTGATCAGGTCTTCCAGGCGGTCACATTCGCGGGTCAGGCGCGGCCACAAGGCTTGGCGTTGCTCGGCTTCAGCCCGTTCGGCGAGCGCCAGGGCGATGCGCAGGCGTGCCAGCGGCGAGCGCAGTTCGTGGGAAACGTCGCGCAGCAACTGGCGCTGGCTGCCGATCAGGCTCTGCAGGCGGGCGCCCATCTTGTTGAAGTCCTTGGCCAGCACGCCGAACTCATCGCGCCGTGCAGCCAGGCGCGCCAGGCTGTTCTGCTGGTAGCTGGCCTGGCCGAGGTCGTGCACAGCACTGCGCAAGCGGCTCAGAGGGCGGGTGATGGACAGGGTCACCAGCAGGCTGAACAGGGTCAGCACCACCAGGGCTATACCCAAGGCACTCAACGGCCAGAGCAGGCTCTCGCGGTGCCAGGCATCCAGTTCCGGGTGTGGAATTCGGTAGATCAGCAGGTACGTCTCGCCGCTCTCGGGGCTGGTGTACTCCTCGGTCAGGCGACGCCACGGCAGGTGCCGCTCGTCATTGCGCTGGCGCGCCTCGAAGGCTGCGGCACGGCGCGGGAAGGTACCGGGCACCACCGCCTGGCCACTGTCGTCGAGTACCTGTACATCGATCTTGAAGCGCTGCTTGCGACGTTCGAGGAAATGCTGGGCCGACGCCAGGCCTTCGTGTTCATAGTGCTTGACCCAACGGCTGGCGAGGGTACTGAGACCGGGGTGGCGGCTGAGTATCCAGGCATCCTGGTTGAGCATGTGGCCCAGCAGGATCGACAGGCCTGCGACCAGGGTGATAGCCAGCCAGAAACTGGCCAGGATGCGCCAGAACAGAGATCGCAAGAGCACCTCCTAAACGGGAAAAGCCCGGCCCGCTTGGGGGCGGGCCGGGCATGGGTGGGACAGCTTACTGGGCCTTGGCGGCTTTTTCAGCTTTCCAGGCCTGGAATTCCTTCCATTCAGCCTTGCGTGCTTCGCGGGCTTTCTGCAGTTCGTCGAACTTCTTTTGCTGCTCTGGCTTGAGCAGGGCGCGGACCTGGCTGTCGGTCTTGTCGCGGCTGGCCTTGAGTTCGTCTTTCATGGCTTTCTGGTCTGCTGCTGGCAGTTTGGCCAGGTAGCGTTCGGTGATGTCGTGGCGGTTTTTCATCTGCTCGCCCATCAGCTTGCCAATCTGCTGGCGCTGGTCGCGGCTCAGGTCCAGTTGGGCGAAAGGCGCGTCACCGCGATGATGCGGGCCGTCGTGACGTGGGCCGCCGTCGGGCATGGCCATGGCCACGGTCGGCAGGGCTGCGGCGAACATCAGGGCGATCAAGGTCTTGCGCATGGTGTCTCTCCTGTCATGGGCCGGTGGTTACCGGATGAGCTCAGTTTAGGGAGATCAAGGTCAGGCGCGGTCAGCGAACGGTAAAGGCTGGGTAAAGAAGGGGCTTTGAGCTGCAAGCTGCAAGCTGCAAGAAAAAGCCCGGCGTGCGCGCTCGCTCTTGCTTGAAGCTTGAAGCTTGAAGCTTGAAGCTTGAAGCTTGAAGCTTGCAGCTTGCAGCTTGCAGCTTGCAGCTTGCAGCTTGCAGCTTGCAGCTTGCAGCTTGCAGCTTGCAGCTCAGAGACTGTAGTAGTAGCCGCGGCTACGCAGTGCGACGATGCGGGGGCGGCCGTCGGCGTGGGGGCCGATCTTCTTGCGCAGGTTGCTGACATGCATGTCCAGGCTGCGATCGTAAAGGGTCAGCTTGCGGCCAAGGCCGATTTGCGCAAGCTCCTGCTTGTCCAGCGGCTCGCCAGGCTGGCGCAGCAAGGCTTCGAGGATGCGGCTTTCAGACAGCGTAAGGGTCATCTCGCGGCCATCGATGCTGACCACCCCGCGCACAGGGCTGAAGGCCAGATCGCCGATCTCCACCTGCGTCGTGGTGGCGGTCGGGTGGCTACGGCGCAGCACTGCGCGCAGGCGGGCGGTCAGCTCGCGCGGGTCGCAGGGCTTGGCCAGGTAATCATCAGCGCCCAGTTCCAGGCCAAGAATGCGGTCCAGAGGCTCGCCGCGGGCCGACAACATCAGCACCGGCAGTTCTGCGTGGTCGCTACGCAACTGCTTGAGCAGCTCAAGGCCGCTACCGTCAGGCAGCATCACATCGAGCACCACAGCTGCCGGCGCATGTTCGGCCAATGCCTGGCGCGCGCTCTGGCCATCATGGCAGGCACGGACGGCAAAACCTTCCTGGGTCAGCCAGCTGCCGAGCAGCTCGCAGAGTTCCTGGTCATCATCAATCAGTAACAGCTCGCTCATGACTCACTCAATTCAAATCGACGGCGTCTGACGCGCTCGCCAGTGGCAAAGATACCGCAGACGCCGACAATTTATCGATCAGGGCAAGACTTGCTTGAAGGGTTTGACGATGACCTGGTCGTAAACACCCGCAGCGATGTACGGGTCGGCATCGGCCCAGGCCTGGGCTGCGCTCAGGGAATCGAACTCGGCGACGATCAGGCTGCCGCTGAAGCCGGCTTCGCCCGGGTCGTTGCTGTCGATGGCCGGGTGCGGGCCGGCCAGCACCACGCGGCCTTCGCTTTGCAGCTGCTTCAGGCGCTCGATGTGCGCCGGGCGCGCGGCCAGGCGTTTTTCCAGGGAATTTGCGACGTCGCTGGCAATGATGGCGTAAAGCATGTCAATCCTTGGGTTTGGAGGTAGAAGGGTCGTCGTGCAGGTGGCGCGACAGGTACAAGCCTTGCGCTACCAGGAATATCACGGTCATGCCCAGGCTGCCGAACACTTTGAAGTCGACCCAGAAATCCTGGAAGGTGAAAGCGACAAACAGGTTGGCCGCGCCACAGAACAGGAAAAACGCGATCCACGCCACGTTCAGTCGGGTCCAGATGGCATCGGGCAAGCTCAGGGCGTGGCCCATGATGCGCTTGATCAGCACCCGGTCGCCGATGAAGTGGCTGCCGGCAAAGCCCAAGGCGAACAGCCAGTTGACCACCGGCGCCTTCCACTTGAGGAAGGTTTCGCTATGGAAGGTCAGGGTCAGGCCGCCGAATACCAGGCAGGCCACCAGCGTCAGCCACTGGCCTTTCTCCAGCTTGCGCTGGCGCAGGAACAGCGCGCCATACACCACCAGCGAACTGATGATCAGCATTGCCGTGGCGCTGTAGATGCCGCCGAATTCGAAGCTGTTCCCGGCAACTTCCAGGGGGCGTGGGTCAAGCTTGTAGACGATGAAGAACAGTAGCAGCGGGATGAAATCGATGAATTGTTTCACAATGGCAGCCAGAATCGGGATGTGGCGGCATAATAACAAACATCGAATCCAGCGGTAGCGCTCCTCCATGAATGTTGATCTGCACTGTCACAGCACGGCCTCCGACGGCGCCCTGTCGCCTACGGTCCTGGTCGCCCGGGCCCATGAGCACGGGGTGCAGACCTTGGCACTGACCGACCACGATACCCTTGAAGGCCTGCCCGAGGCCCGCCAGGCCTGCGTCGAACGGGGTATGCGCTGGGTCAGCGGCGTGGAGCTTTCGTGCACGTGGGGGGGCGCGACCATCCATGTGCTGGGGTATGACTTCCCGCTTGATGCCCCGCCGTTGCTCGAAGCGATCGAAGCCCTGCACCGTGGCCGCTGGCTGCGTGCCGAGGAAATCGACAAGCGGCTGGCGGCCAAGGGCATGCCAGGTGCCCTCGAGGGTGCCCGCGCCGTGCAGCAGGCGTTGGGCGACAGCGGTAACGCGCCGGCGCGGCCGCATTTTGCCGAGCACCTGGTGCGCGCGGGCCACGTCAAAGACCGTGGTGAAGCGTTTCGCAAGTGGTTGGGGGCCGGCAAGCTGGGTGACGTCAAACTGCATTGGCCGACGCTCGAGGAAACCGTTGCCACCTTGCGCCGGTCCAAAGCCTGGGTGAGCCTGGCCCACCCGATGCACTACGATCTGACCCGCAGCAAGCGCAGGCGCCTGATTGCCGACTATATTCAGGCAGGCGGGCAGGCGCTTGAAGTGGTCAATGGGATGATGCCTGCCGAGCAGGTGGGCACGATGTCCATCCTCACTCGTGAGTTCGGCCTGCTGGCAAGCGCTGGCAGCGATTTCCACGGCCCCGGCACCTGGGGCGAGATCGGTGCCTACCGGCCATTGCCTGAGGATCTGCCACCTCTGTGGCGCCGATTCAGCCATGAACAACCTATGGCGATATGAACAGGAAGACTTCGTGAGCCAATTTTTCCAGATTCATCCGGAAAACCCCCAGCCGCGGCTGATCCGTCAGGCGGTGGAAATCATCCGCAAGGGCGGTGTGGTCGTCTACCCGACCGATTCGGCCTACGCACTGGGATGCCAGATCGGTGACAAGGCAGCGATTGAACGGGTTCGGCGTCTGCGTGGGCTGGACAAGACCCACAATTTCACCCTGATGTGCTGCGACATGTCGCAGCTGGGCCTTTACGCCAAGGTCGACACCGGTACCTTCCGCCTGCTCAAGGCCCACGTACCCGGCCCCTACACGTTCATCCTCAATGGCACCCGTGAGGTGCCGCGGCTGTTGCTGCACGAGAAGCGTCGCACCATCGGCCTGCGCGTGCCGGACCACGCCATCACCCTGGCATTGCTGGCTGAGCTGGGTGAGCCGCTGATGAGCGTGAGCCTGATCCTGCCCGGGGATACCGAGCCGATGACCGACCCGTATGAAATCCGCGAGCGCCTGGAACACCATGTGGACCTGGTGATTGATGGCGGTTTCGGCGACCTCAAGGCCTCGACCATCATCGACCTGTCCGGCGACGAGCCTGAACTGATCCGCGAAGGTTGCGGCGACCCCACGCCATTTCTGGTCAACGCGTGAGCCAGATGGAGCTACCCGAGGCTTCGGCCATCGAAGCCGAACTGCCTCGGCAATTGCAGTTGGCCCTGGTCTACGGCGAAGCCCTGACCGAGATGCCGGTGGACCTTTACATTCCGCCGGACGCGCTGGAGGTCATCCTCGAGGCCTTCGAAGGCCCGCTCGACCTGCTGCTTTACCTGATCCGCAAGCAGAACATCGACATTCTCGACATCCCCGTGGCGGAGATCACCCGCCAGTACATGGGTTATGTCGAGTTGATGAAAAGCGTGCGCCTGGAGTTGGCCGCCGAATACCTGGTGATGGCTGCCATGCTTGCCGAGATCAAGTCGCGCATGTTGCTGCCACGCTCCGCCGAGGTCGAGGAGGAGGAAGGCGACCCGCGTGCTGAACTGATTCGCCGCTTGCAGGAGTACGAGCGTTTCAAGGCTGCAGCCGAAGGCATCGACGAGCTCCCGCGTGTTGGCCGTGACGTCGTGGTGCCGCGTCTGGAGGCGCCCCAGGCCAAGGTGCGCAAGCTGTTGCCCCAGGTCAGCCTGGAAGAATTGTTGGTCAGCATGGCCGAAGTCATGCGCCGCAACGATCTGTTCGAAAGCCACCAGATCACCCGTGAAACGCTGTCTACCCGCGAGCGCATGAGCGAAGTGCTGGCGCGCCTGAAGGGCGGCGGCTTCGTGCCTTTCGTCGAACTGTTCACGGCTGAGGAAGGCAAGCTGGGGGTGGTGGTCACCTTCATGGCGATTCTTGAGTTGGTGAAGGAATCGCTGATCGAACTGGTGCAAAATGAGCCTTTCGCCGCTATCCATGTCCGGGTGCGTGCCGAGTCTGTCGAAGAACCTGATGAATCTGAATGAACCCCGCGACCTGGCGTCGCTGATCGAGGCGTTTCTACTCGCCTCAGGCAAGCCGCAATCTCTCGAACGGCTGTACGAGCTGTTCGAGGAGGCCGAGCGCCCTGAGCCGAAGGTATTCAAGAAAGCGTTGGAAGTGCTCGGCAAATCCTGCAGTGGTCGGGCCTTCGAGCTCAAGGAAGTGGCCAGCGGCTATCGCTTGCAGATTCGCGAGAATTTCGCGCCGTGGGTGGGCCGCCTGTGGGAAGAGCGGCCGCAGCGCTATTCCCGTGCGCTGCTCGAAACCATGGCCTTGATCGCTTACCGCCAGCCCATCACCCGCGGCGAGATCGAGGACGTGCGGGGTGTTGCGGTCAACAGCAACATCATCAAGACCCTGATGGAGCGTGAATGGATCCGGGTGGTTGGCCATCGCGAGGTACCTGGGCGGCCGGCGATGTTCGCCACCACCAAGGCGTTTCTCGATCATTTCAACCTCAAGAGCCTGGACGAGTTACCGGCCTTGGCCGAGCTGCGTGAAATGGAGCCGGCGCCCTCGATCGACCCGGATGATGCACCGGTGCCGGCGCATTTGCAGGCGTTGGCCGATGCCAGCCTGGCCGACGAGCAGGCAGTTGCCGAACCCGAGGAGAAGACGAGCTTCCGTAGCCTGCTGGTGGAACTGGATGCGATGGAGGAGGGGCTCAAGACCGATTTCGATGATTTGCCAGAGCAGGATGCGCCAGAGTCAGAGCCAGAGCCAGAGCCAGAGGCCTCGGTCGAGGATCAAGGCAAGCTGCAGCCCTGAGTCTTGTGCGCCAAGATCACAGGCGCTGCGCGGTCGGGTGGGCGCCGGCTTGCCGGCGATGAGGCCGGGGCTTTCAATACGAAACCGCTGGGCAGAAAACCACTTCACCCCCTGAAAACCCTCTAAGCTCCAGTGCGTTCCCCGTTAGAAGCGCGTATGATGCGCGACTTTTTGGCGCGTTCGTCGCCAGAATCTCTGTTTTCATTCCTACACCGGGAGGTGCCCAGATGAGTGAGCAAGACCTGCAAAACACCGAAATCACCCCGCCAGCCGGCGAAAAGCTGCAGAAAGTGCTGGCGCGCATTGGCGTGGGTTCGCGCCGTGACGTCGAGGCTTGGATCAGCCAGGGCCGTATCAAGGTCAATGGCGTCGAGGCCACCCTCGGCCAGCGCGTCGACCTGCACGATGCCATCGCTGTCGACGGCAAGCTGATCAAGCGCGAAGAGGCCGCCGAGGCCACGCGCCGGGTGATCATGTACAACAAGCCCGATGGCGAGATCTGCACCCGTGACGACCCGGAAGGCCGTCCGACCGTGTTCGACCGCCTGTCGCGGCCGAAGGAAGGCCGCTGGATCAACATTGGCCGCCTCGACATCAACACCACCGGCCTGCTGCTGTTCACCACCGACGGTGAGCTGGCCAACCGCCTGATGCACCCGTCCTACGAGATGGACCGCGAGTACGCGGTGCGTGTGCGTGGCGAGGTCGATGACGAGATGATCGAACGCCTGAAGGCGGGCGTGATGCTTGAGGACGGCCCGGCCAAGTTCACCGACATCCAGAAGGCTCCAGGGGGTGAAGGTTTCAACCACTGGTACCACTGTGTGGTGATGGAAGGGCGCAACCGTGAGGTACGCCGCCTGTGGGAATCGCAGGGCATGGTGGTCAGCCGCCTCAAGCGCGTGCGTTTCGGCCCGGTGTTCCTCAACTCCGATCTGCCGATGGGCCGCTGGCGTGAAATGACCCAGGGCGAAATCGACATCCTGGCCGCTGAAGTGGGCCTGCAGCCGGTGGCGCTGCCTGCCATGAACCTGAAGGCCAAGGACAAGATGGAGCGCCTGCAGCGCAAGTCGACGCGGCCGATGGGGCGTAGCGAGCGTGTGCGCAGCCTGCGGCCGGCGCAGGATGCCGCGGCTGCCGAGCGTCCGGCTCGCCAGCCGCGTGAAGAGGCGCCACGCAAGGGCAGCCGCGGCAGCGCCGTTGCTGAGCGTCCGAGCGAGATGCGCAAGCGCCCGGCCAAGCCTGACGGTGATAAGCCGGCAGGGCGTGGTCGCGGCAAGCCGCGCGGCTGATCCGCCACGGCCCGTCAGTTAAGCGACTTGGGGCCGCTGTGCGGCCCATCGCCGGCAAGCCGGCTCCCACCCGGACCGCGCAGTCTTCAGATTTGCGCGGTGACCTGTGGTCCGGCTTGCCGGCGATGGGCTGCACAGCAGCCCCAGCAACGCTGACAGGCACCACCCCATCCTTTTCAGGCCGGCTTCCTGAAGCCCAACGCGGTCCAGGTGGGAGCCGGCTTGCCGGCGATGGGCTGCACAGCAGCCCCAGCAACGCTGACAGGCACCACCCCATCCTTCAGGCCGGCCTTCTGAAGCCCAACGCGGTCCAGGTGGGAGCCGGCTTGCCGGCGATGGGCTGCAAAGCAGCCCCAACAACGCTGACAGGCAATACATCAACCTGCATCCTGGCCTACTGCGCCCGCAGCAGCTCCGCACCCGCCTCTCCGCGCGCCAAGATATTGAAGAAAAAGATTTTTTCGGACGACTGGCAAGTTTTCGAACCGCGCTGTAAAGAAAACTATACGAATTCACCCGCTTTCTCTACTCGGCCCCCCTCCCTGTAAACAGATCTTGCCGCGCCCCACCGCCCAAGACCCCACCTGCGCCAGTCAACCCTATTGCTCAAACCCCCGTCCCACGCTGATATAGCGACCATTGCCGTGCGCAAAAGCCCGTCCACAGAGCCGGGCACACAGAACAACAAATGGAGGCGCCATGTACGCCGATCACTCCGCCTTTCTAGGCTTCCTACCACAGGATCGCTGCGTTTTTTCTGAGGAAACGACGCAACGCGTTGACGCCTGCGCGCTTGCAGGGGTATACAGTGCGCCGCGTTTTACCTGTGACCCTCTTGCGTACCGCGCACTCTTGCTCACACCCGGCTGATCCGCTCCGGCAGCGGCTGTGTTCAAGAAACCAAGGTAACCACCTTGCCCATTCCGCTGCGCCACGAGCGCGGTGGGTCCGATTCCGTCACAGATAAAAACAATGCAGGTGACTTCGTTCATGAGTGAACACAACATGCATTCAGGCGAGCTCAAGCGGGGCCTGAAGAACCGCCACATCCAGTTGATCGCCCTTGGCGGCGCGATTGGTACCGGCCTGTTCCTTGGCTCGGCAGGCGTGATGAAATACGCCGGCCCGTCGATGATCCTGGGCTACGCCATCTGCGGTTTCATCGCCTTCATGATCATGCGCCAGCTTGGGGAGATGATCGTCGAAGAGCCAGTGGCCGGTTCGTTCAGCCACTTTGCCCATAAGTACTGGGGCGGTTTTGCCGGATTCATGTCGGGCTGGAATTGCTGGGTGCTGTACATCCTGGTGGGCATGTCGGAGCTGACGGCGGTCGGCAAGTACATTCACTACTGGTGGCCGGAGATCCCGACGTGGGTCACGGCAGCAGGCTTCTTCCTGCTGATCAACGTCATCAACCTCATGAACGTGAAGGTGTTCGGCGAAGCCGAGTTCTGGTTCGCCATCATCAAGGTCGCCGCCATCGTCGGCATGATCGGCCTGGGTGCCTACCTGCTGACCAGCGGCAGCGGCGGCCCCGAAGCTTCGGTGACCAACCTGTGGGCGCATGATGGCTTCTTCCCGAACGGTGTCAGCGGCCTGGTCATGGCACTGGCGTTCATCATGTTCTCCTTCGGTGGCCTGGAAATGCTCGGCTTCACTGCAGCCGAGGCAGACAAGCCGAAAACCGTGATCCCCAAGGCCATCAACCAGGTCATCTACCGCATCCTGATCTTCTACATCGGTGCACTGGTCGTCCTGCTGTCGCTGACCCCGTGGGATACCCTGGTCGCCAGCATCGATGCTTCTGGCGGCAGCTACGGCAGCAGCCCGTTCGTGCAGGTGTTCTCGCTGCTGGGCAGTGATGTGGCCGCCCACCTGTTGAACTTCGTGGTCCTGACGGCGGCACTGTCGGTGTACAACAGTGGTACCTACTGCAATGCCCGCATGCTGCTGGGCATGGCCGAGCAAGGCGATGCCCCCGCAGCGCTGGCCAAGGTCGACAAACGTGGTGTGCCGGTGCGTTCGATCCTGGTGTCGGCAGCCGTTACCCTGATCGCCGTGCTGCTCAACTACTTCATGCCGCATGATGCGCTGGAGCTGCTGATGTCACTGGTCGTGGCGACCCTGGTGATCAACTGGGCAATGATCAGTTTCTCGCACCTGAAATTCCGCCAGCATTTGAACCGCACCGGCCAGAAGCCGCTGTTCAAGGCGCTGTGGTACCCCTATGGCAACTACATCTGCCTGGCGTTCGTGGTGCTGATCCTGGGCATCATGCTGCAAATCCCGGGCATCCAGGTTTCGGTATATGCCATTCCAGTGTGGGTGCTGATGATGTTCCTGTTCTACATCATCAAGCCCAAACGCCGCGAGCTGGGCAACGGCGCAGCAGCCGGTACTGTTGCCAAGTAAGCGCAGCGGGCGGTGAACGAAACCCGATGTCAGGTAGCTGGCATCGGGTTTTTCATTGCCTGCCCTCAGCGTTTTTGCGGGCATTGCTGGAGGCTTTCTGCGTCGCCTTGGCAGCGACAGGGCCTGTGACGGGAGAAAGCACTCAGATCTGCTCGAGCAGCCAGCCACGAAACGCCCGCAGCGAGGGCAGCGCTTCGTTCCGTGGGGGGTAGATCAGGTAATAGCTGCGCTGGCTGGCGAACGCCGTGCCCGGGCTGAACAGTTCGCCCTTGGCCAGCTCCTCGTCCACCAATATCCGCGGCACCAGGCCGATGCCGATCCCTGCGCGCACCGCCTGAATCAGGTGTGACGTCAGCTCGAAGCTCGGCCCCAGGCGCATCGCCCGGTGCGCCAGGCCATGGTGCGAAAACCATTCGCCCCAGGCATGAGGATTGTTGGCGACGTTGAGCAGTACCTCGGCACTGATGCGTGCCGGGTCCCAGGCCTGGGCATCGCTGCCGGCTTGCGGCGGGAGGATCACCACCAGCTCCTCGGCATGCAGCCGATGGCAGATAAGCCCCGGCAGGTCATGGCTGGCCACGCCGATGGCGGCATCGATCTCGCTGGTATCGAAGTTGATCGCTTCGATCCGCGAATGAATGTGTACCAGCATGCCCGGGTGGGCGCTGTAGAAGGCATGCAGGCGCGGCAGCAGCCACTTGGAGCCGAAGGTGGGCAGGGTAGCCAAGCGCAGCGTGCCGACCCCGGACTGGTAAGCCAGGGCTTGCAAGGTGGCGCTGCGGATGCGGCCCAGCGCTTCGCTGAGTTCGCGCTGGTACAGCCGGCCCACGTCGGTGAGTTGTACCTGGCGGCCTTCGCGGCGGAACAGGGTCAGCCCGAGTTGCTGTTCCAGCGCCTGCACTTGCCGGCTGACCGCGCTCTGGGTCAGGGACAGTTCGGCAGCGGCGCGGGTGTAGCTTTCATGCCGGGCGGCAGCCTCGAAAGCCAGCAGCAATGACATGGAGGGTGTCAGGTGACGGTAATTCATTCATTAAAGTCATTGATAGCGGCAGGATTATCCGTTTGCCCCTGGGGCGAAACTACAGGAACATTGGCCCATTCGTCATCCTTGCGTGGTTCGATCCATGCCAAGGCGACAGGAATCCCGTGAATTAGCCCATTTCAAGAGGCCATCCTTCGATGATCGCCCAACTGCCGACCACTGCGCCAAGCGCCGGTTACCCAGAATTCCTCGAAGCCCTGCGCAACAGCGGCTTCCGTGGCCAGATCAGCGCCGATTACGCCACCCGTACCGTGCTGGCGACTGACAACTCCATCTATCAGCGCCTGCCCCAGGCGGCGGTATTCCCGCTGGACGCCGACGATGTCGCGCGGGTGGCCGCGCTGATGGCCGAAGAACGCTTCCAGCAGGTCAAACTGACCCCACGCGGTGGCGGTACCGGCACCAATGGCCAATCGCTGACCGACGGTATCGTGGTCGACCTCTCGCGGCACATGAACAGCATCCTCGAAATCAATGCCCAGGAGCGTTGGGTGCGAGTGCAGGCTGGCGTGGTCAAGGACCAGCTCAATGCCGCGCTCAAGCCTCACGGGCTGTTCTTTGCGCCTGAACTGTCCACCTCCAACCGCGCTACCGTCGGGGGTATGATCAACACCGACGCCAGCGGCCAGGGCAGTTGCACCTACGGCAAGACCCGCGACCACGTGCTGGAACTGCACAGCGTGCTGCTCGGTGGTGAGCGCCTGCACAGCCTGCCGATCGACGATGCGGCGCTGGAGCAGGCTTGTGCGGCCCCCGGTCGGGTGGGTGAGGTGTACCGGACTGCCCGCGACATCCAGCAAACCCAGGCCGAGCTGATCGCAGCCACCTTCCCCAAGCTCAACCGCTGCCTGACCGGCTACGACCTGGCGCACCTGCGCGACGAGCAGGGCCGTTTCAACCTCAACAGCGTGCTGTGTGGCGCCGAAGGGTCGTTGGGTTATGTGGTCGAAGCCAAGCTCAACGTGCTGCCGATTCCCAAGTATGCGGTGCTGGTCAACGTCCGCTACACCAGCTTCATGGACGCGCTGCGCGATGCAAATGCACTGATGGCGCACAAGCCCCTGTCGATCGAGACAGTGGATTCCAAGGTGCTGATGCTGGCGATGAAGGACATCGTCTGGCATAGCGTTGCCGAGTACTTCCCGGCCGACCCGCAGCGCCCGACGCTGGGTATCAACCTGGTAGAGTTCTGTGGCGATGAGCCTGCCGAGGTCAATGCTCGGGTTGAAGCCTTCATCGATCACCTGCAGCGCGACACCAGTGTCGAGCGCCTGGGCCATACCCTGGCCGAAGGGGCTGAGGCCGTGACTCGCGTCTACACCATGCGCAAGCGTTCGGTGGGGCTGCTGGGCAACGTCGAGGGCGAGGTGCGCCCGCAACCTTTCGTTGAAGACACTGCGGTGCCGCCCGAGCAACTGGCCGACTACATTGCCGATTTCCGCGCGCTGCTCGACGGCTATGGCCTGGCCTACGGCATGTTTGGCCACGTCGACGCCGGCGTGCTGCACGTACGCCCGGCTCTGGACATGAAAGACCCCGCCCAGGCGGCGCTGGTCAAGCCGATTTCCGATGCAGTGGCAGCGTTGACCAAACGCTACGGCGGCCTGCTGTGGGGCGAGCACGGCAAGGGGTTGCGTTCGGAATATGTGCCGGAGTACTTCGGCGAACTGTATCCGGCTCTGCAGCGCCTCAAGGGTGCCTTCGACCCGCGCAACCAACTCAACCCTGGCAAGATCTGCACCCCGCCGGACAGCGCCGAAGGGTTGACCAAGGTAGATGGCGTGACCTTGCGGGGCGACCTCGACCGTACCATCGACGAGCGTGTATGGCAGGACTTCGACAGCGCCGTGCACTGCAACGGCAATGGCGCCTGCTACAACTACGACCCCAACGACGCCATGTGCCCCTCGTGGAAGGCCACCCGTGAGCGCCAGCATTCGCCCAAGGGGCGCGCCTCGTTGATACGTGAATGGCTGCGCCTGCAGGGTGCAGCGAACATCGATGTGCTGGCTGCGGCGCGCAACAAGGCATCCTGGCTCAAAGGGCTGCCGGCGCGGCTGCTCAACAACCGGGCACGCAACCAGGGCCAGGAGGACTTTTCCCATGAGGTCTACGACGCCATGGCCGGCTGCCTGGCGTGCAAGTCATGTGCAGGCCAGTGCCCGATCAAGGTCAACGTGCCAGACTTCCGCTCGCGCTTCCTCGAGCTGTACCACGGCCGCTACCAGCGCCCGGTGCGTGACTACCTGATAGGCTCGCTGGAGTTCACCATCCCCTACCTGGCCCATGCACCTGGGCTGTACAACGCGGTGATGGGGTCGAAGTGGGTCAGCAGGTTGCTGGCGGACAAGGTCGGCATGGTCGACAGCCCGCTGATCAGTCGCTTCAACTTCCAGTCCACCCTCACGCGCTGCCGGGTTGGTGTGGCCAGCGTTCCAGCGCTGCGCGAGCTGACCCCGGCCCAGCGCGAGCGCAGCATCGTGCTGGTGCAGGATGCCTTCACCCGTTACTTCGAGACACCGCTACTGGCGGCGTTCATCGAGCTGGCCAATCGCCTTGGCCACCGTGTATTCCTGGCGCCTTACAGTGCCAATGGCAAGCCGCTGCACGTGCAGGGCTTTTTGGGGGCATTCGCCAAAGCGGCAATCCGCAATGCCACCCAGCTCAAGGCCCTGGCTGACTGCGGTGTGCCGCTGGTGGGCCTGGACCCTGCCATGACCCTGGTCTACCGCCAGGAGTACCAGAAGGTGCCGGGCCTGGAGGGCTGCCCCAAGGTGCTGTTGCCGCAGGAGTGGTTGATGGAGGTGCTGCCCGAGCAGGGGCAGGCCGAGCCTGCAAGCTTCCGGCTGATGGCCCACTGCACCGAAAAAACCAACGTGCCGGCCAGCACCCGCCAGTGGGAGCAGCTATTCGCGCGCTTGGGCCTGAAGCTGGTGACCGAGGCCACGGGGTGCTGCGGTATGTCCGGTACCTACGGGCACGAGGCACGTAACCAGCAGGCGTCGCGGACCATCTTCGAGCAATCCTGGGCGACCAAGCTGGACAAACAAGGGGAGGCGCTGGCAACCGGCTATTCGTGTCGTAGCCAGGTCAAGCGCATGACCGAACGGCAGATGCGTCATCCGCTGGAAGTGGTGTTGCAGTACGTCCGCTGAAGCGAGGAGTGGGGGCGCTTCGCCCCCACTCAACTCTGCCTGAAACGCCGTGCCTGACGGTACAGATACAGGCTCAACAGCAGCCCGCTGCAGGCTGCCGCTGCCGCGAACAAAAACATCGAAGCGAAGCCGAACCCCGAGGCCACCGCGCCCACCAGTGGCCCGGTAATCCCCAGCGACAGGTCGATGAACAGCGAGTACGCCCCCACCGCCGCCCCGCGATTGGCTGCCGAAACCTGGTTCACCGCTTCCACGCCCAGTGCCGGGAATACCAGCGAGAAGCCGAAGCCACTTAGCGCCGCGCCGGCCAAGGCGAGTTCTGCACTGGGTGCCAGCCACAGCATCAACAGCCCCAGTGTCTCGACCGACAGGCACGCGATCGCCACCTTGAACCCGCCAATCCGGTTGATGAGGTTGCCGAACAGCAGCCGCGCACAGATGAAACTGGCACCGAACAGGCTCAGGGTCAGTGCTGCGTTCGCCCAGCCGCGGCTGGCGTAGTAAAGGGTGATGAAGGTGGCGATGGTGCCAAAGCCGATCGAGCCCAAGGCCAGGCCCGAACCGTGTGGGAACACCTTGCCCAGTACCCGCAGAAACGGCAGGCGCACGCCGCTGACGATCGGCGCAGCGCGTTTTGGCCATGCCAGCAGCAAGCCTGCCGCGCACAGCGCGATGATGCTCGCCCCCATGCTCCACAGCCCCAGGTGCTTGACCATCAGCACGCCCAGTGGGGCGCCGATGGCCAGTGCACCGTAGCTGGCGATCCCGTTCCAGGAGATGACTTTAGCGGTGTTCTCGGCGCCGACC
The DNA here is from genome assembly GCF_026625125.1 of Pseudomonas putida. Lineage (NCBI taxonomy): Bacteria > Pseudomonadati > Pseudomonadota > Gammaproteobacteria > Pseudomonadales > Pseudomonadaceae > Pseudomonas > Pseudomonas putida. The sequence continues at coordinate 4,295,558 of NZ_CP113097.1, read as the reverse complement.
CGGCCAATCCCCCAGCCTATCGAGCCCGAGCCGACCAGGCTCTCTGCACTTCCCAGTACCAGGCGGCCGACCAGCAGGCAGGCCAGGCTCAGCCAGGGCAGGTGGGTGAGAAAGGCGCAGGCGAGCATGAACACGCCACTCAGGCCGCAACCGGCGAGGCCATACATGACGGCCTTCTTGCTGCCCAGGTTGTCGATGATGCGGCTGGCTGTGGGGCGGCTGAGCAGGGTGGCGAGGTATTGCACGCTGATCACCAGGCCGGCGACGACGGTGCTGAAACCCAGATCGTTGTGCACATAGCCAGGCAGTACGGCGAGGGGGATGCCGATGTTCAGGTAGCCGATGAAGGTGAACAGGACGATGGAGACGACTTGCAGGGTGACCGCAAGGGGGCGCGGTGAGTCGGGCATGGGGGCCTACGTGGCAGAGGTTCTGGACGGTGTGAAAACGTGATGACAGCGGTAGTCCGAAAGTCAGCCGTTTTCACACAGTCGGGGTTGCGCGGTTATTCCTGGTCAGCGCTGGATTGATCGTCGCCATCCTCGACGGCAGGCGTCGGTTCGGAATGAGCGGCAACGGTTTGCTCTTCGGGGTTCAGGCTTGGGAAGGGAAGATTCGGGATTTCGTGCATCTCGTCGTTCCTCGCAAGTGTGAGTCAAAAGGCTGCGCCAGGCGCGTTTGGAGCTTCGCAAAGCTGACGCAGGATACACAAGTCTGGATGACAGTTTGTAATTTTTCCCGGTCGCTTGTCGGTTTTGCGGGCGGATACCGGACATTGCCCGGGCACGAAAAGGCCGCTGCGCCCCCCGCGAACAGGGCGCGCAGCGGCCTTGGCCAGCGCGTTTACTTGCGCCCTTCAGCGGTTTCGGCAACCTTGTCGGTGCGCGCGCACATGATGAAGTCGTTGCGGTGCAGGCCTTTGATGGAGTGGCTCCACCAGGTGACAGTCACTTTGCCCCACTCGGTCAGCAGGCCTGGGTGATGGCCTTCAGCTTCAGCGATTTCGCCTACGGCATTGGTGAAGGCCAGGGCATGCTTGAAGTTCTTGAACAGGAACACGCGCTCCAGCTCCATGTGACCGTCACGTACTTCGATGTTCCAGTCCGGGATCTCGCGGATGAGTTCGGCCAGTTCCTCGTCGGTGACTTTTGGCGCATCGGCGCGGCAGGCTTCGCAGTGGGCTTGGTTCAAGGCATTCATAAGGTGTTTTCCGATTCGAGTTGTTGTCGGCGAGGTCGCTCAGGCGGCGACCTTGGGTGGAAATTTCGGTGCATGCAGCCCCAGCTGCATGGCTTGCTGGACCATGCCCATGATGTCTTCGTGGGCCAGGTCGAACAGGCGCTTGAGGTTCGGTAGCACGAAGTACAGCGGCTGCAGAATGTCGATACGGTAGGGGGTGCGCATGGCTTCGATCGGGTCGAAGGCCTGGTGCTCCGGCTCACCGGACAGACTGTAGACGGTTTCCTTGGGCGACGAGAGGATGCCGCCGCCATAGATCTTGCAGCCCTGCGCGGTTTCCATCAGGCCGAACTCAATGGTCATCCAGTACAGCCGCGCCAGGTAGACGCGCTGTTCCTTGGTCGCGGCCAGGCCCAACTTGCCATAGGTGTGGGTGAATTCGGCGAACCAGGGGTTGGTCAGCAGTGGGCAGTGGCCGAAGATCTCGTGGAAGATGTCGGGCTCTTGCAGGTAATCCAGCTCTTGCGGGGTGCGGATAAACGTAGCGACCGGGAAGCGCTTGCTGGCCAGCAGCTCGAAGAAGGTCTGGAAAGGGATCAGCGCCGGCACACGGGCAACTTGCCAGCCGGTGGTGGCGCCCAGCACCTTGTTGATCTCGCCCAGCTGCGGGATGCGGTCATGGGGCAGTTTGAGCTGATCGATGCCATCGAGGTACTCCTGGCATGCCCGGCCTTCGATGACCTTCAGCTGACGGGTGATCAGGGTATTCCACACCGCATGCTCTTGCTGCGGGTAGTCGATAAAGCCTTGCGCATCGGGCTCGCGTGCCACGTATTGCGTCTGTTTCATGTGGCTCTCCTGGTGAGGGCTTTTATTGTTATGTCCACGACATACCCAAGAAATATCCCTTCATCCGACCGATTGCACGGGGTGCCCGAACCCTTGGGCGGCAGTTCTCAGGTGATTTACGTAACGATAATTTTACAAATGCCGCAGGGTCGCGGAAAATTTGGTGTGTCGGGCTGACCATTGCTGTGTTTTTGTCAGCTTTTCTTTACGGGTTTTATGCGGCCTGTTGAAAAACTTCGCCGCTTCGAGAGCTTTCATGCGTATCAAAGTGCATTGCCAGAACCGCATCGGCATCCTGCGCGACATTCTCAACCTGTTGGTGGAGTACGGTATCAACGTGCTCCGTGGTGAAGTCGGTGGCGACCATGGCAACGCCATCTACCTGCACTGCCCGAACCTGATCAACCTGCAGTTCCAGGCTCTGCGCCCGAAATTCGAGTCGATCGCCGGGGTGTTCGGGGTCAAGCGCGTCGGCCTGATGCCCAGTGAGCGACGGCACATGGAGCTCAACGCGTTGCTGGGTGCCCTGGACTTCCCGGTGCTGTCGGTCGACATGGGTGGCAGCATCGTCGCCGCCAACCGCACCGCGGCGCAGTTGCTGGGCGTGAGGGTCGACGAGGTGCCGGGCATCCCGTTGGCGCGTTATGCCGAAGACTTCGACCTGCCGGAACTGGTGCGGGCTAACAAATCGCGAATCAATGGCCTGCGGGTCAAGGTCAAAGGCGACATTTTCCTGGCCGACATCGCCCCGTTGCAGTCCGAGCATGACGACAGCGAGGCATTGGCTGGCGCGGTATTGACCCTGCACCGTGCCGACCGCATCGGCGAGCGGATCTACAGCGTGCGCAAGCAGGAGCTGCGCGGTTTCGACAGCATATTCCAGAGCTCGCGTGTGATGGCGGCGGTGGTGCGTGAGGCACGGCGCATGGCGCCACTGGACGCGCCATTGCTGATCGAAGGCGAGACAGGCACCGGCAAGGAGCTGCTGGCGCGTGCCTGTCATCTGGCCAGCCCGCGGGGCCAGGCGCCCTTGATGGCACTCAACTGTGCCGGCCTGCCAGAGTCCATGGCGGAAACCGAGCTGTTCGGTTATGGCCCCGGTGCGTTCGAGGGCGCGCGCGCCGAAGGCAAGCTGGGCCTTCTGGAGTTGACCGCGGGTGGCACACTGTTCCTCGACGGGGTGGGGGAGATGAGCCCGCGCCTGCAGGTGAAGCTGCTGCGCTTTCTGCAGGACGGCTGCTTCCGCCGGGTAGGCAGTGATGAAGAGGTGTACCTGGATGTACGTGTGATCTGCGCCACCCAGGTGGACCTGTCCGAGCTGTGCGCCCGGGGTGAATTTCGCCAGGACCTGTACCATCGCCTCAATGTGTTGTCGTTGCACATACCGCCGTTGCGCGAGTGCATGGACGGCCTGGAAGGGTTGGTGCAGCACTTTCTCGATCAGGCCAGCCGGCAGATTGGCTGTGCCATGCCGCGCCTGGCGCCTGCGGCGATGGACAAGCTGGCGCACTACCATTGGCCGGGCAATGTCCGGCAACTGGAAAACGTATTGTTCCAGGCGGTATCGTTGTGCGAAGGCGCAATGGTGAAGAGCGAACATATTCGCTTGCCGGATTACGGCGTACGGCAACCCTTGGGTGAGTTTACCCTTGAAGGTGATCTTTCGCAGATTGTCGGGCGCTTCGAAAAGGCTGTACTGGAAAGTCTGATCGGTGAATACCCAAGTAGCCGGGCGCTGGGCAAACGGCTGGGTGTTTCACATACGACCATTGCCAATAAGTTGCGGGATTATTCGTTGGGCAAGTCGAACGAATAGTGCTGGAGTGAACTCAAGCGGTTCATTATGCAATCGTTAATGAATGGGCCCCGCAGGGCCCAGATCATTCATCAGCCGTTGGAGCAGCCGTTACCCATCACGCGGTATTCGAGAATATGCTTCTGGCCCTTGGAGTCCTCATAGGTCATGCGGGCCGGCACGACTTCGCACACGTTTGGCACTTCGCTCATGGAGATGACGCGGGCGATGTCCAGGTGCTGCGAATAACTGTACTGCTCAACCGGAATCTGCTCGACATCCTTTGCTTCACCGGCGATTGCCGCACTGCAAAGACCGCCAAGTACCAATACCAGTAACGCTTTCATTTTCAATTTACCTGTCTAAGGTCGTGAGAGGGCATGCGGCGCTTGTGGCGCCACAAGTAAAGCCAAGTGTTCAACTGTCGGATTAGCGTGGGATTAACGTATTGCCTTCGTGGGGGCTGTTACTGTTACCAGTTGTTAATCGCCTTGCCGTTGCTGGCGAGGTGAATGTTATGCCTGGGTAATTACGGGAAACAGTAGGGGTTTTGATAAAGTTTTTTCGCCTTTTGACAGAAACTGTAACAATCCCCCCGGCAAAATCTTGTGCATTACCTCTCGCCAGGCTGCCAGCTGCGGCCTAGAGCCTTTCCGGCGGGTCACGAGGTGCGCAGCCCGTCGCGTTACTACCATCGTCGTATGGCTTTTGCCGCTCTGGTACAGTTACAAACGGTTCCATACAAAAACAACTATTACACCGAGGTAACACAGATGAGTGCGGCTCCACTGTATCCCGTTCGTCCCGAGGTTGCGGCCACTACCCTGACCGACGAGGCCACCTACAAGGCCATGTACCAGCAATCGGTGATCAATCCGGACGGCTTCTGGCGTGAGCAGGCCCAGCGCATTGACTGGATCAAGCCTTTCACCAAGGTCAAGCAGACTTCCTTCGACGATCACCATGTCGATATCAAGTGGTTTGCCGATGGCACTCTGAACGTTTCCTCCAACTGCCTGGACCGCCACCTCGAAGAGCGCGGCGACCAACTGGCGATCATCTGGGAAGGCGACGACCCTTCCGAACACCGCAACATCACCTACCGCGAACTCCACGAGCAGGTCTGCAAGTTCGCCAACGCCCTGCGCGGGCAGGACGTGCACCGTGGCGATGTAGTCACCATCTACATGCCGATGATCCCCGAGGCCGTGGTGGCGATGCTGGCCTGTGCCCGCATCGGTGCGATTCACTCGGTCGTGTTTGGCGGTTTCTCGCCTGAAGCGCTGGCCGGGCGCATCATCGATTGCAAGTCCAAGGTGGTGATCACCGCCGACGAAGGTTTGCGCGGCGGCCGCCGTACTCCGCTCAAGGCCAACGTCGACCTGGCGCTGACCAACCCTGAAACCAGCAGCGTGCAGAAAATCATCGTGTGCAAGCGCACCGGTGGTGACATCGCCTGGCACCAGCACCGCGACATCTGGTACGAAGACCTGATGAAGGTGGCTTCCAGCCATTGTGCGCCAAAGGAAATGGGCGCCGAAGAGGCGTTGTTCATTCTTTACACCTCCGGCTCCACCGGCAAACCCAAAGGGGTGCTGCACACAACGGGTGGTTACCTGGTGTACGCCGCGCTGACCCACGAGCGCGTCTTTGACTACCGCCCCGGCGAGGTCTACTGGTGCACCGCGGACGTCGGTTGGGTCACCGGCCACAGCTACATCGTCTACGGCCCGCTGGCCAATGGTGCTACCACGCTGCTGTTCGAGGGCGTACCGAACTACCCGGACATTACCCGGGTGTCGAAGATCGTCGACAAGCACAAGGTCAACATCCTCTACACCGCCCCTACCGCGATCCGCGCCATGATGGCCGAAGGGCAGGCGGCCGTTGAGGGGGCCGATGGCTCGAGCCTGCGCCTGCTGGGTTCGGTCGGTGAGCCGATCAACCCTGAGGCGTGGAACTGGTACTACAAGACCGTCGGCAAGGAGCGCTGCCCGATCGTCGACACCTGGTGGCAGACCGAGACCGGCGGCATCCTGATCAGCCCGCTGCCAGGCGCCACGGGCCTGAAGCCGGGTTCGGCGACCCGTCCGTTCTTCGGTGTGGTGCCGGCGCTGGTGGACAACCTGGGCAACCTGATCGATGGCGCGGCCGAGGGCAACCTGGTCATCCTCGATTCCTGGCCGGGCCAGTCCCGCTCGCTGTATGGCGATCATGACCGCTTCGTCGATACTTACTTCAAGACCTTCCGTGGCATGTATTTCACCGGCGACGGTGCGCGCCGTGACGAGGATGGTTACTACTGGATCACGGGCCGTGTGGATGACGTGCTCAACGTTTCCGGCCACCGTATGGGTACCGCAGAGATCGAAAGCGCCATGGTCGCCCATGCCAAAGTGGCTGAGGCTGCGGTGGTGGGTGTGCCGCACGACATCAAAGGGCAGGGCATCTATGTGTACGTGACCCTCAACGCCGGTGTGGAGCCCAGCGAGCAGTTGCGCATGGAGCTGAAGAACTGGGTGCGCAAGGAAATCGGCCCGATTGCCTCGCCAGATGTCATTCAGTGGGCGCCAGGGCTGCCGAAGACGCGCTCGGGCAAGATCATGCGGCGTATCCTTCGCAAGATCGCCACGGCGGAATACGGCTCGCTGGGGGATATCTCCACCTTGGCCGACCCGGGCGTGGTGCAGCACTTGATCGATACGCACAAAGCGATGAGCCTGGCATCGGCTTGATGAGCTGAGCAGGGCTGCAGCGCAGTTCTGCTTCAAACGAAAACCCCGTACGGGCGACCGGCGGGGTTTTTGCTTTACTGTTACCCGACATTCATCGGTAACTCTGTTTGTCACCGATTACGCACAGTCACGGGGCGAGCGGGAACACTCATGACTCGTTTCGGTGCGTTCATGGCGCCATTTTTCCCATGGCGGCACGCTGCACTTGCCGTCGTACAAGGCTTTGCCAATAATAGGCCCAGTAATTGCTAGGTCTGTAGGTTGTTTTTCTTGCGCTCTTGCATATCTTGCAGGGGCTGTCAACCTCGCCCGCTGCCGTTTCAAGCGCTTCTGTAAGTAGTTGTCGCTTTGAAGAAATATCGACTACCGGGCTGTCGTTAAAATGCCACTCACTCGCTCGTGGTCTGCGACCTTGGTCGAACCCTGCGCGGCTCGCGTTGTACCCATTCGCATATCGGGCAGTTGTTACTCCTGCCTTGTATTGCCCCGTACCGATGGAGTTACCTGATGAAGAAGCTCGCACTGCTTGGCGCCCTGGCGCTTTCCGTGTTTTCCCTGGTGTCGCAGGCTGATGAAAAGCCGTTGAAAATCGGTATCGAAGCCGCTTACCCACCCTTCGCCTTCAAGCAGCCCGACGGCAGCATCGCTGGTTTCGACTACGATATCGGCAACGCCCTGTGTGAAGAGATGAAAGCCAAGTGCACCTGGGTAGAACAGGAGTTCGATGGTCTGATCCCGGCACTGAAAGTTCGCAAGATCGACGCGATCCTGTCGTCCATGTCGATCACCGAAGACCGCAAGAAGTCGGTCGACTTCACCAAGCGTTACTACCTGACCCCGGCTCGCCTCGTGATGAAGGAAGGGACTGCCGTGAGCGACAGCCTGGCTGAGCTCAAGGGCAAGAAGATCGGCGTGCAGCGTGGTTCGATCCACGACCGCTTCGCCAAGGAAGTGCTGGCCCCGCAAGGCGCTACCGTGGTGCCGTACGGTACCCAGAACGAAATCTACCTGGACGTCGCCGCTGGCCGCCTGGACGGCACCGTGGCCGATGCCACCCTGCTCGAAGACGGCTTCCTGAAAACCGACGCTGGCAAGGGCTTCGCCTTCGTGGGCCCGTCGTTCACCGACGTGAAGTACTTCGGTGACGGTGTCGGCATCGCCGTGCGCAAGGGTGACAAGGCCAACGCCGAGCGCATCAATGCCGCGATCGACGCCATCCGTGCCAACGGCAAGTACAAGGCGATCCAGGACAAGTACTTCAATTTTGACATCTACGGTCCAGACTCGAAGTAAGACGTCGGGTTTCACCTGTGCAATGGTGCAAACAGCAGAGGCTCTGAGGTTTGCACCATTTTTCATTCTCTAGGTCGAGGACCTCATCATGTTGAAAGGCTACGGGGCAGTCATCCTCGACGGGGCGTGGCTGACGCTGCAGCTCGCCCTGTCGTCGATGGCCCTGGCCATCGTACTCGGCCTGATTGGCGTGGCGCTGCGCTTGTCGCCGGTGCGCTGGCTGGCCTGGTTGGGCGATATGTATGCCACGGTGATCCGTGGTATTCCGGACCTGGTGCTGATCCTGCTGATCTTCTACGGCGGGCAGGACATCATCAACCGTGTGGCGCCGCTGGTCGGCTATGACGATTACATCGACCTGAATCCGCTGGTGGCAGGGATCGGTACCTTGGGCTTCATCTTTGGCGCCTATCTGTCGGAAACCTTCCGTGGTGCCTTCCTTGGTATCCCCAAGGGGCAGGCGGAGGCCGGCGCGGCCTACGGCATGAGCGGGCGGCAGGTGTTCTTCCGCATTCTGGTGCCGCAGATGATCCGTCTGGCGATTCCGGGCTTCACCAACAACTGGCTGGTGCTGACCAAGGCTACGGCGCTCATTTCGGTAGTGGGCCTGCAGGACATGATGTTCAAGGCCAAGCAGGCGGCAGACGCCACCCGCGAACCTTTCACCTTCTTCCTGGCGGTGGCTGCGCTGTACCTGGTGCTCACCAGTGTCTCGCTGCTGGCGCTCAAGTATCTCGAGAAGCGCTACTCGGTGGGCGTCAAGGTGGCTGAGCTATGATCTTCGACTACAACGTCATCTGGGAAGCGATGCCGCTTTACATCGGCGGGCTGCTGACCACGCTCAAGCTGCTGGCGCTGTCGCTGTTGTTCGGTTTGCTGGCGGCGGTGCCGCTGGGCCTGATGCGGGTGTCCAAACAGCCGCTGGTGAACATGACGGCCTGGCTGTACACCTACGTCATCCGCGGTACGCCGATGCTGGTGCAGTTGTTCCTGATCTATTACGGCCTGGCCCAGTTCGAGGCAGTGCGCCAGAGCATCTTCTGGCCGTGGCTTTCCAGTGCGACCTTCTGTGCCTGCCTGGCGTTCGCCGTCAACACCAGCGCCTACACCGCCGAAATCATCGCTGGCAGCCTCAAGGCCACGCCGCATGGCGAGATCGAGGCAGCCAAGGCCATGGGCATGTCACGCATGAAGATGTACCGCCGCATCCTGCTGCCTTCGGCCTTGCGCCGGGCGCTGCCGCAGTACAGCAACGAAGTGATCATGATGCTGCAGACCACCAGCCTGGCGTCGATCGTCACCCTGATCGACATCACCGGTGCCGCACGTACGGTCAATGCCCAGTATTACCTGCCTTTCGAGGCCTACATCACGGCGGGCGTGTTCTATCTGTGCCTGACCTTCATCCTGGTGCGCCTGTTCAAGATGGCCGAACGCCGCTGGCTCGGCTACCTGGCGCCGCGCAAGCACTGAACGCTCTGTGAGAACCGACAGCATGTACAAACTAGAAGTCCAAGACCTGCACAAGCGCTACGGCAGCCATGAAGTGCTCAAGGGTGTGTCCCTGGCGGCCAAGGCAGGCGATGTGATCAGCATCATCGGCTCCAGCGGTTCGGGCAAGTCGACCTTCCTGCGCTGCATCAACCTGCTCGAGCAGCCGCACGCCGGCAAGATCCTGCTCAACAACGAAGAGCTGAAGATGGTCGCCGGCAAGGACGGCGCCCTCAAGGCTGCCGACCCGCGCCAACTGCAGCGCATGCGCTCGCGGCTGTCGATGGTGTTCCAGCACTTCAATCTGTGGTCGCACATGACCGCGCTGGAAAACGTCATCGAGGCGCCGGTGCATGTGCTTGGCGTGAACAAGAAGGAAGCCCTGGAAAAAGCCGAGCACTACCTGGCCAAGGTGGGCGTGGCCCATCGCAAGGATGCTTTCCCGGGGCATATGTCCGGCGGTGAGCAGCAGCGTGTGGCGATTGCCCGGGCGCTGGCCGTGGAGCCGGAGGTGATGCTGTTCGACGAACCGACGTCGGCGCTGGACCCGGAGCTGGTCGGCGATGTGCTCAAGGTCATGCAGGCCCTGGCCCAGGAAGGCCGGACCATGGTGGTGGTGACCCACGAGATGGGCTTTGCCCGCGAAGTGTCCAACCAGCTGGTGTTCCTGCACAAAGGCCTGGTCGAGGAGACGGGCTGCCCGCGCGAAGTGCTGGTCAACCCACAATCGGAGCGGCTCAAGCAGTTTCTCTCTGGCAGCCTGAAGTAAAGGCTGCACCTTTGCACCAGAATAGGGCATGCTGCGCAGCAGTGCGCAGTCTGCCCTGGCGCCACAGACTCGAACGACTTCAGGTTTCGGACCTTACCCTATGACCACCCAGCGAATCGGTTTTCTCATCTGGCCAAGCACCAAGCCCTTGACGTTGGCGCTGGCGGAGGAAGTATTGCTGGTGGCCCAGCGGGTACATCCTGACGTGGTATACGAGCTGGCCTTTCTCCAGGCCGAGCCTGCGCAGGAAGGCGCCTGGCGCCTGCCGGGCGAGCCCTGGAGCGGGCGCCTGGAGGGGTGTCACAAGCTGTTCCTGCTCGCTGACGAACTGCCCCAGGCATTGGGGTCGGCGCTGTCCACGGCGCTCAAGCAACTGGCCCGCAGCGGCTGCATCATCGGTGGGCTGTCTGCAGGTGTGTATCCGTTGGCCATGCTCGGCCTGCTCGACGGTTACCGCGCTGCGGTGCATTGGCGCTGGCAAGACGATTTCGCCGAGCGTTTCCCCAAGGTCATCGCCACCAGCCATCTGTTCGATTGGGACCGTGATCGCCTGACCGCCTGCGGCGGTATGGCGGTGACCGATCTGCTGTTGGCGGTGCTGGCACGTGATCACGGGGCCGAGCTGGCGGGTGCGGTTTCCGAGGAGCTGGTAGTCGAGCGCATCCGTGAGGGTGGGGAGCGTCAGCGCATTCCGCTGCAAAACCGCCTCGGCTCCAGCCATCCGAAGCTGACCCAGGCGGTGCTGTTGATGGAGGCCAATATCGAAGAGCCGCTGACCACCGACGAAATCGCTCAGCATGTGTGCGTATCGCGCAGGCAGCTGGAGCGCATCTTCAAGCAGTACCTCAACCGTGTGCCTAGCCAGTACTACCTGGAGCTGCGGCTGAACAAGGCACGGCAGATGCTGATGCAGACCAGCAAATCGATCATCCAGATCGGCCTTTCCTGTGGCTTCTCCTCCGGCCCGCATTTCTCCAGTGCCTACCGCAATTTCTTTGGCGCCACGCCCCGCGAAGACCGTAACCAGCGGCGTAACAGCAGCCCCTTCGAATTGAGTTCGGCGCCTGCCGAAAAGGGCTGAACGCTGCCCGGTGCACTGCGCCTCTGTCGCCTGCAAGCCAGCGTCCAGGCTGATCGGGTTGCCGCCGGCCCGGTGGCGGCCGGCTTGGCGGTGAGGGCGGCGGTGCAGCCGGCCTATCTTCTTATGTGAACACCCGTTCACCCAGTCCCGCTCTGCCGTTACACTGCGCGATTGCGACAGTGTTTGTCGCATTGCCGAAAGCCTGGATAAAACTGGGTTTTGCGCTGTAACAAGTTGTCGCTTGGCCGCAAGGACAGGCGCAGATCAGTCCTTACAATCCCCCCATCGCTCGCCACTTCCAGGCCAGCGTTCCTCTTCAGGAGACTCAGATGTCCGTTGAGCAAGCCCCGGTGCAGCGTGCCGATTTCGACCAGGTCATGGTCCCCAACTATTCTCCGGCGGCCTTCATTCCTGTGCGAGGCGAGGGTTCCCGCGTGTGGGACCAGTCGGGCCGCGAGCTCATCGACTTTGCCGGCGGCATCGCGGTGAATGCCTTGGGCCACTGCCATCCGGCACTGGTCAAGGCCCTGACCGAGCAGGCCAATACCCTCTGGCACGTTTCCAACGTCTTCACCAACGAGCCGGCACTGCGCCTGGCGCACAAACTGGTCGACGCCACCTTTGCCGACCGGGCTTTTTTCTGCAACTCAGGCGCCGAATCCAACGAGGCCGCCTTCAAGCTGGCCCGTCGCGTCGCCCATGACCGCTTCGGTCCTGAGAAGCACGAAATCATCTCCGCCGTGAACAGCTTCCACGGTCGCACCCTGTTCACCGTCAGCGTCGGCGGTCAGCCGAAGTACTCGGATGGTTTCGGCCCGAAGATCACTGGCATCAGCCATGTGCCCTACAACGATCTGGAAGCGCTGAAGGCACAGATTTCCGACAAGACCTGCGCCGTGGTGATCGAGCCGATCCAGGGCGAGAGTGGTGTGGTCCCGGCCGACAAGGCGTACCTGGAAGGCGCCCGCAAGCTGTGTGACGAGCACAACGCCCTGCTGATCTTCGATGAAGTGCAGACGGGTGTGGGCCGTACCGGCTCGCTGTACGCCTATCAGCATTACGGTGTGACGCCAGACATCCTGACCAGCGCCAAGAGCCTGGGCGGTGGCTTCCCGATCGGCGCCATGCTCACCACCACTGAGCTTGCCAAGCATCTGGCGGTCGGTACGCACGGCACCACCTATGGCGGTAACCCGTTGGGCTGCGCCGTTGCCTGCGCGGTACTGGACGTGATCAATACCCCAGAAACCCTGGCCGGTATCAAAGCCAAGCACGAGCGCTTCAAGGCGCGCCTGGAGCAGATCGGCCAGAAGGCTGGCCTGTTCTCTCAGGTGCGTGGTGTCGGCTTGTTGATCGGCTGCGTGCTGACCGAAGCCTGGCAGGGCAAGGCCAAGGACATCCTCAATGCCGCCGAGAAAGAAGGCGTGATGGTGCTGCAGGCCGGCCCGGACGTGGTGCGCTTCGCGCCGAGCCTGGTGATCGAAGATGCCGATATCGATGAAGGTCTGGACCGCTTCGAGCGGGCTGTGGCCAAACTGACCCAGGCCTGATTCGCCGGCGGTCCCTTCGCCGGCTCCGTCGGGCCGGCGATTGCAGAATCCCAGTGCGGGCGCGTGCTTGCAGACTCAACACGCGCCCGCCGTTTTTCCGTGCCGCCAGAGCGGCCAGTTTTTCCAAAGGAGTGACACCATGCTGGTGATGCGCCCCGCGCAAATGGCTGATCTGAACGAAGTGCAGCGCATGGCTGCAGACAGCCCCGTTGGTGTCACTTCGCTGCCAGATGACGCTGCCCGTCTGGGCGACAAGATAGCCGCCTCGGAAACGTCGTTTGCTGCCGAAGTCAGTTTCAACGGCGAAGAAAGCTACTTCTTCGTGCTCGAGGACAGTGTCACCGGCAAGCTGGCCGGTTGCTCGGCAATCGTCGCCTCGGCAGGCTACTCCGAGCCTTTCTACAGCTTTCGTAACGAAACCTTCGTGCACGCCTCCCGCGAGCTGAAGATCCACAACAAGATCCACGTGCTGTCGCTGTGCCATGACCTCACCGGCAACAGCCTGCTGACCAGCTTCTATGTCCTGCCTGAACTGGTGAACAGTGGCTGGGCCGAGCTGAATTCGCGTGGTCGCTTGCTGTTCATGGCTTCGCACCCTGAGCGCTTTGCCGACTCGGTGGTCACCGAGATCGTCGGTTACAGCGATGAGCAAGGCGAGTCGCCGTTCTGGGATGCCATAGGGCGCAACTTCTTCGACCTCAACTACGCCCACGCCGAGCGCCTGTGCGGCCTGAAGAGCCGTACTTTCCTCGCCGAACTGATGCCGCACTACCCGATCTACGTACCCCTGCTGCCGGACGCTGCGCAGGAGGCCATGGGGCAGGTGCATCCGCGCGCGCAAATCACGTTCGACATCCTCATGCGTGAGGGCTTCGAGACCGAGCACTACATCGACATCTTCGATGGCGGCCCCACCTTGCATGCGCGTGCCTCGGGCATCCGCTCGATCGCCCAGAGCAGGGTGGTGCCGGTCAAGCTCGAGGAACTGCCTGCCAAGGGCGGGCGCCCGTACTTGGTGTGCAACGGCCAACTGCAGGATTACCGTGCGGTGCTGGTCGAGCTGGACTGGGTGCCGGGCAAGCCGGTGAGCCTCAGTGCCGAGGCTGCCGAGGCGCTGGGTGTGGGCGAGGGCGCCAGCGTGCGCCTGGTCGCGGTCTGAGGCCTGGGAACAGAGAGTTTCGCGGTAGCCACAGCGGCCGCACAAGGAGATAGCATGATCGTTCGTCCTGTACGCAGCAGCGATTTACCTGCGCTGATCGAGTTGGCACGCAGCACCGGTACCACCGGGCTGACCACCTTGCCGGCCAACGAGGAGCGCCTCGGGCACCGTGTCGGCTGGGCCGAGAAAAGCTTCCGGGGTGAAGCCGAGCGCGGAGACACCGACTACCTGTTCGTGCTGGAGAACGACGAAGGCCTGGTGGTCGGCATCAGTGCCATCGCCGGCGCCGTCGGCCTGCGCGAGCCCTGGTACAACTACCGGGTGGGCCTGACCGTCAGCGCCTCGCAAGAGCTGAACATCTATCGCGAGATCCCCACCCTGTTCCTGGCCAATGACCTGACCGGCAACTCCGAACTGTGCTCGCTGTTTTTGCGCAGTGACCACCGCTCTGGGCTCAATGGCCGCTTGCTGTCGCGGGCGCGCATGCTGTTCATCGCCGAGTTCCCGGAACTGTTCGGCAACAAGATCATTGCCGAAATGCGCGGCATGTCCGACGAGCAGGGCCGTTCGCCGTTCTGGGAGAGCCTTGGCCGGCACTTTTTCAAGATGGAGTTCAGCCAGGCCGACTACCTCACTGGCGTAGGCAACAAGTCGTTCATTGCCGAACTGATGCCCAAGTTCCCGTTGTACACCTGCTTCCTGTCGGAAGCCGCACGCAGCGTGATCGGCCGTGTGCACAGCGACACCGAGCCTGCGCTGGCCATGCTCAAGCAGGAAGGCTTCAGCTATCAGGGGTATGTGGACATCTTCGACGCAGGCCCCGCCATCGAGTGCGAAACCTCGAGGATTCGTGCCGTACGCGAGAGCCAGACCTTGGTGCTGGCCGTGGGTACGCCTGGCGATGACGCAACCCCTTACATCATCCATAACCGCAAGCGCGATGACTGCCGTATCACTGCCGCGCCCGCACGCCTGGCGGCGGGCACCCTGGTGGTCGACCCGCTGACCGCCAAGCGCCTGCGCATGGGCGCGGGCGACAACGTGCGCGCCGTACCGCTGTCGGCAAGCCGGGAGGCCCAGTAAATGACCACGCATTACATCGCCGGCAGCTGGCAGGCCGGCCAGGGTGGAGCCCTGCAGTCGCTCAACCCGGTCACGCAAGCCGTTGTCTGGCAAGGGCAGGGCGCCGAGGCCGGCCAGGTCGAGGCTGCCGTACAGGCTGCGCGTCAGGCTTTTCCAGCCTGGGCGCAACTGAGCCTGGAGGCGCGCATCGACGTACTGGAAAAGTTCGCCGAACAGCTGAAGCAGCATTCCGAGGCGCTGGCTCACTGCATTGGCGAAGAAACCGGCAAGCCGCTGTGGGAGTCGGCTACCGAAGTGAGCAGCATGGTCAACAAGGTCGCGATCTCGATACAGAGCTACCGCGAGCGCACGGGCGAGAAAAGCGGCCCGCTGGCAGATGCTACCGCGGTACTGCGGCACAAGCCCCACGGAGTGGTGGCAGTATTCGGCCCCTACAATTTCCCCGGCCATTTGCCCAATGGGCACATCGTTCCGGCACTGCTGGCGGGTAACTGTGTAGTGTTCAAGCCCAGCGAGCTTACCCCCAAGGTCGCTGAGCTGACCGTCAATTGCTGGATCGCCGCGGGCCTGCCTGCCGGCGTGCTGAACCTGGTGCAGGGCGCGCGCGATACGGGGGTGGCGCTGGCTGCCAACCCGGGTATCGATGGCTTGTTCTTCACAGGCTCCAGCCGCACCGGCAACTTGCTTCATCAGCAGTTTGCCGGCCGTCCGGACAAGATCCTTGCCCTGGAAATGGGCGGCAACAACCCATTGCTGGTGGATGAGGTCAAGGACCTCGATGCGGCGGTGTACACGATCATCCAGTCGGCGTTCATCTCCGCGGGCCAGCGCTGCACCTGCGCTCGCCGCCTGCTGGTGCCGCAGGGCGCCTGGGGCGATGCGCTGCTCGCGCGGTTGGTCGAGGTGTGCAAAGGCATCACGGTCGGCGCTTTCGATCAGCAGCCGGCACCTTTCATGGGTTCGGTCATTTCGCTACAGGCTGCGCAGGCGCTGATCGCGGCCCAGGCTGAGCTGCTCGCCAAAGGCGCCACCCCGTTGCTGGAGATGACCCAGCCCCAAGCCGATGCCGCATTGCTGACCCCGGGCATCATTGATGTCACTGCCGTGACCGACCGGCCCGACGAAGAATTTTTCGGCCCGCTGCTGCAGGTGATTCGTTACGCGGACTTCGATGCCGCCATCGATGAGGCCAACAACACCCAGTACGGCCTGGCGGCTGGCCTGCTGTCCGACTCCCGTGCCCGCTACCAGTATTTCTGGCTGCGCAGCCGCGCCGGCATCGTCAACTGGAACAAGCAACTGACCGGTGCCGCCAGCAGCGCGCCGTTCGGGGGGGTAGGCGCCAGTGGCAACCATCGCGCCAGCGCCTACTACGCCGCCGACTACTGCGCTTACCCCGTGGCTTCGCTGGAGACTGCCAGCCTTGCCCTGCCGGCGACCCTGACGCCGGGCGTCACCCTATAACAACAGGTCACGGAGCCTAGCCGATGAAATCCTATGAAGTGAATTTTGATGGCCTGGTGGGGCCTACCCACAATTACGGCGGCCTGTCCTACGGTAACGTGGCTTCGCAGAGCAACAGCCAGCAGGCCTCGAACCCGCGTGAAGCGGCGCGCCAAGGCCTGGCCAAGATGAAAGCGCTGGCCGATATGGGCTTCAAGCAGGGCGTGCTGGCGCCGCAGGAGCGCCCGGACGTGGCCGCTCTGCGTCGTCTGGGCTTCAGCGGTAGCGATGCCGAAGTGATCCGGCGCGCCGCCAAAGAGGCCATGCCGCTGTTGGTCGCCAGCTGTTCGGCATCGAGCATGTGGGTGGCCAACGCGGCCACCGTCAGCCCCAGCGCCGACACCGCTGATGGCCGCGTGCATTTCACCGCTGCCAACCTCAACTGCAAGTACCACCGCAGCATCGAGCATCCGACCACCAGCCGTGTGCTGGCCGCCATGTTCAGTAATGAGCAGCACTTTGCCCATCACCCGGCGCTGCCTGCCGTGGCGCAGTTCGGCGACGAGGGCGCGGCCAACCATACGCGCTTCTGCCGCAGCTACGGCGAGGCGGGCGTCGAGTTTTTCGTCTATGGTCGCAGCGCGTTCGACGGCCGTTATCCCGCGCCGCAGAAGTATCCGGCACGCCAGACCCTGGAAGCCTCACAGGCCGTGGCACGGCTTCACGGTCTGAGCGATGACGGTGTGGTCTACGCTCAACAGAACCCATCGGTGATCGATCAGGGTGTATTCCACAACGATGTGATTTCGGTGGGCAATGGCGAGGTGCTGTTCTACCACGAAGATGCTTTCCTCGAGACTGACGCGGTGCTTGGCCAGCTGCAAGCTAAACTGGCCAGCAAGGGTGGCAACTTCCAGGCTATCCGTGTACCACGGGCAGCGGTGGCGGTAGAGGATGCGGTGCGTTCCTACCTGTTCAACAGCCAACTGCTCAGCCGCGACGACGGCTCGATGCTGCTGGTGGTGCCGGAGGAGTGCCGCAACAATGAGCGGGTCTGGGCGTACTTGCAGCAACTGACCCGCCAGGGTGGCGCGGTGAAGGAGGTCAAGGTGTTCGACCTCAAGCAAAGCATGCAGAACGGCGGCGGCCCGGCATGCCTGCGCTTGCGCGTGGCTTTGAAGGAATCGGAACTGGCGGCGGTCAATCCAGGCGTTATCATGACCGCCCCGCTGTACGACACACTGGTGCAGTGGGTCGACAAGCACTACCGCGACCGCCTGGGCGAAGCGGACCTTGCCGACCCGCAGTTGCTGGTCGAATGCCGTACGGCGCTGGATGAGTTGACCCAGATTCTGAAGTTGGGCTCGGTCTATCCGTTCCAACGCCAACCTTGAAGAGAGACTTTTGTAATGACCGACGCCCTGCGCCTGATCCTTGAAGATGTAGACGGCACCCAGCTGGAAACTTCCTGCACCCGCTTTGCCGTTGTCTGGCAGGGCAAGGAAGTGTGGATTCAGCAAGACGGCCGTGGCCAATTGCTGATCGGTGTCGACGTCGATGAGAACGACACCGAGTACGCCAACCTGCTCCTGCGCCCGATGGCTACCAACCTGGTCAGCCTGCAGCTGGAGATGGAGCCGGCAGAAGTCGGTGAAGACGATGACCACGTCCATGGCCCCGACTGCGGCCACGACCACTAAGGAAGCGCCTATGCTCGCCCTTGGCAAATTGCTTGAGCTGACCCTGACCGATCACGAGCCGGCCGAGAAGACCCAAGTTACACCCAAGGGCGTGCGTTTACGCTGGCTGGGGGAGGGCGCACTCGAGGTGCGTCCGCCCGAAGGCGACGATTGCAGGCTGGACCTGCTGTTGTCGGCCGGTATTCATGGCAATGAAACAGCGCCGATCGAATTGCTCGAACGGCTGCTGCACGGCGTGGCCGATGGCACGATCAAGCCGCGTTCGCGTGTGATGTTCCTGTTCGGCAACCCAGCGGCGATCCGCAAGGGCGAGCGCTTCATCGAGCAGGACATCAACCGCCTGTTCAATGGTCGTCACGAGCTTTCCAGTGGTTTCGAGGCACTGCGTGCTGCGGAGCTTGAGCAGTTCGCCCGGGTGTTCTTCAGCAAGCCTGAGCGTACCCGTCTGCATTACGACCTGCACACCGCCATTCGTGGCTCCAAGATAGAGCAGTTTGCCCTTTACCCCTATAAAGAGGGGCGCAAGCATTCCCGCCGCGAGCTGGCTCGGCTGGCTGCTGCAGGCATGGAAGCGGTGCTGCTGCAGAGCAAGTCATCGATCACCTTCAGTGCGTTCACCTATGAGCAGCTGGATGCCGAAGCATTTACCTTGGAGCTCGGCAAGGCGCGGCCGTTCGGGCAGAACGAGCAGGTCAACCTCGACAAGCTGGAGCAGCGCCTGATCCAGATTATCGAAGGCGATGAGCCTGAGGCCGGGGAGTCGCTCGATGGTCTTAAACTGTTCAGTGTGGCTCGCGAGATCATCAAGCACAGTGAGGGCTTTCGCCTGCATCTGCCGGCGGATATCGAGAACTTCTCCGAGCTGAGCAAAGGTTATCTGCTGGCCGAGGACCTGGCTGAAATGCGCTGGGTGGTGGAGGAGGAGGGGGCGCGGATCATCTTCCCCAACCCCAAGGTCAAGAACGGGCTGCGCGCCGGGATTCTTATCGTCCCGGACTCAGGCCAGCGTCTGGGCTGAGTTTGCGCAGTGCCTGGCAGGAGCGGCCTTGTTGTCGCCAAAGGGCGCTTCTGCCAAGGCCGGTCGTCGCTGAACCTTGCCCATGACAATCATTTAATTCACCGCCTGTTCCATTTTCCCTTCCCTTGAGCGGTAATAGGCTTGCCAGCGGCAAAAGCCTGCATTTAGCATCCGGTCATGTCATTTTCGTTTGCACGCGCTTCAAAAGCCGTCCAATCGACGTTTTGCATCGCATAAACACACTGCACCGAGATTGCAGGACCGATATAATGCGGCCCTTTGCCGTCGTTTCGTCGACGCGTTTGCCCCCAGGGGCCGTCGTTTCCGTGGAAGAACCTATGAAAAGCGCAGAAATCCGTGAAGCCTTCCTTCGCTTCTTCGAAGAGCAGGGCCATACCCGAGTCGCCTCCAGTTCGCTGATTCCGAACAACGACCCGACCCTGCTGTTCACCAACGCAGGCATGAACCAGTTCAAGGACTGCTTCCTCGGTGCCGAGAAGCGCGCCTACACCCGTGCGGTCAGCAGCCAGAAGTGCGTGCGCGCCGGTGGCAAGCATAACGACCTGGAAAACGTCGGGTACACCGCGCGTCACCACACCTTCTTCGAGATGCTGGGCAACTTCAGCTTCGGCGACTATTTCAAGCGCGATGCGATCACTTTCGCCTGGACCTTCCTGACCTCCGACAAGTGGCTGAACCTGCCCAAAGAGAAGCTCTGGGTCACCGTCTACGCCAGCGACGACGAAGCCTACGACATCTGGACCAAGGAAGTCGGTGTGCCGGCCGAGCGCATGGTGCGCATTGGTGACAACAAAGGCGCCCCGTACGCCTCCGACAACTTCTGGACCATGGGCGATACCGGCCCGTGCGGCCCTTGCACCGAGATCTTCTACGACCACGGTGCCGATATCTGGGGCGGCCCACCCGGTTCCCCGGAAGAAGACGGTGACCGCTACATCGAGATCTGGAACAACGTCTTCATGCAGTTCAACCGTACTGCCGATGGCGTGCTGCACCCGCTGCCAGCGCCGTCGGTGGATACCGGCATGGGCCTGGAGCGCATCAGTGCGGTCATGCAGCACGTGCACTCGAACTACGAGATCGACCTGTTCCAGAACCTGCTGAGCGCTGCGGCCAAGGCCATCGGCTGCAGCAACGACGGCCAGGCTTCGCTGAAAGTCGTGGCAGACCACATCCGCTCCTGCGGCTTCCTGATCGCAGACGGCGTGCTGCCGTCCAACGAAGGCCGTGGCTACGTGCTGCGCCGCATCATTCGTCGCGCCTGCCGTCACGGTAACAAGCTGGGTGCCAAGGGCAGCTTCTTCTACCAGATCGTCGCAGCCCTGGCTGCCGAGATGGGCGAGGCGTTCCCCGAGCTCAAGAGCCAGCAGGCCCACATCGAGCGCGTGCTCAAGGCCGAAGAAGAACAGTTCGCCAAGACCCTCGAACAGGGCCTGCGCATCCTCGAGCAGGACCTTGCCCAGCTCAAGGGCGACGTCGTGCCGGGTGACGTGGTGTTCAAGCTCTACGACACCTACGGCTTCCCGATGGACCTCACCGCCGACATCGCCCGTGAGCGCGAGCTGACCATCGATGAAGCGGGCTTCGAGCGCGAGATGGATGCCCAGCGTGAGCGTGCCCGTTCGGCCAGTGCCTTCGGCATGGATTACAACAGCCTGGTCAAGGTCGACACCGCCACCGATTTCGTCGGGTACAACGCCACCGAAGGTCAGGGCAAGGTCATTGCCCTGTACAAGGACGGCCAGTCAGTCGACCAGTTGGGCGAGGGCGAGCAGGGCGTCGTGGTGCTGGACCGCACCCCGTTCTATGCCGAATCCGGTGGCCAGGTCGGCGATACCGGCTACCTGCAGTCCGGCGCCGTGCGCTTTGACGTGCAAGACACCACCAAGACCGGCGGCGCTTTCCTGCACCATGGCGTGGTGGCCAGCGGCGCGCTGCTGATCGGTTCTCCGGTCGAAGCCAAGGTCGATGCCGAGGTGCAGCACGCCACCTCGCTGAACCACTCGGCCACGCACCTGCTGCACGAAGCGTTGCGCCAGGTGTTGGGCGAGCATGTGCAGCAGAAGGGCTCGCTGGTCGACAGCCAGCGTCTGCGTTTCGACTTCAGCCACTTCGAGGCGGTGACGCCTGCGCAGATCAAGGCGCTGGAAGATATCGTCAACCGCGAAGTGCGCAAGAACACGCCGGTGGAAACTGAAGTTACCGATATCGAAACCGCCAAGCGCAAGGGCGCGATGGCCCTGTTCGGCGAGAAGTACGGCGATACCGTGCGCGTGCTGAGCATGGGTGGCGATTTCTCCGTCGAGCTGTGCGGCGGTATCCACGCCAAGCGCACCGGCGATATCAGCCTGTTCAAGATCATCAGCGAAGGCGGCGTGGCCTCTGGCGTGCGCCGTATCGAAGCGGTGACCGGCGCTGCTGCACTGGCCTACCTGAACGCTGCCGAAGAGCAGGTCAAGGAAGCCGCGCAGCTGGTCAAGGGCAACCGTGACAACCTGATCGACAAGCTGTCGGCTGTGCTTGAGCGCAACCGTCAGCTTGAGAAGCAGCTGGAACAGCTGCAGGCCAAGGCCGCCAGCGCCGCAGGGGACGATCTCTCCAATGCGGCTGTTGAGGTCAAGGGTGCCAAGGTCCTCGCCGCCCGCCTGGATGGGCAGGATGGCAAGGCCCTGTTGGCCCTGGTCGATCAGTTGAAGAACAAGCTCGGCCACGCAGTGATCCTGCTGGGCAGCGAGCATGAGGGCAAGGTCGTGCTGGTGGCCGGCGTGACCAAAGACCTCTCCAGCCAACTCAAGGCTGGTGACCTGATGAAACAAGCCGCTGCGGCAGTGGGTGGCAAGGGCGGTGGCCGTCCGGACATGGCTCAGGGCGGTGGCGTCGACGTCGCTGCGCTGGACCAGGCCCTGGCGCTGGCCGTGCCGTTCGCAGAGCAGGGACTTTGAGATGGAGGGGCCGATGGTCTAGTCATCGGCCCCTCCATGTTGGATGGTTTTTTTGAGGCCCGGTATGGGCTGAGGCACCATTGAAATGGCGTTGATCGTACAGAAATTTGGCGGTACCTCTGTCGGTTCCATCGAGCGGATCGAGCAGGTTGCCGACAAGGTCAAGAAACACCGTGAAGCGGGCGACGACCTGGTGGTTGTGCTGTCGGCCATGAGTGGCGAAACCAATCGCCTGATCGACCTGGCCAAGCAGATCACCGATCAGCCGGTTCCGCGTGAGCTGGACGTGATCGTGTCCACCGGCGAGCAGGTTACCATTGCCCTGCTGGCCATGGCCTTGATCAAGCGTGGTGTGCCGGCGGTGTCCTACACCGGCAACCAGGTGCGCATCCTCACCGACAGCGCGCACAATAAAGCACGCATCCTGCAGATCGACGACCAGAAGATTCGCGCCGACCTCAAGGCCGGGCGCGTGGTGGTTGTAGCCGGTTTCCAGGGCGTTGACGAGCACGGCAGCATCACCACCCTGGGCCGCGGCGGCTCCGATACCACGGGCGTGGCCCTGGCGGCCGCGCTCAAGGCTGACGAGTGCCAGATCTACACCGACGTCGATGGCGTTTACACCACCGACCCGCGCGTCGTGCCACAGGCGCGCCGCCTGGAGAAGATCACCTTCGAAGAGATGCTGGAGATGGCCAGCCTCGGCTCCAAGGTGCTGCAGATCCGCTCGGTGGAGTTCGCCGGCAAGTACAACGTTCCGCTGCGCGTGCTGCACAGCTTCAAGGAGGGTCCAGGTACCCTCATTACCATTGATGAAGAGGAATCCATGGAACAGCCGATCATTTCCGGTATCGCCTTCAACCGTGATGAAGCCAAGCTGACCATTCGCGGCGTGCCGGACACCCCGGGCGTCGCTTTCAAGATCCTCGGCCCGATCAGCGCTTCGAACATCGAAGTGGACATGATCGTGCAGAACGTTTCGCACGATAACACCACCGATTTCACCTTCACCGTACACCGCAACGAGTACGACAAGGCTCACAGCGTGCTGGAAAACACCGCACGTGAAATCGGTGCCCGCGAAGTGATCGGTGATACCAAGATCGCCAAGGTGTCGATCGTCGGTGTTGGCATGCGTTCCCACGCGGGTGTTGCCAGCCGCATGTTCGAAGCCCTGGCCAAGGAGAGCATCAACATCCAGATGATCTCCACGTCCGAGATCAAGGTGTCGGTCGTCATCGAAGAGAAGTACCTGGAGCTGGCCGTTCGCGCGCTGCATACCGCGTTCGAGCTTGACGCTCCGGCCCGACAGGGCGAGTAAGGCGTTGCCTTGAGGGGCGCGGCTTGCCGCGCCCTTCGCGTTTCTGCGCGTCACGCAGGCCCTGTCCTGCCAGCGTGACGTGCTACGGAGCCCTGTGTCGTCGTCCACGGCCAGGCCCTGTTGTTCCCAGACTGTTATCCCTGAATGTCTTGCGTAAGGAGAAAGCTATGTTGATTCTGACTCGTCGGTGCGCCGAGAGCCTGATCATTGGAGATGGCGAGATCACCGTGACGGTGCTCGGCGTCAAAGGAAACCAGGTGCGTATCGGCGTCAGCGCGCCCAAGGAAGTGGCCGTTCACCGCGAGGAAATCTACCTGCGGATCAAGAAAGAGAAGGATGAGGAGCCAAGCCTTTAATTTTTTTGAAGTTTTTTTCAAAAAAAGGGTTGCAAACGAGGAAGAGCCTGTTTAATATTCGCCTCGTGTTGCGGTGAGGTGGCCGAGTGGCCGAAGGCGCTCCCCTGCTAAGGGAGTATACCTCATAAGGGTATCGGGGGTTCGAATCCCCCCTTCACCGCCATTATTCGCTTAGGGCGCTGTAATCGGTAAGAACGCTAAGTCGTTGAATTTAAACGAAAAAGTTCTTGCAAAAATGTTTCAGCGACCTATAATGCGCGGCAAGATACGGACTCATAGCTCAGCTGGATAGAGTACTCGGCTACGAACCGAGCGGTCGGAGGTTCGAATCCTCCTGAGTCCGCCACTTTTGAAGTGGCTTTGCTTACAAAGCTGCTTCAAGCAACCAGTGGTAATCTGGTCTAAAACTACCAACTACGGACTCATAGCTCAGCTGGATAGAGTACTCGGCTACGAACCGAGCGGTCGGAGGTTCGAATCCTCCTGAGTCCGCCACTTTTGAAGTGGCTCTGCTTGAAAAGCGGCTTCAGTCAGCCAGTGGTAATCTGGCCTAAAACTACCAACCACGGACTCATAGCTCAGCTGGATAGAGTACTCGGCTACGAACCGAGCGGTCGGAGGTTCGAATCCTCCTGAGTCCGCCACATATCAAGAAGCCCGCTCAATTGAGCGGGCTTTTTGTCTTCCGCCGTTCACTGATTTATCAGTGATGCCCGCTAGACTGAAAATCAACCCGCCCGACACTTCTTTGCGCCGCATGTGTTTTTTCGCTGGCTCGTGCCGTCGCACACATGGCTTCGAGCGTTGTCATAGCTTTATCGCGCAAACGATTGTTCTGGCCAAAAATTTAAGCGATCTGACAGCTTAGGCAGTGTATGATTGCGCCCGTCAGCCCCGCCGGGGCTTGTGGAATACCACCATGGACTTACCCAGTAGTTACTCGTTAACAAGATTCTTACAGCCTGATCTGACCGATTGATTCCCCCGGCGTGCTCCGCTGCTGGGAGTGGAGTTCGCCTATGACTGAAGTAGAAGTAAAGAAAGCGCAAGAGAGCCTGCAGGATCGCCTGGCCCAGGTGGTCGAACTGTTGCAGCGTCAGCGCGTCGTTGAAGACCTGACCCATCGTCAGGAAGGTCATCACCACGACCTGGTGGAAAACCTCGTCCACCGTCAAAACCTCGTCGAGTTGCAGCGTAAGCTCGACGACCTGCACCCCGCAGATATCGCCTATATCCTCGAAGCTTTGCCCCTGGAAGACCGCCTGACGGTCTGGCAGCTGGTGCGCTCGGACCGTGACGGCGACATCTTGCTTGAGGTTTCCGACTCGGTTCGTCAATCGCTGATCGCCGACATGGACGATCACGAGATCCTCGCTGCGGCCAAGGAAATGGACGCCGACGAGCTGGCGGACCTGGCGCCGGAATTGCCGCGTGATGTCGTCCATGAGCTCATGGAAAGCCTCGATGCCCAACAGCGTGAGCGTGTACGCTCGGCGTTGAGCTACGACGAGGAGCAGGTCGGTGCGCTGATGGACTTCGAGATGGTGACCATCCGTGAAGACGTCAGCCTGGAAGTGGTTCTGCGTTACCTGCGCCGCCTTAAAGAGCTGCCCAACCACACTGACAAACTCTTCGTGGTCGACTACGACGGCATCCTCAAAGGTGTGTTGCCGATCAAGCGCCTGCTGGTCAACGACCCGGACAAGAAGGTCGCGGAGGTCATGGCGGTTGATCCGGTGTCCTTCCACCCCGACGAAGATGCCTACGACGCTGCGCAGGCTTTCGAGCGTTACGACCTGGTTTCGGCGCCAGTTGTGGACAAGAGCGACCGCCTGATCGGCCGTTTGACCATCGATGAGATGGTCGACCTGATTCGTGAAGAGAGCGAGAGCGAAGTGCTCAACATGGCGGGTCTGCGCGAGGAGGAAGACATCTTCGCCTCGGTCTGGCGTTCATTGCGCAACCGTTGGGCCTGGCTGGCGATCAACCTGATAACTGCGTTTCTGGCCTCGCGGGTGATCGGCCTGTTCGAGGGCTCGATCGAGAAGCTCGTGGCCCTGGCGGCACTGATGCCGATCGTGGCGGGTATTGGCGGCAACTCCGGCAACCAGACCATTACCATGATCGTTCGCGCCATGGCGTTGGACCAAGTGTCGCCAGGCAATACCAGCCGCCTTATGCGCAAAGAGCTGGCGGTGTCGCTGCTCAATGGCCTGATTTGGGGTGGGGTGATCGGTGCTGTGGCGTTCTGGCTGTACGACAGCTGGTCACTGGGGTTGGTCATGACTGCGGCCATGACATTGAACCTGTTGCTCGCAGCGCTCATGGGGGTATTGATCCCGATGACCCTGACGCGCCTGGGGCGCGACCCTGCCATGGGGTCCAGCGTGATGATCACGGCCGTGACCGACAGTGGTGGCTTCTTCATCTTCCTGGGGCTGGCTACGCTGTTCCTGCTGTGATGGTGCAGGTGTAAGTGCCGCCCGCGCGGCGCTGGATACCCGGGCCGCCAGGGCGATCAAGGCATGTGCCCGGCCGGATCACCACCGACCAGTGAACAACCCAAAAAAAAAGCCAGCTTACGCTGGCTTTCTTATTTTTGCTGCGCGCCTCAGGAGGCGTCGGCTGCCATTTCCACATCGTGAGCGATGAGGGCGACCAGCGCGTTCTGCTGTCGGTGGGACAACTGGCGGAAGCGTTGCAGCAACTCGCGCTCATGCAGGGACAGTTCCGGGCTGTCCAGGCGCATGCTCAGCTCGTCGCCCAGCGCACCTTCCTGGATAAGACTCTGCTCCAGGCGTGCGATGATCTCGGAGTTCATGCTGCGGTGATGATTGCGCGCTACCTCGGCAATGCGCTCACGCATTCCGTCTGGCAGGCGGACGACAAACTTGTCAGCGGTGCGGCTCGAATAAATAGCCTGTTTCATTGGGCGCATATAAATTAACCGGTTTTTGGTTCAGGGGAAGCGGTTCACAAATTGGCCGCACGGGATGCTGGTACGACCGTGGCGACGACAAAATGTTCAACCGCCTGGAAAATTTGGTGCTCATCTTGCCTCAAGGTCGCCGTTTCCTTGGCGTCAATTCTGTGACAAATAGTGATCTCGGTAAAGGCTTTTTGCCAGTACCAATTATCAGAAATGAGTACTGGTTGGAAAAGTTTTGCATTTCCAGGATCGCCTTACCGTCAGCCCTCTGTCGTCAAAAACCCGTAAAACGCGGCAAAGGGTAGAGAAAACCCTTAAAATGCGCAGGTTTCCTTCCATAGAGCATAGTGGCTATGCAACATGACGCAAGCTCCCACGATAAAGCCTCGGGTCGCCTGATTTATTTGATAGGCCCTTCCGGTTCGGGAAAAGATTCTCTGATCGAGGCCGCTCGCTCATACCTGGCTGCCGCCGGTGTGGAAATCGCCCGGCGAGTGATCACACGCTCTGCAGAGGCCGCAGGTGAGGCGGCGCAGAGCGTCACGCCACAGCGCTTCGAAGCGATGCGTGCGGCAGGCGAGTTTGCCATGCATTGGCAAGCCAACGGCCTGGAGTACGGCATACCCAAGCAAGTGGACATTTGGCTCGCGCAAGGGCGATCGGTGCTGGTCAACGGTTCCCGTGGCTATCTGCCCGAGGCGTGCAGGCGCTACCCCAGCCTGCTGGCAGTGCGCCTGGAGGTTGACCCAGCGGTGTTGCGCGCGCGCCTGGTTGCCCGGGGCAGGGAGGCAGCGCAAGAGATCGATCAGCGCCTGGCGCGCAGCGCCAGGCTCCAGTCCTGCCCCGATCCCCGCGTGCATGTGCTGGACAACTCAGGGTCACTGGCCGCGGCGGTCAGCACCTTGATGGACCTGTTGCGTCAGCACGGGGTGCCCGTTTGACAAGCCTCCGAAAAACCCTACGTGCAAAAAGCCCGATAGATGCATGACAAACGGCTGCCCGCTGGTTAACATGCTCGCCGTCCAGCTGTGCAGCGTTCGCTGCCGGTTCTCGTGTCTCAGTAGCTCAATTGGATAGAGCATCCCCCTCCTAAGGGGAAGGTTGCAGGTTCAAATCCTGCCTGGGACGCCATATCTTCTCTCGCTCCATACGCCTACTTGCAGTTCCCTGCCTTGCGGTAACCTGCACGCTGCGCTTCTGCTTCACTGCCAAAGGCTACCTGGTTTTTCTGAGCGACTTGGCTGTAGCTGGGGCAACCGCTGGCCAGGTGGTACACGTGACTGTTACGGTTGCCAATGATCGCACCGTCAGCTGGCGCATTCGCCAGGGTCGGCTTGCCGACATCTCTCGCAGCCGTTTTAGCGGGAGCCGAAGCTACCACGTCCATCGCCCCAACAGGCTTGTAGCCCAGCGTCCATGTGCGCTCGCCGGTGACGAAGGGGTTCGAGTGCCCCATGATCGCGGCGATGCGCTGATTGCGCTGCTTTTCCCATGCCGACACCGGGTGCTGTTTATCCCAGGCCATGAGCACCTGCTGCTGCTGGCGCGACATGCTCAACTTGTACCGGTCGAACATGTAGAACGTGGTACGCGCAACCAGGCCTTTGACTTCGTCACGCGGCTCGGCGGTTTTTTGCTGGAAGTCGACCTTGGTGGTGCACTGTCCATACTGGCGCTCAACGCCGGAAACCATGCCGTAGTTGAAATTGCTGCGGTCACCGTTCACTTCACCCACAGACGGGTAAAGGTTGAACAGGTCCGCCTCCATGGCGCGGAAGGTCGGGTCTTCATTGACGCAATGCTCACGACCACCGTTCTGCCAGCATTTGCGCTGGTGGCCAAACGTCCAGGCCGGCACGATGTGCTCCCATTCGGTACGTTCGGCGCGGGTTTGCACTTTGCGGGTTTCGTAACCGCAGGACTTGGCATCGACACGGCCACCGGACTTGCCGACCCACTTCCATTTGCAGCCACAGTACAGCTCGCCCATGGGGCTGTCGGCCTGGTCGAGGTAGATTTTCTGTTTGGCGACAACCTTGGCTTCGGTAAACGTTGCGGGGGGGTTGGCGAAGGCGGCGGGGATGACAGAGAGGGCGAGGGTAAAGACGTACAGCAGTTTCTTCATGAGAAAGCATCATCGGATTGCGGGGGCAGAATTATACGGCGTACTGACGTCAATTGAAGAAATGTCCGATCACGTTGCTGTATTGCGCCTGTTGCGCGGTGCTGATTGGGTTTCTCGATTTGGGGCTACTCCTGTTGCATAATGTCCCGGAACCAACGGTCATGATTTGAAGAGCACGGCCGATAACTGGGTTGCTGCACTACGCCCTTGTTGACCCCTTCGAAGCGAGTACCATGCTCCCCATCTATTTGAACCTAGGTTGCGCCGATCACCCTCGCCAAGGCTTTATCAATATTGATGTGGAGTCCACGGGCGCCGATCTGCAATGGAAGCCGGGCCAGGCTTTGCCGTGGGACCAAGGCACGGTGCCTGGGATCTATAGTGCTCATCTTCTGGAGCGACTCGAGCGTAATCAAGGTATTCGCTTGCTGCACGAATGCCGCCGAGTCCTGCAGCCGGGCGGGGTGATCCGTCTCGTCTGCGCCGACCTGGAAGCGTTGGTGGACGATTATGTTAATAACCGCACACGCCCTGAGGCGCCGGGCGTCGGTCGCGCTGAAAGGCTGAACAAAGCCCTGCGCCAGCATACCTGGACCTTCGACGCCGAGGAGCTCACGCGGATCTGCACGATGGTAGGGCTGGAACCGATAGCTATCACCGCAGAAGCCAATAGCAGCGATCCGCATCTGAGTGGGCTGGACGCTTCGGTGGCGGGCCAGTTAGTGCTGGAATTTTGCAAGCCGCAGCGTCAATTGGCGGCGGATGCCCAGCCTCTGGTCAGCATTGTCATGCCGACCTACAAAACCGAACACCTATACGACGCCTTGGGCAGCGCGCTTAACCAGACTTACCGCAACCTGGAAATCCTGGTGTGCGACGACTGCCCGACTGATGAGATCGAAAAGATCTGCGCCGACCTGAGCCAGGACGACCCGCGCGTGCGTTATGTGCGCAACCCTGATGCCGGAAAAGACATTGGCCGTCTAAACCATGTACTTTGCTTGAAAGAGGCTCGTGGCGAATTCGTCAAGTTCCTCAACGACGACGACCTGCTGGAACTCGAATGCGTGGAACGGATGCTCGACAGCTTCCGCTCTCATCCAGACGTTACGCTTGTAACCTCCAAGCGCCAGCGCATCGACCAGTATGGCGAACCTCTAGCCGATATCGCAGCAACCCAAGCCCCCGTGGCAGACGATGCGATGATCGAAGGCCTGTCGCTGGGCACCGCACTGATGCAGTCGCAGATCAATTTCGTTGGCGAGCCAAGCACGGTCATGTTCCGCCGCGCTGACATGCTGGACATTACTCCGGATTTCATGTCGGTAGACGAACAACCCATCGCCTGGGCCTCCGACGTAGCGATTTTTCTCAACCTGGCACTGCGCGGCAACACCGTTTATCTGGTTCAGCCACTGAGTAGCTTCCGCATCCACGGCGAGCAATGTCAGGTGCTCTACGGCGCCGCTGCACAGGGTGAATCCCGACGCTGCTGGGCAATCATGCGCGACTTCTGGGCGCGGCATGAATTCGACAAGGCGCTTTGACATTGCGCATATGACCACGCCTGAACAACACAAGGTTGGCCACCGTCGCCGGCCACAGGAACACCGCTCATGATTGGTCGGCCACCCGTTTTCGTGACCCAGCCTGCGTTGCCCGAGCTGGAGGCTTTTTTGCCATACCTGCGGGAAATTTGGGACAGCCGCATGCTGACCAATGGCGGAGCCATGCACCAGCGACTGGAAGCGGCGTTGTGCGCTTACCTGGGCGTGGAACATATTTCGCTATTCTGCAACGGTAGTCAGGCGCTGATTACAGCGTTGCAAGCGGCCGGGCTCAGCGGTGAGGTGATCACAACGCCTTACTCCTTTGTTGCTACTGCCCATTCGCTGCTATGGAACAATTTGACGCCAGTATTCGTCGATATCGACCCGCACACCCTGAACCTTGACCCGGCACGCATCGAAGCGGCCATCACCGACAAAACCACGGCCATCCTGCCAGTACATTGCTATGGCCATCCCTGTGATGTCGAGGCTATACGCGCGATTGCCGAGCACCATGGATTGCAGGTGATCTATGACGCGGCTCATGCTTTCGGTGTGCAGGATGAAAACGGTAGCCTGCTGCGTCACGGCGACCTGGTGACCCTGAGCTTTCACGCTACCAAGGTGTTCAGCACCTTCGAGGGCGGCGCTGTCATCTGTCGCGACGAGGAGACCAAGCGGCGCATAGACCAGTTGAAGAACTTCGGTCTATCTCCCGACGGAAGTACCGTAGAACTGACCGGTACTAACGGCAAGCTCAGCGAAATTCACGCGGCCTTTGGCATGTTGCAGCTGGATGGCCTGGATGAGGCGCTGGGGAAACGGCGGCTGATCGACCAGCGTTATCGCGAAGGCCTTGCGGGTATTGCGGGTATTCGCTGTATCGAGGGGAGGGGCGAGGCAGTCGCCAATCATGCGTACTTCCCGATACTGGTAGGGCCTGAGTTTGCGCTTGGCCGTGATGCACTGTTCTCGCACCTCGCCGCCCACAACATCCATGGGCGGCGTTATTTCCAGCCCCTGATAAGTGGCTTGCCGATGTACTGCGGGTACCCATCGTCCAGTGCCGACAACCTGCCAGTAGCGCATCAGGCGGTGGAGCAGGTTATCTGCCTACCGATCTATCCTGATCTGGATCTCTGCACCGTGGACTTCATTATCGGTTTGATCGTCGGGGCCAGTGCATGACCAGGGTGGCGATCATGCAGCCGTACCTGTTTCCCTACATTGGCTATTGGCAACTATTGAAGGCTGCAGACTGCTTCGTGGTCTACGATGACGTTAACTTCATCACGCGGGGATGGATCAACCGCAATCGCATCCTCATCAACGGGGCGCCAGGGCTGATCACGCTGCCGTTATTGCAGGCGTCGCAAAACCGCAAGATCAACGAAATAGACATCGCGCCTGCTGCCCAGTGGCAACGACGTATGCTGCGCAGCGTGGAAATGGCCTACCGCAAGGCACCCTGCTTTGATCAGGTATTTCCAGTGATAGAGCGTATTCTGGCGCACGAAGACAACAATCTCGCGGGTTTTCTGAGTCATCAAATTCAGGTGTTGGCCAACTTCATGGGCCAAACGACTCGGCTAGTTACGAGTAGTGAGGCTTACGGCAATGCTCAACTTAGAGCGCAGGCGCGGATTCTAGATATTTGCCGCCACGAAGGTGCTACCTGCTATATCAATGCTCAGGGCGGGCGCTCGCTCTATGAGGCGGAGCGGTTCGCCGACGCCAACATCGATCTGCGTTTCATCGGTATGCGGGTAATGGGCTATCGCCAACGCTGCGGGGGTTTCACACCGTACCTGTCGATCATCGATGCCCTGATGGAGGTCGGCGCCGAGGGCATCGGGCCGCACTTGGCGGCCTACGACTACCTCTGAGGTTCAAGCCTGGCAGACTACATAGATACTCGCGGTGAGGTCCGGGTATTTCATGCCCATCTTGTAACAGCCCTCGAAGAATGCCTGGTCGATGATACCGGCACGCAAGGCTGCATCGAACTGAAAGTTGGCCATCGGCTTGAACAGGATACCGCCGCGCTGGGTCACTTCGAAGCCCGCCTGCAACGCCTCGTGCTCCAGTGTGTCGAGGCTGTAAGTGCAACGGTGGCCGTGCTTGCGCTCGCCATCGGTAACAGCTGCATTGAAGTCGATCAGCCCCATGTTCACCGCGATCTGCCGCGACGCCGCATTGGCATTGGGCACGACGATGAATAGCCGGCCACCCGGCGCCAGCCACTGGCGTATCTTCTTGAGCACCGGCTGCGGCTCGGTCAGATGTTCGAGGGTATGGATCAGGAAGATGTTGTCGAAGCGACGTTCCAGGGTAGTGTCTTCGAACCGACCCAGGATGAATGTTGCGCGCGAATCGGCAACGTTTTTGCGGGCGACTTCGAGCAGGTCACAGGCCCCTTCAAGCACGGTCACGTCATCGAAGACCTGCAGCAACTTTTTGGTGAACTCGCCGTGATAGCATCCCATTTCCAGCGCATTCCCGGGGCGAAACTGCCCGTTTAGCGCCCTGAGCATGTAGTCGCGGTGTATATAGTCGAAATCGTAGGCGTACAGGCGGTTTTCCGTGTCCTGGTACTCGGTATTCAGATCTCGTGACATGGTTAACCCTGGTTGGAGTGATACATGCGCCTGGCCGGTGGCTGATACCACTCGTCCAGCGATGCGGGTACCCGCGCGTTGTAGCCGATGACCTGGCGCATCAATGGGTCGAGGTTTGGCCCCAGGTCATAGCCCAGGGCCCGCGGGTAGTCGAATTGCTGCTTGATGAACGGCTTGGAAAACATTGGCGTCACCGAGCGGCGCACCTGATCGGTAACGTTGCTGCCCCCCGCATGCCAGACATTGGAGTTGAACATGAGGATGCTGCCGGCCGGTGCGATCGCCTGTTCGGCGTGGGCCATGAAATAGTCGTCCGTCGGCTTGGCTTCGGCCTTGTGCGAACCGGAGAGCATCCAGGTCGCGCCATTGGCGGCGGTGAAGTCGTCGAGCATCACCAGCGTGTTCAGTAGCAACGGCATGTCACCGGAAAACGAACGGATATCACGGTGAACGCGCTGGGCGTAAGATTGGCTGTCGCGGGTGTTGATGGCGCCGCCATACGAGTTAAGGATGAACTGCCCGCCGAAATAGCGCTCGATGAAGGCATAGATAGGGTAGGCCTTCAGACAGTCGAGAAAACTGCCAAACTGGCCGATCAGGTGGTGCACGGTGTAACTGGTGTCCTGATCGATGCCGTTTTTTATCTGGTAGTGGCGGCAGATTGCATAGGCCTCGTGGATGTCTTTACGCATCTGCTCGACGATAGTGATCGGGATGGCCTTCTCAAAGATCACCCAGCCTTGTTCCGCCATGCGCTGGTCGAATACCTCGGAAGAAATCATAGGCGCTTCACCTGATCGTGACGATGCATTTTGAGGGGTACAGCTCGCACTTCTCCAAGGTGTATTCAGCAGGGGTGAAGACTTCTTTGAAGGCCAGCGCTTCGCCTGGTGCTTGAGCCCATGTCAGCTCATCCATCAATAGCATGCTGCCGGAAACCAGATGGGGCTTGACCGCCTTGAGCGCTGCCAGGGTTGGCTCGTACAGACCCATGTCGAAGTAGGCGAAAGCGACGATGGCCGAGCCGTTGTTCTTGAAGAATTCGGGCGCGGTCTGACAGACGTCCCCCGCAACCAGTTGATGTACTCCGCGCTTGTGTCCCAGCACGTTGTTGCCTTCGTGCACCTGCAACAGTTCGCTCAGGTAATCCTTGTAGCTGGCTTTGGTGGAGTAGGAGTTCTCAACCCACACACCGCTCTCCTTGCAGTCTTTTTCACCCGGCGCGCAATAGCCTTCAAAGGTGTCGAAACCGACGATCTGCCGCTGTTTGTTGAACGGTTCGTACATGGCCCTCAGGTTTTCCAGCAGCACCAGGTTGTGGCCGTACCAGGTGCCAAACTCGCAGATCATCCCCGGGATATGCTTGAAGCGTTTGTAAAGGTCGCTCAAGACGATGAACTTCACCAATACTGAGCTGCGGGTATAAAGGCCGATATTGAAAAGCACGTCGTCGTCAGAGAGCGGGCTGTTCAGGTACATGTCGCGCAACTTGTCACGAAAGGCGTACTGCAAATCCGATGCAGTGGATTCGAGTTTGTAGACTTCGTTTTGAAGCTGTTCGTTATTCATCATCACTCCACTGGGCCAGGCCGAAGCCGCTGGTCCCGAAACGGTTGCCGTTGTACAGCATGTAGGTGCGCTCGCCGCTCTGGAAGATGAACGGGTAGCAGGTCATCAGCGAGTCCCAGCCTTCGGCTGACGGTGAGATACCCGCATCGTCGTAGCGAGTCCAGGTCTTGCCGTCGGGCGACTCTGCGTAGCGTATGCGATACGAGCCGGCGCCATTGCGGTAGTCCTGCGATGCGCGTGAGCAGTACCACATCTTGAAAATCCCGTTTTCCTTGATGACGCAGGGGCGGGAAAAGGCTTCGGTCTCAAAGCGCGATTCAAGGCATTGCTGCGCGAATCGGGTGAACTGGAATCCGTCTTTGGATTCAGCGTACTTGATCACGTACAACGGCTCGTATTTGCCGTCCACCTCCAGCCAGCGTGTACCGGACACGTACCACATCTTCCACAGGCCTTGATCGAACAGCACGGTGGGCGTCACGGCCAGGTAGGGCTCGGTTGCAGTGCGATCCATGATCGGGCCTTCGAACAGTTTTTCGAAGTGCAGCCCGTCGTCGTCAGAAACCGCGACGCCCATGGCATTGTGGTAGGGCACGGTCAGGCGCTGGTTCCACCCGCTGTAGTACAGGTAGGTACGGCCATCTTTCTTCAGGGCATAGCTGGGCATCACGCCTTCGTCATCGAAGGTGCCGGGAGCGCCGAAACCCAGGCAAGGTTCGCGGTGGCGGGCAACGACGGTGCGCGGGTCCTGCTTGTCCAGGTCAACCGCATAGCACAGGCTTTTGCCTGCGCTGTTGCGGGTGGAGATGAATACCCGAATCACATCGTCCAGCACCAGCGCGGTGGGCACTTGGGCGTGGGAGCCGACCCAGTCTTTATCGGGGTCGAAGGTTCTACCGAGTTTTTTCCAGGCCATGCTCTACCTAAAAATCCAGTTCCTGACTGCTCTTTACTGCGCGCGCGGGTGCGCCGATGTAGAGCTGCCAGGGTTGAGTGTCTTTTGAAATCAGTGCCCCCATGGCGACGCAGGTACCTGCACCGATCGTGCAATTGTTGGTGATGGTCGCGTTGACGCCGAACCAGGCGAAGGGCTCGACCAGGCAGTGCCCGGAGAGGACCACGTGGGAAGCGAAGAACACATGATCGCGGATCTCGCCATGGTGGCCTATGTGGTTGCCGCTCCACATCACCACATTGTTGCCGATGGTGGTGAATGGTTGCAGCGTGTTGTCTTCGAGAATGAAGCAGTTCTCACCGATGACGTTGTCGTTTACCGTGGCATTGGGGCTGACATAGCTAATGAAGTCGTAGCCCTTTTGCTTGCCCTGAATGTACACCGACTCACGTAGGCGGTTCATCTTGCGGCCGGTCATGGGCGCAAACAGCTTGTAGTCGGTGCTTGGGAAATAGTCCTGCAGGGTTTCAAAGGGCACCACCGGCAGCCCTTCGAACATTCTCGATTCTGGCAGGTAGCGTTCGTGCACGGTAAAGCCTACCACGTCCACTGCAGGGTCTTTTTTCAGGTAGTAGTGCGCCAGTTGGGCGGTGTCCAGCACTCCGAAAATGACAACTTTTTGCATCAGGGTATCCAGTGTGTTCGAGGATGAGTCAGGTCAACCGGTGCTGAGGGTACGCTGTGTATACTGCTGGCCACGATAGCACCTCCGCTTGCGTAACAAAAAAGGGCACCGGGCCGATGGGAAAGATTCTTGATCGAAATCAAATCCGCTTTTATCGCGAGCAGGGTTATCTGGTCGCCGAAGGCATTTTCGACCCGCGTCATCTCGACGAAACCCTGGTCCACTTCAATCTGGCATTTGCCCAACAGTTGGACCGGCTTGCTCTACCTGTCGCTGATGGTCCTGCCGTTGAAGCCCTGCATCTGAACATGGCCGTACTGCTGGGGGCGAGCGTTCCTCTCTACTTGGCGACGCTGCGCATGTGCTCCAAGCTGTACGGCGTCTACCGGTTGATGACCGCCGATCGACTACGCGAAGCGGCTGCCGACCTGGGCGTCGTTACTCCGTTGTTCCAGACCACCCCTGTGTTGCATCTGATGTCGAAAAAGTTGGTGATCCCGGGAGGTTATCAGGGGTTTGACGTGCATCAGGACTGGACTTCAGTCCAGGGCAGCCTGGATACCATCACCACCTGGATCCCGTTCATGGACATCGACACGCAATTGTTCACCATGGAGGTGATGCCCGGCAGTCATTTGCTGGGCCTGCTTAGCGGCGACCAGGAACAGCATGTGTTGAGGGTCGACGAAAAGCACTTCAAGGAAGATGACTTCGTTCCTGTCTGTGTCGGCAAGGGTGGCGTTTGCTTGATGTCGAACTTCACCATTCATCGGTCTTCTCGTGAAGGGGATGAGCGC
Source organism: Pseudomonas putida (assembly GCF_026625125.1). Lineage (NCBI taxonomy): Bacteria > Pseudomonadati > Pseudomonadota > Gammaproteobacteria > Pseudomonadales > Pseudomonadaceae > Pseudomonas > Pseudomonas putida. The sequence goes on along the minus strand of NZ_CP113097.1, from coordinate 4,258,605 downwards.
TTGCGGATTTCCGTCAGTGGGCGTTATGAAAATGCCAGTGAGCCGACGTTCATCGAGCGCGAGTATCCGTTCACCCAGCACAAGACAATGCAGCGCGGGTTGATTACCGAGCACTTTCCGAGCGTGGAACAGGTGCGCGCTGTGTATGCCATTGAAGGCCACTAATTAGCCGATATTTGGCCAGCATCGGCGTCACGCGCGCTTAAAGTTTCCTGCCGGCATGCCGATCACTGAAGCACTGGATACAGGTAATACACCTGTATCGCCATGGTTGGAGTTCCCGCCCTCAGCGGCTGGATGCGTCGCCTTGCGTCCGCTTCAATCCATGCACCGCTGCCAGCCCACGTAGTTCGTGGTGGACATTGGTCTCAATGAGGTCCTGAAGGGACAAGTATGAATTTTTATGTCAATCAGGTGAAGAACAAGCCGGACTACCGGGGCTCGCTGTTCAGGGGTGATATCTTCCTGGAAACCGCCCTTGGCAATGCACATGAGCTGTGTGCATTGGCCCGGCAGAGTATTACCGCCGCCTTTGATGGCGAAACCGACCACCAGTCGCTGCACAAAATGATGCCGGTGGAGACCTTCGTAGAGCGTGTCACTGCACTCAAGCGGCAGTTTACCAATGGTCCGCAGGCCAAGGCGTTGATCCGCGATTTCATTCGCGAGATCGGGGCCGATCCCAAGGACTATATCTTCGACGTGCCTCGTGTGCGTGTAGTGCCCAACTACGAGTACCTGCATGCAGGTGTGAGCTACGCATACAAGCCCCACCGCGATACCTGGTACGGCAGTGTGGAAAGCCAGGTGAATACCTGGATGCCGGTGTACAGCATCGAGCCCGAACAGACCATGATGATCAACCCGGCCTATTTCGAGCGGCCGGTGCGAAACAGCTCCGCTGATTGGAGCCTCAATGACTGGATTCATGTGCAACGGCACAAGGCTTCGCAGAACATCACTGAAGAAACCCGGGTACACCCGGTGCCGCTGGAAGACATCGATACCAGCGCCGAACTGCGTGTGGCTGCAAACAGCGGCGAAATGCTGATTTTCTCTGGCGCTCATCTGCACGGCACCGTAGCCAACTTCACCGACAAGGTGCGTTTCAGCGTGGACTTCCGTCTGATCCACTTGCAAGACCTGCTGCATAAGCGCGGTGCACCGAACGTCGACAACGGTTGTTCGGATGCTGAGGCCGGCTTCAAAGACTTTTTCAACGCCAGCGACTTTTCGCAATTCCAGGGAGTTAACCCATGACCAAGCGTCGTCTGACTGCTGCCGAGGTCGAGTACAACGAAAAGCGCGCCAGCGTGCTGAGCCGTGTCGATGCCCAATACGTGGCCGATGCGCCGTTCGTGTTTGCCAACCGTATCGCCGTGACCGCTGCGCTTTCGCGCATCGAACTGTTCAAGATGGTGCAAGACATTCCGGGCGCTATCGTCGAGTGCGGCGTATACAAAGGCAACTCGTTGATGCTGTACATGCAGCTATCGATGATTCTGGAACCCTATGCGATCAACCGTTCGATCATCGGTTTCGATACCTTCGGCGGCTTTGCCAGCATCGATGCCGAGCAGGATCCAGCCGACATCAATGAAAGCATGTTCTCCGACACCGACGAGACCCTGATTCAGGACATGATCGAGGCCAACGATCTGATTCGCCCGGTCAATCGGATCCCGCGCTGCGAGATCGTCAAGGGCGACATTCTGGAAACCGTGCCTGCCTTTGTGAAAACCCGCCCCGATCTGGTAGTGGCCATGCTGATCCTCGACACGGACCTGTATTCGTCCACCAAGGTGGCGCTGGAGACTTTCCTGCCTTACATGCCTAAAGGCGCGATCGTGGTGCTGGACGAAGTCGCCTACCGCAACTTCCCTGGCGAAACTGCCGCGCTGCGTGACGTGCTGGATCTGAACAAGATCGAACTCAAGCGCCTGCCGTTCGATTCGTCGGTGGGCTACTTCCGCGTTTGAACTGATCATCGGCATGTCTGCAGGCCAATGCAGCATCGCCGAATGAAAAAAAGCCCGCAGCGCCGAGGGCGCTGCGGGCCAAATCGGCCGCAGCCGCTTCAGTGTCAGATGTGCAGGGCGTGGCCCAGCGCGCGCAATGCCGCTTCCTGCACCGCTTCGCCCAGGGTCGGGTGAGCGTGGATAGTGCCCGCGATATCCTCCAGCCGCGCGCCCATTTCCAATGACTGGGCAAACGCTGTGGACAGCTCTGAAACCGCCACGCCAACCGCCTGCCAACCCAGGATCACGTGATTGTCACGCCGCGCCACCACGCGCACGAAGCCGGTTTTCGACTCCAGGCTCATGGCGCGGCCATTGGCGGCGAAGGGGAACTGCGCGACGATGCAGTCCAGCCCTTGCTGGCTGGCCTGTTCCGGGGTCTTGCCGACCACAACGACTTCCGGGTCTGTAAAACACACTGCTGCAATTGCGCAGGGTTCGAACCGTCGTGCCTTGCCGGCAATGATTTCCGCGACCATTTCACCTTGCGCCATTGCGCGGTGTGCCAGCATCGGTTCGCCGGCCACGTCACCGATGGCCCAAACGTTGTGCATGCTGGTCTGACAGCGTTCGTCGATGGCGATGGCCGCGCCGTTCATCTTCAGTTCGAGGCTTTCCAGATTGAAACCGTGCGTGCGCGGGCGGCGGCCAACCGCCACCAGCACCCGGTCGGCCTCCAGGCGCAGCTGTGCACCTTGAGCATCGCGGGCCAGCAAGCAACCGCTGTCGTAACCTTCGACGCTGTGCCCAAGGTACACAGTGATGCCCAGCTTTTTCAGCGATTCGGCTACCGGCGCGGTCAGCTCGCTGTCATAGGTCGGCAGGATGCGCTCACGCGCCTCCACCACGCTCACCTGCGCGCCCAGTTTGCGGTAGGCGATACCCAGCTCCAGGCCGATATAGCCGCCGCCAACCACCACCAGGTGCCGAGGTAGGGTTTCGGGGGCCAGGGCCTCGGTCGAGGAGATGATCGGCCCGCCCAGCGGCAGCATGGGCAGTTCGACGCTGTTCGAGCCGGTGGCCAGCAGCAGGTGCTCGCACTGGATGCGCTGGCCGTCGACGTCGACGTGCTTGCCGTCAAGGATCTTCGCCCAGCCATGGATCACTTTGACCCCGTGCTTTTTCAGCAGCGCGGCGACGCCGGTGGTCAGGCGATCGACGATACCGTCCTTCCAGGCCACGCTCTGGCCGATGTCCAGGCGCGGCGAGGCGACGCTGATGCCCAGGGGCGAGGGTTCGGTAAAGCGCGAAGCCTGGTGGAACTGCTCAGCCACATGGATCAGCGCCTTGGACGGAATGCAGCCGATGTTCAGGCAAGTGCCGCCCAGCGCCTGGCCTTCCACCAGCACGGTGGGGATGCCCAATTGCCCTGCGCGGATGGCGGCCACGTAGCCACCAGGGCCACCGCCGATGATCAGCAGGGTGGTGTCGATAGTCTGTTGCATGCTTACTCCACGAACAGGCAGGCGGGTTGTTCAAGCAAGCCACGTACAGCCTGGATGAACAGCGCGGCATCCATGCCATCGACCACACGGTGGTCGAACGAGCTGGACAGGTTCATCATCTTGCGGATCACGATCTGGCCGTCGACCACCATTGGCCGCTCGACCATGCGGTTGACGCCGACGATCGCTACCTCCGGGGTGTTGACCACCGGTGTGCTGACGATACCGCCCAACGCACCGAGGCTGGTCAGGGTGATGGTCGAGCCGGACAGTTCCTCGCGGCTGGCCTTGTTGTTGCGCGCTGCATTGGCCAGGCGGCCAATCTCGCTGGCATTGCCCCACAGGCTGCCGGCCTCGGCGTGGCGCAGCACCGGCACCATCAGGCCGTTGTCGCCTTGGGTGGCGATGCCCACGTGCACCGCGCCATGGCGGGTGATGACCTGGGCTTCGTCGTCATAGGTGGCGTTGATCTGCGGGAAGTCGCGCAGCGCCACGACCAGGGCGCGCACCAGGAACGGCAACAGGGTCAGCTTGCCGCGGCTGTCACCGTGCTTGCTGTTGAGTTGCTGGCGCAGGGCTTCCAGCGCCGTGACGTCGATTTCCTCGACATAGCTGAAGTGCGCCACGCGGCGCTTGGCATCCTGCATGCGCTGGGCGATCTTGCGGCGCAGGCCGATCACCTGCACCTGCTCGCTGTCGGTGCGCTTGGCATAACCGCCAGGTGCCTGGCCGGCAGGGCTCTGCGGTTTGCTGATGAAGGCATCGAGGTCTTCGTGCAGGATGCGCCCGGCCGGGCCGCTACCATGCACGTAACGCAATTCGATACCAGCATCCAGGGCGCGCTTGCGCACAGCGGGGGAGGCCAGCGGCTTTTCGTCGGCCTGGCGCGGCACGATAGGGGGGGCACTGTGCGACGTGGTGGCCGGGCAGGCAACCGGTTGTGCGTCGACACGGGGTTCCGGCTTGACGGCGACCGGTGCGGCCTGCGGCTCGACCGGCTTGGCCTGCGGCACATCCACGTGGTTGCCGCTGCCTTCCACTTCGATGCGGATCAGCTCGCTGCCGACCGCCATCACTTCACCCGGCTGGCCACCCAGGGCCAGCACCTTGCCACTGACCGGCGAAGGGATTTCCACGGTGGCCTTGTCAGTCATGACATCGGCGACCACCTGGTCTTCGGCGATCACATCGCCGACCTTGACGAACCATTCGACCAGTTCGACTTGCGCGATGCCTTCGCCAATGTCCGGCATCTTGATGACGTGCGTGCCCATTCAGACCTCCATGACCCGTTTCAATGCCGCACCAACACGAGAAGGGCCTGGGAAATAAGCCCACTCCTGTGCGTGAGGGTAGGGCGTGTCCCAACCGGTGACGCGCTCGATGGGCGCTTCGAGGTGATGGAAGCAATGCTCCTGCACCAGCGCCACCAGTTCGGCGCCGAAACCGCAGGTCCGTGTGGCTTCATGCACGACCACGCAGCGGCCGGTCTTCTTCACCGACGCGACGATGGTGTCCAGGTCCAGCGGCCAGAGGCTGCGCAGGTCGATCACTTCAGCATCCACACCGGTTTCCTCGGCGGCCACCTGGGCCACGTAGACCGTGGTGCCGTAGGTCAATACAGTGACGTCGTTGCCTGGGCGGGTGATGGCCGCTTTGTCCAGCGGCACGGTGTAGTAACCGTCCGGCACGGCACTTTGCGGGTGCTTGGACCACGGCGTCACCGGGCGGTCGTGGTGGCCGTCGAACGGGCCGTTATACAGGCGCTTGGGCTCCAGGAAGATCACCGGGTCATCGCATTCGATCGAGGCGATCAGCAGGCCTTTGGCATCGTACGGGTTGGAGGGCATGACCGTGCGCAGGCCGCACACCTGAGTGAACATCGCTTCGGGGCTCTGGCTGTGGGTCTGGCCACCGTAGATGCCGCCACCGCAGGGCATGCGCAGGGTCAGTGGGGAGATGAATTCGCCGGCCGAGCGGTAGCGCAGGCGCGCCATTTCCGAAACGATCTGGTCGGAGGCAGGATAGAAATAGTCGGCGAACTGGATTTCCACCACAGGCCGCAGGCCATAGGCACCCATGCCCACGGCGGTGCCGACGATACCGCTCTCGGAGATCGGCGCGTCGAACACGCGCGACTTGCCGTACTTGGTCTGCAGGCCCTCGGTGCAGCGGAACACGCCGCCAAAGTAACCCACGTCCTGGCCGTAGATCACCACGTTGTCGTCGCGCTCAAGCATGACGTCCATGGCCGAGCGCAGGGCCTGGATCATGGTCATGGTAGTGGTGGCCATGGCGGTTTCCGGTTTGATGCTGTTGTTGTGGTCGTTCATCTCAAACCCCCAGTTCCTGGCGCTGACGGCGCAGGTGGTCGGGCATTTCCTTGTACACGTCCTCGAACATCGAGGCTGCACTCGGGATGTGGCCGTTGGCCAGGGTGCCGTATTGTTCGGCTTCCTTTTGCGCGGCGATGACGGCCGCTTCGAACTCTGCGGTGACGGCCTGGTGTTCTTCCTCGGACCAGTGGCCGATCTTGATCAGGTGCTGTTTCAGGCGGGCGATCGGGTCGCCCAGCGGGAAGTGGCTCCAGTCGTCGGCAGGGCGGTATTTGGACGGGTCGTCGGAAGTGGAGTGGGGGCCTGCGCGGTAGGTGACCCACTCGATCAGGCACGGGCCCAGGCCGCGGCGGGCGCGTTCGGCGGCCCAGCGCGAGGCGGCATATACAGCGACGAAATCGTTGCCGTCCACCCGTAGGGAGGCGATACCGCAACCCACGCCACGGCCGGCGAAGGTGGTCGATTCGCCGCCGGCGATGGCCTGGAAGGTGGAGATCGCCCACTGGTTGTTGACCACGTTGAGGATCACCGGGGCGCGGTATACGTGGGCGAAGGTCAGCGCGGTGTGGAAGTCGGACTCGGCCGTGGCGCCGTCGCCGATCCAGGCCGAGGCTATCTTGGTATCGCCCTTGATCGCCGAGGCCATGGCCCAGCCGACCGCCTGCACGAACTGCGTCGCCAGGTTACCGCTGATGGTGAAAAAGCCGGCTTCGCGTACCGAATACATGATCGGTAGCTGGCGGCCTTTTAGCGGGTCGCGTTCGTTGGACAACAGCTGGCAGATCATTTCCACCAGCGACACGTCGCGGGCCATCAGGATGCTTTGCTGGCGGTAGGTGGGGAAGCACATGTCGGTGCGGTTCAGCGCCAGCGCCTGGGCGCTGCCGATGGCTTCTTCGCCCAGGCTCTGCATGTAGAAGGACATCTTCTTCTGGCGCTGGGCAAGCACCATGCGGCTGTCGAAAATCCGCGTCTTGAGCATGGCGCGCATGCCTTGGCGCAGCAGCTGTGGATCGATGTCTTCGGCCCATGGGCCAAGAGCATCGCCATGCTCGTCGAGCACGCGGACCAGGCTGTTGGACAGGTCGGCAGTGTCGGCAGCATCGACATCGATGGGCGGTTTACGGACTTGACCCGCGTCGTTCAGGCGCAGGTAGGAAAAATCGGTCTGGCAGCCTGGCCGGCCGGTAGGCTCGGGCACATGCAAACGCAGGGGGGCGTACTCGTTCATGCTTTTTACGCTCGCTCGGATGTTGTTTTTGTGAGCTTTGAAGCGGCCGCCGCTGACTACCGGCTTGTGACTGGCAGGTCAGCGTCAATTACATAGTAGTGACACCCCGGGAGAATTTTTCTCTCAAGTTGATTGCCTTTAGCGAGCGGTCCAGATAAACATTCTGCATAAACACAAAAAACCGGTGAATTTGTCTCATGCGCAAACTCGATCGTACCGATATCGGCATTCTCAACAGCCTTCAGGACAACGCCCGCATCACCAACGCAGAACTGGCGCGGTCGGTGAACCTGTCGCCCACGCCTTGCTTCAACCGGGTCAAGGCCATGGAAGAGCTGGGTGTGATCCGTCAGCAGGTGACCCTGCTGTCGCCAGAGGTGCTGGGGCTGGATGTCAATGTGTTCATCCATGTCAGCCTGGAGAAGCAGGTAGAGCAAGCGCTGCACCGCTTCGAGGAAGAAATCGCCGAGCGCCCGGAGGTGATGGAGTGCTACCTGATGACTGGCGACCCCGACTATTTGCTACGGGTGCTGTTGCCGAGCATTCAGGCGCTGGAGCGGTTTCTCGATTACCTGACGCGACTGCCAGGGGTAGCGAACATACGCTCGAGTTTTGCCTTGAAGCAGGTCCGGTACAAAACGGCGCTGCCATTGCCTGCCAACGGCATGACCCTGCGCGAGTGAGGGGCAAGAACTGCGTCGTCGCGGATGCAGGTGCTTGATATTTTAAACACCCCCAGCCTATGTTGTTGCCAGCCCATAACAACAAGGACAAGCGTCATGACCACCGCAGCCCCGCGCTCGCTCGCCGAGCATCTTCAGGGCATCGACCAGATCGAATGTGTCACTCCCGACCTTAACGGCGTTCCCCGTGGCAAGGTCATGACTGCCGATGGCTTCCTCGAAGGCCGGCGCCTGCAGATGGCACGTGGCGTCTTGTTGCAGTGCATCATGGGCGGCTACCCGCCAGCGAAATACTACGGCAGCGACGATGGTGATCTGGCCTTGGTCGCGGAGCCTGCGCAGATCCACCGCTTGCCCTGGAGCGAGGAGGGCCTGGCGCTGGCGATCTGTGATGCCAATGAGCTCGATGGCCGCCCGTCAGGGCTATCCACCCGCGGGCTACTCAAAGGGGTGATCGCCCGCTATGCCGCGCTGGGCCTGGCGCCGGTGGTGGCCACCGAACTGGAGTTCTTCGTCTTTGCGCCCAACAGTGACCCTGTACAACCGTTTGCGCCGCCGCTGGGCAAGGACGGCCGCCGTGAGCTCGGCCACTCGGCATTCAGTGTCAGTTCCAACAACGGCCTGCGGCCGTTCTTTCAGGAGGTTTACCGGTGCATGGCAGCGCTTGGCCTGCCGCGCGACACCTTCATGCATGAAATGGGCGTCAGCCAGTTCGAAATCAATCTGCTGCACGGCGACCCCTTGCTGCTGGCCGACCAGACGTTCCTGTTCAAGCACCTGCTCAAGGAGGTCGCGCTCAAGCATGGCCTGACGGTGGTGTGCATGGCCAAGCCCCTGGCGCATACGCCGGGCAGCTCGATGCATATTCACCAGAGCCTGGTAGAGGTCGCCACGGGGCGGAACGTGTTCAGCGATGACCAGGGGCAGCCGAGCGAGACCTTCCATCATTTCATTGGCGGCCTGCAGGCGTGCATGGCCGATTTCACCGCGCTGTTCGCACCCAATGTCAACTCGTACCAGCGGCTGTGCCATCCCTATGCGTCGCCGAACAATGCCTGCTGGTCGCATGACAACCGCGCTGCCGGGCTGCGTATTCCGGCCAGCGGCCCCGCGGCGCGGCGCGTCGAGAACCGCCTGCCGGGCGCGGATGCAAACCCCTACCTTGCCATTGCCGCCAGCCTGGCAGCTGGCCTGCACGGCATCGAGCAGCGCCTGGCGCCTGCACCGGCCATCCAGGGTGAGTTCCAGGTCCCTGAGCACCTGAGCCTGCCCTGCACCCTGCACGCGGCGCTGGAACGTCTCAAGCGCAGCGCCTTGGCCCGGGAACTGTTCGGGGCTGAGTTCATCGAAGGTTACGCTGCCAGCAAGACGCTCGAGTTGACTGATTTCTACGACGAGATCACGCCGTGGGAGCGGCGCGTGTTGGCGGCACAAGCCTGATCGCGACACGAACGCTACTGCATGCGCCCCTGTTCTGCTATTTCGCCGGCAGGGGACTGCGCCGCGGCTGATTTGCTTTTATGCTTGCCAGCAAGCCAACGCCACCTGACCAGGGAGCCCTACGGGACGTATGCGAAACATCTGGAAGCCGTTTCAGTCGTTGTATTTCGCTGCCTTGATGATGCTTATCGGCTCGGGTCTGCTCAGTACTTACCTGGCTTTGCGCCTGGCGGCCGACAATGTCGACAGCCTGTGGGTCGGTGCGTTGATGGCGGCCAACTATTTCGGCCTGGCTGTTGGTGGCAAGGTTGGCCACCGACTGATCGGCCGGGTAGGGCACATCCGGGCCTATACCACCTGCGCCGGCATCGTCTGTGCGGCGGTGCTGGGCCATGGCATGACCAACTGGCTGCCGGTCTGGGTCGGGCTGCGGATGCTCGTTGGCCTGGGCATGATGTGCCAGTACATGGTCATTGAGAGCTGGCTGAACGAGCAGGCTGACGCCAAGCACCGCGGCGCTGTGTTTGGCGGGTACATGATCGCCTCTTACCTGGGGCTGGTGCTCGGTCAGCTGATTCTGGTGGTGCATCCCGAACTTGGCCCTGAACTGTTGATGCTGGTCGCGATGTGCTTCGCCCTGTGCCTGGTGCCGGTGGCGATGACCCGGCGCATTCACCCGGCGCCGCTGCGCCCGGCACCCATGGAGCCGAAATTCTTCATCAAGCGCGTGCCGCAGTCGCTGAGCACGGTGCTGGGTTCGGGGTTGATCGTTGGCTCTTTTTACGGCCTGGCGCCGCTGTATGCGTCCAGCCAGGGGCTTTCCACCGAGCAGATCGGCTTGTTCATGGGCAGCTGCATCTTTGCCGGGCTGCTGGTGCAGTGGCCGTTGGGCTGGTTGTCCGACCGCTATGACCGGGCCGTGCTGATCCGCAGCGTGGCTGTGGGGCTGGCGCTGGCGGCGGCGCCGCTGGCGATTCTGCCCAATGTGCCGTTGGAGTTGCTTTTCGGCATCGGCTTTCTGATTTCGCTGCTGCAGTTCTGCCTTTATCCGCTGGCTGTGGCATTTTCCAACGACCACGTGGAAAGCGAGCGGCGTGTCTCGTTGACCGCGATGCTGCTGGTCACCTACGGCGTGGGGGCGTGCATCGGGCCGCTGGCGGCGGGGGTACTGATGAAGGTGCTGGGCGCGCAGATGCTGTATGCCTTCTTCGTGTTCTTCGCCCTGGTGCTGGTGTGGCGGATTCGGCCGAAGGCGGTCACCGGGCTGCACCAGGTACAGGACGCGCCGTTGGGTCACGTGGCCATGCCGGCGGCGGGCTCGCCATTGTCGGCGGCGCTCGACCCGCGGGTGGATGAACAGACCGTGCAGGAGGTAATGCAGGCGCCTGTGGCGGCTGAGGATACCGAGGCTGAAGATAAGGCCGAACCGGCTGATCCGGGCGAGGTCAGCAAGCCAGTTTGAGGCGGGCCCAGGGTAGGCACAAACGAAAAGCCACTTCCAGGTCAATGCCAGTGAGTACGCTTCATCAGGGCTGCTAGGCAGCCCATCGCTGGCAAGCCAGCTCCCACCGGTGCGGCGTAGGCTTCACCATAGAGGGCTGCCTCAAGACATTGGATGGGTGCCTAACTTCCCAGGGCACTTTCACAAACTGTGCGAGCAACTGTCTTGCCCAACGTCTAAAAGCTGGCGCGATCCCGGTGGGAGCCGGCTTGCCGGCGATGGGCCGCAAAGCGGCCCTGATCGTTCAAAAGACTGGCATCAGCCTCCAGGGGGGGCGTTCTAAGCAGACGATCAATAATCGTCTTTATCGAACCGCCGCGCTTCGCGCTGCAGCTGGTACACGAAGCTCTCTATCTTGCGTTGCGCCTGGCCATTGAGGTTATGGAAGCGTACGCCGGCAAAGGTGGTGTTGATCCGCTCTTCGTAATGCAGGTGGCGCAACTCGACCATCATGTCCACCAGGCCCAGCGGGTTGCTGGCTTTGAAGCGCTCGTAAACCTGGCCCAGTTGCAGACGCGCCTCGACGTTGCCGTCGAACCGCAGCTTGCAGCCAGTGGCGGAGATGTCGAGCAACTTGCCGCGCAAGGCACCATTCCCCTTGAGATGGGTACCATCGAGAATCACATCGACCAGCTGCGACAGCTTCAGCGCAGCGCGAAATGCATTGCGCCGCTGGTGGTAGGTCACCTCGTCCGGCAAGGCACCGCGGTAGGAGCGATGGCCATCGACCTCGGTGATCCTCAGTTCGTGGTTGCACTCCCACGCAATGCGTACGCCGTCGTGGAACCCTTCAACGCGGAACGGCTCGCCGTTCTCGATGAATTTTTCGCCATCGCGCGGGATCATCTCATCCAGCGCCAAAGTATTGCTGTCACGGTCCACATGAACCACGTAGCTCTGGAAACGCTGGCTGCGCTCATGGAAGGTGATGATCAAAGGATCATGGCTCTCCAGCAACTGGCGCAGGTTGGCCGCAATCTCCAAAGGAGTGTTCAGCACCTTTGGCGGCTGCGGAGCATCGGTTTCATTGAACACGGGTTATCAATCTCCAGGCAAAAACGACACACGCAAGTAAAGGCATTTTGCCAGTATGTTCCGTGCCTTGATAGAACTAATCACACTTGGCTGAGCGCCCGAGGCTTGGCCAGTGGCGAAGTGGCGCCACGGCTGTCGTAGAGCGACGGAGAATCGCCGCCCATGAGGATTCTGATCTGGTTGGCGGTGACGTGCTGCTGTACCTGGACGATCCGGCCATTGGTTTCGTTGACCTTTTGGCAGGTTTCCATCAATTCGGTCAGCGCTCTGAGTTGTTGCATGATCACTTCACCGTTTGGCGACTGTGCAGCAACGGCCTGCACCCCGGCGCGGTCGGCGCTGAGGCCGAGGCTGGTGAGCAGGTTGTGGCGGCGGATGCCTTGCTGCTCGAGCAGAACGATCAGCGATTGCTTGCGGGCCAGGATGCCCTCCAGCGGTGCCATATCGCGCCCGTGCAGGGCGACTGCCTCCTGCTGAAGCAGGTCGAGCAGCTCCTGGGTGGGGGCGATGTCGTCTTCGATCAGTTGCAGCAATGTGATGTCGTGCATGGCTAACTCTTGGCTTTTCAAGCGTCCGTGAAGTCAGCGCGCCGAACGGTCAGCGCTGGGCTTCGAAATCGAGCAGTTTGCTGGCGACCCGGCCGGCATCGACCTGGTAGCTGCCATCTGCGATCGCCTGTTTCAACTGTGCCACGCGGGCATTGTCGACAACGGGCTGGTCGCGCAGCTTGTCGCTGACCTTTTGCAACTGCTGGGCCTCTTGGCTGAGGTGTACCGCTTCTCCGCTGGCGCTTGCGCTATTCGGCGCGGTGGTTTCGCCGGACTTGTCGGCGTTGCCGGGCGCGGCATTGCCGCGAACGCCGCCCGTGATGGACGGAGAGTTATTCAAACGACTGAAGTCGATGACCATGATCAGAAACCCCTGGGTATTTGGACGCTTGCCATGTTTTCGGCCATTGCGAAAGAAACTTTAGGCATAAATGCTCAGCCGCCTCTCGGCAAGCCCGCGAACCCGTTCCTGATACAGTTTAGAAAAAGCGGTAATACACTGCCAGCCCAATCTACATGGCGACCTCCACCTGGCCGGGGGCCGTGACCCGGGCCTTCACTACCCTCTGCGAATTCAGGTTGCGCACCCGGATCTGTTCGCCCTGGCCGCCTTTGCTGAGGGCCTCGCCGGGCATGCGTACGGCCAGGCTGCCGCTGCGGGCGATGATCACCACATGGTCGCCCTTGCGTATCACTTCGGCCTGCTCCAGGTGCTGTGGGGTCAAAACCTGGTCGATCACCGTCGGGCGCAGCATCTTCATGCCAACCACCTGATCAAGGTCGGTGAGAAAGCCTTGGGTGAGGGTGCCAACGTCACGTTCGCGCAGGGCCACGTCACCTTCACCCACGATATTCTGGCGCTTCAGCGGGCGGGTAACCACCACCACATCGCGGAACAGCCGCACCGTTGCCGGCACGAAGACGGTCCACGGCGCGGCGCCGTCGCAGCGTACACGTACCGTGACACGCCCCAATGGCTGCGCCGGGCTTTCCAGCGAAGCGTCCAGTTGCTGGCTGCACAGCGGCATGCGCAGGCGCGGATCGAGCGAGTTGACCTGTATTTCGTAGCGGCCCGGTGTCTGCGTCGTGGCCAGGTAATCCTCTACGGTGAATTCAAGAAACCCTTGGGTGACACCGATAAGCTGTTCAGGCAAGGTAACCGCGTCCGCCAGCGTTCGAGCGCCGGGTGCCAGCAGGCACAGTGCAGCCAGCGAGCCGCTCAGCAGGTGCGTCAGTCGTCGGAAAATTGTCGTTTTCGTGTACATGACGCTCAAAAAAGCAAAGCCCGTGCCGACTCGCTGTAGGAGTGGCTACGATATGGCAGAAAGAAGAAGGAGTCAGGCATGGCGGGGGTTATGGATTCAGTCAACCAGCGCACACAGCTGGTTGGGCAGAATCGCCTGGAATTGCTGTTGTTCCGCCTCAATGGCGCGCAGCTTTACGGCATCAATGTGTTCAAGGTCCGCGAGGTGCTGCAATGCCCTGAGCTGACCGTGCTGCCCAAGTCCCACCCAGTGGTGCGTGGTGTGGCCAACATTCGTGGGGCGACCATTCCGATTCTCGACCTGTCGATGGCCACCGGCTTGCCCGGGCTGCAGGAAGAGACTCGCAACAGCTTCGTGATCATCACCGAGTACAACACCAAGACCCAAGGTTTTCTGGTGCACTCGGTCGAGCGCATCGTCAACATGAACTGGGAAGAAATCCACCCGCCACCCAAGGGCACCGGCCGCGACCATTACCTGACTGCGGTTACCCGGGTGGACAACCGCATGGTTGAAATCATCGACGTGGAAAAGGTACTGGCCGAGGTGGCGCCGTCGTCCGAGTCGGTGTCAGCCGGTGTGGTCGATGCCGACACCCAGGACAAGGCCGTGCTGCTGCGTGTGCTGACCGTTGACGATTCGTCGGTGGCGCGCAAGCAGGTCAGCCGCTGCCTGCAGACGGTCGGTGTCGAGGTGGTGGCGCTCAATGATGGGCGCCAGGCCTTGGACTACCTGCGCAAACTGGTGGAGGAGGGCAAGCGGCCGGAAGAAGAGTTCCTGATGATGATTTCGGACATCGAGATGCCGGAGATGGACGGTTATACGCTGACCGCCGAGATCCGCAGTGACCCGCGCATGCAAAAGCTACATATCTGCCTGCATACTTCGCTGTCCGGGGTGTTCAACCAGGCGATGGTCAAGAAGGTCGGTGCCGATGACTTCCTGGCCAAGTTCAGGCCGGACGACCTGGCCCAGCGCGTGGTCGACCGGATCAAGGCAACGCATTGAAGTAGCCGGGAGGCGACTCCCGGTACCTGTGATTGAAAAGAGGCCGCAGTAGTGTCTACGGGTAATTTGGATTTCGAACAGTTCCGGGTATTCCTGGAGAAAGCCTGTGGCATCCTGCTGGGTGAGAACAAGCAGTACCTGGTCTCCAGCCGTCTCAACAAGCTGATGGAGCAGCAGGGCATCAAGAGCCTGGGCGAACTGGTGCAGCGCATCCAGGCTCAGCCGCGTGGGGGGCTGCGCGAGCAGGTGGTGGATGCGATGACCACCAACGAAACCTTGTGGTTTCGCGATACCTACCCATTCGAAGTGCTGAAGAACAAGGTCATTCCCGAGTTCATCAAGAACAACCCCGGCCAGCGCCTGCGCATGTGGTCGGCGGCCTGCTCGTCGGGCCAGGAGCCGTACTCCATTTCGATGGCCATCGATGAGTTCGAGCGCAGCAACCTGGGCCAGTTGAAGATGGGTGCGCAGATCGTTGCCACCGACCTGTCCGGGTCGATGCTCAACAACTGCAAGACCGGTGAATACGACAGCCTGGCGATCGCCCGCGGCTTGTCCCAGGAGCGCCTGCAGCGCTACTTCGACACCAAGGGGCCGGGGCGCTGGGCGGTCAAGCCGGCGATTCGCAGCCGTGTCGAGTTCCGCTCGTTCAACCTGCTCGACAGCTACGCGGCGTTGGGCAAGTTCGACATCGTGTTCTGCCGGAATGTGTTGATCTATTTCTCGGCACAGGTGAAGAAAGACATCCTGCTGCGTATTCACAGCACCCTGAAGCCAGGTGGGTACCTCTTCCTGGGGGCGTCCGAGGCGCTCAATGGGTTGCCGGACCACTACCAGATGGTGCAGTGCAGCCCGGGAATCATTTACCAGGCCAAGTGATCGGCTGCGAGCCTGCCGGTCTGTTCCAGGCAGGCGTGAGAGCGAACGCTGCCCGCGCGGCGCTCGCGCTCAAAAGCCTGATGTTCCAAGCAGCAGGTTGCCCTCCCCCAAACGCCACCCACGCCTGTTGACGTCAATTTTTTGTTTTGCCGCTTTTGCCGCCCGGCAATTGCCGCTTTGCGTTGTTCAGGCGGAAGCCTTTTGCCGCTTTTCTGGCATCGCGCCATCAGCCATCTCCGCCCCAGCCCAGTGTTTCTGGCCTTTCAGGATATTGGCACAGCCCTTGCTATAGCTTGGCCAACGATATTCCGGTCAACCTTCGAAGGTTTCCCCGACATGAGCATCAGTTTCGACAAGGCGCTTGGCATCCATGAAAAGGCACTGGGCTTCCGCGCTCAGCGCGCCGAAGTGCTGGCCAACAACATCGCCAACGCTGACACGCCCAATTACAAGGCGCGTGACATGGACTTCTCTTCGGTGCTCGCCGCCGAAAGCCAGAAGCAGCAGAGCGGTGGCCGCTTTGCCATGGACCGAACCAACAGCCGTCACATCGAGGCCGAAGGCCTGGCAATGGCTGACGACACGCTGCAGTACCGCACGCCGACGCAGCCGTCGATCGACCAGAACACCGTGGACGCCCAGATCGAGCAATCGAACTACACGGAAAACGCCATTGGCTTCCAGGCCAGCTTCACCCTGCTCAACAGTAAATTCAAAGGGCTGGTTTCTGCCCTGCGAGGAGAATGACCATGTCCCTGTCCAGTGTCTTCAACATTGCCGGTAGCGGCATGAGCGCGCAGAACACCCGCCTCAACACCGTTGCTTCCAACATTGCCAACGCCGAGACGGTTTCGTCGAGTATCGATCAGACCTACCGCGCGCGGCACCCGGTGTTCGCCACCACCTTCCAGAATGCGCAGGCCGGCGGCAGCCAGTCGCTGTTCGAAGACCAGGGCGAGGCAGGGCAGGGAGTGCAGGTCAAGGGCATCATCGAAGACCAGAGCAACCTCGAAGCACGCTACGAGCCCAACCATCCGGCGGCGAACAAGGACGGTTACGTCTACTACCCGAACGTCAATGTGGTCGAGGAGATGGCTGACATGATCTCCGCCAGCCGCGCGTTCCAGACCAACGCCGAGCTGATGAACACCGCCAAGAACATGATGCAGAAAGTGCTGACCCTGGGTCAGTGATAAGGAATCCGGACCATGGCAGTCGATAGCACCAGCGGTGTGAACCTCAATGATGTCCTGACAGCGTCGGGCGTCGGTGGTACCACCAAGAAAACCACCGATACCGTGTCCAAGACCGGTACCGATACGCTTGGCAAGGACGCGTTCCTGCAGTTGCTGGTTACCCAGATGCAGCACCAGAACCCGCTGGATCCGCAGGAGAACGGTGAGTTCGTGGCCCAGCTGGCGCAGTTCAGCAGCCTGGAAGGCATCACCTCCCTGAACGAATCGGTCAGCAGCATCACCAATGCCATGGCCTCGTCCCAGGCCCTGCAGGCCTCCTCGCTGGTCGGCCGTTCGGTGGTGGTACAGAACGACAAGGCGGTGGTCGATACCACTGAAAGCTTCAATGCACAGTTCGTCGTGCCGCAGGCAATCAGTGAAGCGAAGATCACCATCAAGGACAAGGACGGCAATACCGTCAAGACCATCGAGCTGGGCGAGCAGAAAGCCGGCTATGCCGACTTCATCTGGGACGGCACCAACGACAGCGGCGAGAAGGTCGACCCGGGCACCTACACCTTCGCCGCCAGCACCACCGTGGATGGCCAGTCGGTGCAGATGAGCACGCTGCTGCCGGCCAAGGTGACCAGCGTCAGCTTCAATGCCACCGGCGAAATGGTGCTCAACCTTGCTGGCGTCGGCAAGGTCTCCCTCTCTGACATACAAACCATCGGTATCTAAGGCCCGCCAGCGCGGCGCAGGAGCGAATTCATGTCTTTCAATATCGGCCTTAGCGGTCTGTACGCAGCCAACAAACAGCTGGACGTTACCGGCAACAACATCGCCAACGTCAATACCACAGGCTTCAAATCCTCGCGTGCCGAGTTCGCCGACGTCTATGCCGGTGCCAACCGTCTGGGTGTGGGCAAGAACCAGGTCGGCAACGGCGTGCGCCTGGCGGCGATCTCGCAGCAATTCACCCAGGGTGATGTCAACAACACGGGTAATGTGCTGGACATGGGTATCCAGGGCCAGGGCTTCTTCGTCCTGTCCGACAACGGTTCGCGGGTCTACACCCGTGCCGGTGCGTTCCAGGCCGACAAGAACAACTTCGTGGTCACCTCGGACGGCCTGCGCCTGCAAGGCTACGCGGCCGATGCGAACGGTAAGATCCAGAAGGGTGTGCTGACTGACCTGCAGATCGACACCTCGGCGCTGCAGCCAAAAGCCACCTCGCTGATTGACCAAGGCATCAACCTGAACTCCTCGGCCACCGATATTCCACTGGAAATCGATGATGGCACGGGTGCGATGGTGCCTAATCTGCCGTTCGACCCTACCGACGAGACGACCTACACCAAGTCGTTCCCGACCAAGGTGTACGACAGCCAGGGTAACGAGCACACCATGGAGCAGTTCTACCGCAAGACCGGTACGAACGAATGGACCATGTACACGTTGGTCGACGGTCGAAACCCGTTCGATCCTGCTTCCACCACGCCGCTGACCGGCACCATCAGTTTCAGCAGCGATGGTTCTGTGAGCAGCATGACTGCCGATAACACAGGCCATCCGGCGGGTGCTTCGTTCACCGTGACCAACAACACCTTCACCATGACCGGTTGGGTGCCAGCGGTCGAGGATTCGGCAGGCAACTGGGCGTCCAATGGCGCTGCGGGTAACGCCGATGGCATGAAGCTGTCGATGAACAGCACCACGTCCTACAACACCGAGACCGCGCGCATGTCGCAGTCCCAGGATGGTTACGCCACCGGTATCCTGTCGAGCCTGAGCATCGACTCCACCGGCGTGATGTTCGCCAGCTTCAGCAACCAGCAGTCGCGCGCCATTGGCCAGGTGGCGCTGGCCAGCTTCGCCAACGAGCAGGGCTTGCAGCAGATCGGCGGCACCCGCTGGACCGAAACCTTCTCTTCCGGCATTCCCGGCATCGATGAGCCCAAGACCGGTACGCTGGGTAGCGTCGAGTCCAATGCCCTGGAGGCTTCGAACGTCAACCTGACCCAGGAGTTGGTCGAGCTGATCAAGGCGCAGAGCAACTACCAGGCGAACGCCAAGACCATCTCCACCGAAAGCACCATCATGCAGACCATCATCCAGATGACCTGATGGTCGCGGGTTGATTGTGTGAAGACGAACCCCTTCGCCATGAAGGGGTTCGTCGTTTTTGTGGGAGGGCTTATGAAAAAGTGGCTTGTCGCCGCGTTTGCCGTGTTCTGCCTGTATCAGGCCCATGCGGGTACTGCGCCCTGGTGGCGCTGGGAAAGCCAGGTGGATGGGCGCCTGGTGTGCTCACAATGGTCGCCGGGGGAGGGCTGGAAGCGTTTTGCCGGGCCTTACAACAATGGTGGTTGCCGCGATCGGTGATTGCCTGCACCGGCCTCATCGCCGGCAAGCCGGCTCCCACAGGGTTTTACAGCGCTGCGGATATTGGGGGCAACCGTCTTACCCAATATCCAGAAGTTTACGCGATCCTTGTGGGAGCCGGCTTGCCGGCGATGAGGCCGGTGCGCACACTTGCTTTGCCGCTACCGGCAACCCGGCGCCGGATAACCGGCGTTCTCCTGCCCGGTAGCACCCTTCAAAGCCCGTATTTGCGGGCTTTTTCAGCATTTCAAAAAGTTGGTTCGGAACTTGCTTTAGTGCCTGCACAGCAACGGCGAGCGGCAAACGATCGCCAGTGCAGCGGAGGATGACTGTGGACAAGATGCTTTACGTGGCCATGACCGGCGCCAGCCAGAACGCGCTGGCGCAGAAGGCCCACGCCAACAACCTGGCGAACATTTCCACCAATGGTTTCCAGCGTGACCTGGAGCAGGCGCGCTCGATGCCGGTGTTCGGTGACAGCTTTCCGTCGCGGGCGTTTGCCATGACCGAGCGTCCGGCCACCGACTTCAGTGAAGGGCCCATGGTCGAGACCGGGCGTGACCTGGACGTGGCGGTGGCGGGGCAGGGCTTCATTGCCGTGCAGGCCCCCGATGGCAGCGAAGCCTACGTACGTACCGGTAGCCTGAACATCGATGCCCTCGGCGTGCTGCGCGCCGGTAATGGCATGCCGGTGATCGGCAACGGCGGGCCGATCGCCATTCCGCCAGAGCAGAAAGTCGAAGTCGGCGCTGACGGCACCATCAGCATCCGCTCCATGGGTGAAGACCCGCGGGTGATGGCTGAGGTCGACCGGATCAAGCTGGTCAACCCGGACACCAAGGGCCTGACCAAGGGCCTGGACGGGCTGATCCACACCACCAGCGGCCAGCCGGCAGCTGCCGATGTCAACGTCAAGGTCGTATCTGGCTTCCTCGAAGGCAGCAACGTCAATGCCGTCGAAGAAATGACGTCGGTGCTGGCGCTGTCTCGCCAATTCGAACTGCACGTGAAGATGATGAACGCGGCCAAGGAAGGCGATGAAGCCATGGCGCGTGTTTTGCAACTCGGCTAACCACACTTGAACGGGTGCCGTAAAACAGGCGCACGAGGAGAATACTGATGCTTCCGGCTCTTTGGGTCGCTAAAACCGGCCTGTCCGCCCAGGACACCAACCTGACGGTCATTTCCAACAACCTGGCCAACGTTTCGACCACTGGCTTCAAGCGCGACCGCGCCGAATTCCAGGACCTGCTGTACCAGATCAAACGCCAGCCAGGCGCGCAGTCCACCCAGGACAGCGAACTGCCGTCGGGCCTGCAGGTCGGTACCGGTGTGCGCATCGTCGGCACCCAGAAAAACTTCCAGACCGGCAGCCTGCAGACCACCGAAAACCCGCTGGACATGGCGGTAAACGGCCGTGGTTTCTTCCAGGTGTTGCAGCCGGACGGTACGGTTTCGTACACCCGTGACGGTACCTTCCACCTGAACTCCGACGGCCAGATCGTCACCGCCAACGGCTTCGCGCTGGAGCCTGCGGTGGTCGTGCCGAACGACGCCCAGACCTTCACCGTAGGCCAGGACGGCACCGTGTCGATCACCACCGCTGGCAACCCGGCAGCGCAGGTCATCGGCAACATCCAGACCGCCGACTTCATCAACCCGGCCGGCCTGCAGGCGATCGGCGACAACCTGTTCCTGGAAACCGCTGCCAGTGGTGCCCCACAGGTCGGTACCCCAGGCCTGAACGGCTTCGGCACCACCCTGCAACAGACCCTGGAAAACTCCAACGTCAGCACCGTGGAAGAGCTGGTCAACATGATCACCACGCAGCGCGCCTACGAGATGAACTCCAAGGTCATCTCCACTGCTGACCAGATGCTGTCGTTCGTCACTCAGCAGCTGTAAGCCCAAGTCCCTGTTACACCGTGAGGTAAGCGTCATGAATCGTTTGTTGTCCCTGTTCGCCCTGGGGGGGGCGGTGTTGCTGGCTGGTTGCGTCGCGCCGACGGCCAAGCCCAACGACCCGTACTACGCGCCGGTTTTGCCGCGCACCCCGTTGCCGGCAGCGGCCAACAACGGTTCGATCTACCAGGCCGGCTTCGAGCAGAACCTGTACAGCGACCGCAAGGCGTTCCGCGTGGGTGACATCATCACCATCACGCTCAACGAACGTACCTCGGCCAGCAAGAATGCCGGTTCGCAGATCCAGAAGGACAGCAGCGCCAACATCGGCCTGACCTCGCTGTTCGGTGCCACGCCGAACACCAACAACCCGTTCGGCGGCGGCGACCTGTCGCTGGAGGCGGGCTACAGCGGTGAACGTGCCACCAAGGGTGACAGCAAGGCCACCCAGGGCAACACGTTGACCGGCTCGATCACCGTCACCGTCGCCGAAGTGTTGCCCAACGGCATCATCGCCGTGCGGGGTGAGAAGTGGATGACCCTGAACACCGGCGAAGAGCTGGTGCGCATCGCCGGGCTGATCCGCGCCGACGACATCGCCACCGACAACACCGTGCCGTCCACCCGTGTGGCCGACGCGCGCATCACCTATTCGGGTACCGGTTCCTTCGCCGACGCCAGCCAGCCTGGCTGGCTGGACCGTTTCTTCCTCAGCCCGCTTTGGCCCTTCTGAGTACGGATGAACATGTTCAACGTCAGGCAACTGATTGCCGCAACCTTGCTTCTGTCCTGTGCGTTTGGCGCCCATGCCGAGCGCCTCAAGGACATCGCCAGTATCTCGGGCGTGCGTTCCAACCAGTTGATCGGTTACGGCCTGGTGGTGGGCCTCAACGGCACGGGTGACCAGACCACCCAGACGCCGTTCACGCTGCAGACGTTCAACAACATGCTGTCGCAGTTCGGCATCAAAGTGCCCGCCGGCTCCGGCAACGTGCAGTTGAAGAACGTCGCCGCAGTGTCGGTGCATGCCGACTTGCCGCCCTTCGCCAAGCCGGGCCAGGTGGTGGACATTACCGTGTCCTCGATCGGCAACTCCAAGAGCCTGCGCGGCGGTAGCCTGCTGATGACCCCGCTCAAGGGTATCGACGGCAATGTCTACGCCATTGCCCAGGGCAACCTGGTGGTCGGCGGCTTCGATGCCGAAGGCCGCGATGGCTCGAAAATCACCGTCAACGTTCCGTCGGCGGGTCGTATTCCAGGTGGCGCTTCGGTGGAACGTGCAGTACCGAGCGGGTTCAACCAGGGCAATACCCTGACGTTGAACCTCAACCGGCCCGACTTCACCACCGCCAAGCGTATCGTCGACAAGGTCAACGAACTGCTCGGCCCAGGCGTCGCCCAGGCGGTGGACGGCGGCTCGGTGCGCGTCAGCGCGCCGATGGACCCGACCCAGCGTGTGGACTACCTGTCGATCCTCGAAAACCTGGAGATCGACCCGGGCCAGGCCGTTGCCAAGGTCATCATCAACTCGCGTACCGGCACCATCGTGATCGGCCAGAACGTCAAGGTTTCGCCGGCGGCGGTGACCCACGGCAGCCTGACCGTGACCATCACCGAAGACCCGATCGTCAGCCAGCCGGGGCCGTTCTCCAATGGCGAGACCGCCGTGGTGCCACGCTCGCGGGTCAACGCGCAACAGGAGGCCAAGCCAATGTTCAAGTTTGGCCCGGGCACCACGCTGGATGAAATCGTCCGTGCGGTGAACCAGGTGGGCGCAGCGCCCAGCGACCTGATGGCCATCCTCGAAGCCCTGAAACAGGCCGGCGCCTTGCAGGCCGACCTGATCGTGATCTGAGGACGCCACGCATGAACTCGAAAAGCCTGGTTTCCAGCACGGCCGACAGCGGCGCCTACACCGACCTCAATCGCCTGAGCTCGCTCAAGCACGGTGATCGCGACAGCGATGCCAACGTGCGCAAGGTGGCCCAGGAATTCGAGTCGCTGTTCATCAGCGAAATGCTCAAGGCCTCGCGCAAGGCCAGTGACGTACTGGCCGACGACAACCCGATGAACAGCGCGACGGTCAAGCAGTACCGCGACATGTACGACCAGCAGCTGGCTGTGAGCATGTCCCGCGAGGGTGGCGGTATCGGCCTGCAGGACGTGCTGGTGCGCCAGCTGTCGAAGAACAAGAGCGCGCCGGTCAACACCAGCCCGTTCCCCCGTAGCGAAGGCAGTGCGCCGGCGCTGTGGGGCAACAAGGTAGCCGACCCGGTACATGCCGTGCAGTCGACTGCCACCCGCAACGACGTTGCCGCGCTCAATTCAAGGCGCCTGGCGTTGCCGGGCAAGCTGACCGACCGCTTGCTGGCCGGTATCGTGCCCTCGGCGGGCAACCCGGCGGCAGCCACCAATACCGCCGCCGTACCGGCCCGCGATGGGCAGCAGGTGGCGCAGAGCTTCGCCGTGCCCGAGCGCGGGCTGCGCATCTCCGGCCGTGCCGTGGCGCAGCCGCCTCTGGCGCCGAAAAAAGCGTTCACCGACAGCGACGCATTCGTCGCCACCATGCTGCCGATGGCCGAACAGGCCGCCAAGCGCATCGGTGTCGACCCGCGCTACCTGGTGGCCCAGGCAGCCCTTGAAACCGGCTGGGGCAAGTCGGTCATGCGCAACAGCGATGGCAGCAGCAGCCACAACCTGTTCGGCATCAAAGCCACGGGCAATTGGGAAGGCGACTCGGCGCGGGCGATCACCAGCGAGTTCCGTGACGGCCAGTTCGTCAAGGAGACCGCAGCGTTCCGCTCCTACGACTCCTATCAGGATAGCTTCCACGACCTGGTCAGCCTGCTGCAGAACAATTCCCGCTATCAAGAAGCGGTGAAGGCGGCCGATAAGCCAGAACAGTTCGTGCAAGAGTTGCAAAAGGCCGGGTACGCCACCGACCCGAATTACGCCAGCAAGATCTCGCAGATCGCAAGACAGATGAAGTCGTACGAGAGCTATGCATCGCTCGGTACCACAACACCACTTTAAGGGTATGGAAACATGGCGAGTTTGATCAACATTGGCATGTCGGGATTGTCGGCCTCCCAGTCGGGTCTGCATACCACAGGCAACAACATCGCCAACGCCGATGTCGCCGGGTACTCCCGTCAGCAGAATATCCAGCGTGCCAAGGGCTCGCTCCAGGAAGGCCAGCTGTTCATGGGCACCGGTACGACGCTGGCGGATGTGCGCCGGGTGTACAATGCCTTCCTGGATGCACAGTTGCAGACCGCCACCTCGCTCAACAGTGACAGCACCGCCTACCTGAACCAGGTCACGCCCCTCAACAACTTGTTGTCGGACAGCAACACTGGTATCACTGGCGCGCTGACCAACTTCTTTTCCGCCTTGCAGAGCGCTGCCAACAAGCCGACCGAAGACGCTTCCCGTCAGTTGTTGTTGAGCAATGCCGATGCGCTGGCCAATCGTTTCAACAGCCTCTCTGCCCAGTTCAAGGAGCAGAACACCAACATCAATGGCAACTTGAGCTCGATGACCGCCCGGATCAACGAGCTGACCTCCAGTATCGCGCAGTACAACGAGCAGATTTCCAAGGTGTCGGCGGTCAACGGCCAGCCCAACGACCTGCTCGATCAGCGCAACGAGGCAGTGCGTCAGCTCAATGAGTTGGTGGGCGTGCAGACCGTCGAGCGTGACGGAAATATCGACGTCTACCTCAAGAACGGGCAGTCGCTGGTACTGGGCAAGACCACCAACAAGATGAGCGCTGAGCCAAGCGCCACCGACCCTACGCAGTTTGCGATCAAACTCGATCGTGGCAGCACCACCATGGATATCACCAACAGCATCACCGGCGGTGAAATGGGGGGGCTGTTGCGCTACCGCAGTGAAACCCTCGCGCCGGCCATGAACGAGCTGGGTCGTATCGCGTTGGTGGTGTCGCAGCAGATCAACTCGCAGCTCGGCCAAGGTATCGACAAGAACGGTGAATTCGGCGCTGCTCTGTTTGGCGACATCAATAGCGACAAAGCCATGTCTGCGCGCAGCACTGCCAAGATTGGTAACGCTGGCGACGCCGCCCTGAATGTCGTCATCCGAGATACCGGCAAGTTGAGCACCAGTGACTATCAGGTGACGTTCGTTGGCCCGACTGCGGACAAGTTCCAGGTCAAGAAGCTGCCTGACGGCACGGACATGGGCACCTATAGCACCAACGACGACCCGGCACCGGTGATCGACGGTTTCAGCATCGACCTCAAGAGCGGTACTGCGGCAGTGGGGGATAGCTTCAAGATTACCCCGACCCGCAATGCCTCGGCAGAGATCGACGTAGTGCTCACCGACGCCAAGCGGCTCGCCTTGGCCGCACCGCTGACCGCCACATCCGGCAGCGGCAATTCCGGTACCGGGGTGATCACCCAGCCGGTACTGACCTCGGTGTTGGACATCGCTGACCCTGCCCAGCGCCTGGAACTGCAAACCGGCATAAAGTATTCCACCCCGGTGCGCCTGGTGTTCGGTGACGAAACCGCCTCACCACAAACCTACGAAGCCTTCGATGCCAAGGGCAACAGCATTGGCACCGGCACCTTCATTCCGGGGCAGAGCAATACCCTGAAGCTCGATGTGCCAATGATCGACGCCTCGGGCAACCCGATCAATGACGCCAGCGGCGTCCAGAAGTCATTCAGCTTCGAGATGGATGTAGCCGGCTCGCCCAAGAATGGCGACAGCTTTACCGTATCGTTGACCGGCGCAGGCTCCTCGGACAACCGCAATGCACTGTCCCTGCAAGAGCTGCAGACCAAACAGACGATGGACATCGGTTCGACCAAGGGCATCAGCATCACCGATGCCTACGGCAAACTGGTGGAAAGTGTGGGTGCCCAGGCCAAGCAGGGCCAGATGGATACCCAGGCAACCGGCGTCATTCTGACTCAGGCTGCCGGCGCCCGCGACTCGTTGTCCGGCGTGCAGCTGGATGAAGAAGCCAGCAACCTGATCAAGTACCAGCAGTACTACACGGCCTCGTCGCAGATCATCAAGACGGCGCAGGACATCTTCAACACGCTGATCGCTGCGCTTTAAGGAGTATTGATCCATGCGTATTTCCACGGCCCAGTTCTACCAGACCAGCGCGGCGAACTACCAGCGCAACTATTCCAACCTGATCAAGACCAATGAAGAGGCCAGTTCCTTCGTCAGGGTCAATACCGCTGCCGATGATCCGGTGGGGGCTGCACGTCTGCTGCAGCTGGGTAATCAGGCAGACATGCTGGCCCAGTACAAGACCAACGCGACAAACATCACCAACTCGCTGAACCAGACCGAGACCACGCTCAATTCGATCAACACGATCCTGACGCGGGTCAACGAGCTGGCGATCGAGTCGGGTAATGCCGGCTACACCGACACCGAACGCAAGGCCAAGGCAGCCGAGCTGGGGCAGTTGGAAGACCAGCTGTTGAGCCTCATGAACAGCCGTGATGAGAACGGCCAGTACCTGTTTGCCGGTTCCAGTACCGACACCGCGCCGTTCGTGCGCAATGCCGATGGTACCTATTCTTATCAAGGTGACCAGACCCAGCTGGAGCTGCAGGTCGGTGACATGCTCAAGATGGCCGGCAACAGCTCTGGCTATAGCGTATTCGAGCAAGCCCTCAACACCAGCCGCACCGAAACCAGCCTGAGCGCCCCCGCGGTGGATGATGGCCGCGTGAAGCTGTCCAATGGGCAAGTGTCCGGCAGCGTCACGTACAACGATCGCTTCCGCAGTGGTCAGCCGTACACAGTCACCATGCTCAGCAGTACCGAGTTCAGCATCACCGACAGCCTGGGCAACGATGTGACCGCCGAGGCCACCCAGGGCGGTAAATTTGATCCCGATACCGTAGGCGGATCGATGATCAGCTTCCGTGGTGTGGACATGCGGCTGAACATCAACCTTCAGGACGGCGACGTTCCGGATGCAGCGGTGGCAGGTCATACCTTCACCCTGCAAAGCAAGCCCGATACCATCACTGCGACCCGTAGCCCGGGCAACCCGTCGAGTGCTCAGGTATCGTCGATCAGCATCACTGATCCGGCCCAGTACAAAGCGATGTTTCCCAATGGCGGTGCGGTCATCAAGTTCACCAGCGCCACGGACTTCGAACTCTATGCCCAGCCGCTGACCGCTGACAGCCGCCCGGTGGCCAGTGGTGCCATGACTGGCAACGTCGCCTCGGCTGCCGGTGTGGACTTCACCTTCACCAGCACGCCCGCGCAGCAGTCCGGTGACCAGTACGTGGTGAACGTCGACAACCACCAGACCCAGAACGTTCTGGACACCGTCGCCCAGTTGCGTACGGCGTTGAGCAAGCCGATCGACGGCGATAACGCGGCCTACCAGCAACTGCGTGCAGACCTGGATTCGGCCATCGCCAATATCCAGAGCGGTCAGGACGCGCTCAACACGGCAGTCACCGATATCGGTGCCCGTGGCAAGGCGCTGGAAATCCAGCAAAACACCAACGAGAGTCTGAGCATTGCCAACAGCACCACGCAGTCGTCGATCCGTGACTCGGACCCTGCCACCGTGCTGGTCCGCCTTACCCAGCAGCAGACCTTGCTTCAGGCTTCGCAGGCGGCTTTCGCACGCGTCAGCCAGCTGAGCCTGTTCAACGCCATCGGTTAAGTGCGCCCGTCGCCTTCACCGCTTACCCCTCGGGTACGCGGTGAAGGCGCATTGATTTCCCCGTAGTATCGACTGTTCTGAATTCCCTGCGGGCAGTCATCGGTTGAGAGATTTCCTCGTGAACCCAGCCCCTCTAGTCAGCCTCGTCATTCCCGCCTGCAACCCCCGTTACTTCCGTACTGCTCTGGTCAGCGCCCTGGCTCAGGATTACGCAAACCTCGAAGTCATCGTCTGCGACGACAGCCCAGGTACGCAGATCGAGGCGGTGGTCGATGAGCTGCGCAGTCTTGCACGTCATCCACTGATTTACTTGCGTAACCCGCAACCGCTGGGTTTTGCCGGGAATTTGCAACACGGGCTGGAGCAGAGCCAGGGCGACTACATCAAGTTCCTCTGTGACGATGACCGCCTGATGGCCGATTGCGTGTCCAGCCAGGTGCGACTGTTCCAGGCCCATGACGATGTCAGCCTGGTCGCGGCCAGGCGCCACCAGGTCGATGCTGAAGATCACATTTTGCCGCAGCGTCTGGAAACCAGCCCGGTCACGTTTGGCGACACACTGTTCAACGGTGACGACCTGTTGGATTTCTTCGAGACCCGCCAGCTCAACTTCATCGGCGGGCTGAGCAGCGTGCTGGTGCGTACCCGCGATCTGCGTGAATTGCTGCCTGCGCTGGCGCCGGGCTTTGTGGCAATGCTCGATTTCGTGTTGTTCGTGTGCCTGCTGCGTCGCGGCCATCTGGGCGTGACCGCCGGGGTGCACTGTGTCGAGCGGGTTCATCCCGACCAACTGCGTCGCCAGAGCGATGTGAAGGCTGCCGCTACCAGTGAATCACAACACCTGCGCGACATGTTCGCCGCGCGCACTGCAGTACGTGAGCCGTTCTCCGGTTGGGTGCGGGTGCAAATCCTCCAGGGCGACGAGGGCGATACCCAGCGTATCTGGGAGAACCTGTTCCTGATCCATACCCTGCGCTGCTTGCAGGCGATCCAGGAATCTCATGTCGGCAGCGACAGCGACAGTTTTGCCGAGCTGTACAGCAAATGGCTGGCCTGCCGACAGGATCCGCTGGTGCTCGCGCGTCTGATGCGCCTTAGCGAGCACTGGCCAACTCGTCCGCGTATCGTGCCCGTGGTTATCGACAGCGAGGGTGATGCACAAGCTCTGCAGGTTACCCTGGACAGCATTGAGCGCCAGGCCTATGGCGCAGAGATGACGCTGGTATTGTCCAGCGCGCCGCTGCCAGGCGGCCCAGATGTTCGCAGGGTCCACCAGCCATTGCAGGCCGACTGGGCTGAACAACTGAACACAGCGATTGACCAGTTGGGCGAGGTGGACTGGATCTACCTGCTGCGTGCTGGCGACCGGCTCAATGCCTTCAGCTTGATGCTCCTGGCCGAGCGGGTCGTATCGCGCCCGCAGATCGCCTGCTGCTATGGCGATGAGGGGGGCGTGCGGGATGAGGCGTCCGTAGAGCCGGTGTTCAAGCCCGACTTCAACCTCGATTTGATGCGCGGTTACCCCTATACCGGTCGCATGCTGGCGTTCTCGCTTGACGCCTTGCGGGCACTGGGCGGTTTCACGCCCGGATATCGCGAGCTGGCGCCGCACGATCTGCTCTGGCGTCTTGTGGAAAGCCGCGGCCCCCATGCCATCGAGCACATTCCGGAAGTGCTGGCCGAAAGCGCGTTCAGCTACGCTGCCTGGCTGTCTTCGCAGGCAGTGGTTGAGGAAAATCCGAAACTGCTGGATGCCCACCTCAGGCGCTTGGGCGTGACCTACCGGCTGCAGAACAGTGGCGGGGCAATCAACCAGGTCCGCTACCTGCACGCCACCCAGCCACTGGTAAGCCTGGTGATCAGTGCCCAGGACCAGTTGCCTGCCCTCGAGCGCTGCCTGGAAAGCGTGCTTGAGAAGACCGCCTACGGTCACTACGAAGTGCTGATTGTCGACAATGCCAGTCAAGGTGCCGAGACTCACGCCTGGCTCAGCGCCCTTCAACAGCTGGGCGAAGACAAGTTGCGGGTCCTGATGCTGGGCGAGCAGGCCAGCTTCGCCGCTGTGCAGAACCTTGCCGCGCAACACGCCCGGGGTGAATACCTGCTGATGCTGAGCCCGTTCGCTGTGGTCACCGAGCCAGACTGGCTCGACGCACTGCTCAGCCATGGCCAGCGCCCTGAAGTCGGAGCGGTGGGTGCCAAGCTCTGCAACGCCCACGGTCTGATCGTGCATGCGGGCGGCGTGCTGGGCCTGCGTGGCGCCGTGGGGTCGCCGTTCGTGGGCGAGACGATGGAGGCGGGCGGTTACATGCAGCGCTTGCAAGTGGCGCAGAATTATTCTGCTGTCGGCGCTGATTGCCTGTTGGTGCGCAAAGAGCTGTTCCTGTCGTTGGGCGGGCTCAATGAAAGCGTCTTCAGCCTGGCCTTCAGCGATATCGACCTGGGCCTGCGCCTGGGCGAAGCCGGGTACCTCGTGGTGTGGGCGCCGGATGCCCGGCTGGTACTTGACCCGCCAGCGCCGGCGGCGATCGATGCGCAGGCTGAAGCCGAGCGCCAGGCCCGGCTGGCGCAACAGCATGATGCCTTCTTCAAGGCCTGGATGCCGGTGGTGGCGCGTGACCCCGCTTACAATATCAACCTGTCCCTGAACGGCTCCAGCTTCTGTCTGGATCCGGGCCTCAAGGCCGCCTGGACGCCTTTCGTCAGCCGTCCACTGCCCCATGTGCTCGCATTGCCAATGAACAAGACTGCGGTCGGGCATTACCGGGTGATCCAGCCGCTGGTCGAGCTGGAGAAGGCTGGCTGGGTGACCCAGCAGCAGTACTTCGAGATACCGAGCAACGTCGAGCTGGAACGCAGCTCGCCGGATGTGGCAATTCTGCAGGGGCGTTATACCGAAGGGTTCGTCAAGGAGATCGAGCGCCTCAAGACCTTCTCCAAGGGCTTTTGCATCTACGAGCTGGACGACTACGTGATTGATGTGCCGAAGAAGAACGGGCACCTCAAGCACACGCCAAAAGATCTGGAAAAATCCCTGCGCCGAGGTATCGAACGCTGTGATCGGCTGGTGGTCTCGACCCAGGCGCTGGCGGATGCCCTGCATGACACCCATAGCGATATCCGGGTAATGCCGAACATGCTGGCCGAGCAGCTCTGGACCGGTTTGCGTAGCCAGCGCCGCAGCGCGCGCAAGCCGCGGGTGGGTTGGGGCGGTGGCACCAGCCATACCGGCGACCTGGAAGTGATTGCCGAGGTGGTCAAGACCTTGGCGAACGAAGTCCAATGGGTGTTCTTCGGTATGTGTCCGCCGGCATTGCGGCCCTACATCAGCGAGTTCCATCCGCCGGTGCCGCTGGAGCTGTACCCGGCCAAGCTCGCCAGCCTGAACCTGGACCTGGCCTTGGCGCCACTGGAGTATCACATCTTCAATGACTGCAAGAGCAACTTGCGCTTGCTGGAATACGGCGCGTGCGGGTACCCGGTGATCGTCACCGATACCCGTGCCTATGAAGGCTACTTGCCGTGCACGCGGATCAAGACCAACAGCACCGCCGAGTGGCTGGAGGCGATCCGCATGCACCTGGCGGACCCTGACGAAAGTTTCCGCCAGGGCGACCGTCTGAAGCAGGAAGTGCTGCGTGACTATGTGCTGCGCGAAGAGCACGTTCAGCATTGGTACAGCGGCTGGATGCCGGGCTGACTGCGGGGTGTATGGACGACACCAGTAAAGCGTCTTCTGGCGCGTTTCCTGCAAGCCCCCCGTCATATCGCCATAAATCGTGCAGCCACACGACTTATGGCTGGTGACGAACACGAGGGGACGACATGAAGGCGGTAATTCTGGCGGGTGGACTGGGCACGCGTATCAGCGAAGAGTCTCACCTCAAGCCTAAACCCATGATCGAAATCGGTGGGAAGCCAATTCTCTGGCACATCATGAAGCAGTACTCGGCTCACGGCATCCACGACTTCGTGATCTGCCTGGGCTACAAGGGCTACGCGATCAAGGATTTCTTCGCCAACTACTTCCTGCACACCTCGGACGTCACCTTCGACATGCGCGAAAACCGCATGGACGTGCACCAGAACTACAGCGAGCCATGGCGCGTGACCCTGGTCGACACCGGTGAAGAAACCATGACCGGTGGCCGCCTGCGCCGCGCCGCTCGCTACCTTGAGGGCGAAGATGCCTTCTGTTTCACCTACGGGGACGGTGTTTCGGACCTGAACATCGGCGCCCTGGTGGATTTCCACCTGGCCCACGGCAAACTCGCCACCGTTACTGCGGTACAGCCTCCTGGGCGCTACGGCGCGCTGGCACGCGACGGCGACAGCGTCACCGGTTTCGTCGAAAAGCCCCGTGGTGACGGTGGCTGGATCAACGGTGGCTTCTTCGTGCTTTCGCCCAAGGTGCTCGACTACATCGCCAACGATCAGACTTCCTGGGAGTCGGAGCCGCTTGCCTGCCTGGCCGCTGAGTCGCAACTGAACGCCTTTGAGCATGATGGCTTCTGGCATCCAATGGATACGCTGCGTGACAAGAACCATCTGGAACAACTCTGGCAAAGCGGGGAGGCTCCATGGAAGCAGTGGGCCTGAGTCCAGCGTTCTGGCAGGGCAAGCGTGTTCTGCTCACCGGTCACACGGGTTTCAAAGGCAGTTGGCTGGCGCTCTGGTTGCATGAGCTCGGCGCTCAGGTCACAGGCTTCGCGCTGGACCCTGGCACCGAACCAAGCCTGTTCGAACTTGCCCAGGTCGGCAGCGACATTGCCGACGTGCGCGGCGACCTGCGCGACCTCGGCGCGCTGCTTGAAGCGATGGCCCAGGCCCAGCCGGAAATCGTCCTGCACCTGGCGGCTCAGCCACTGGTGCGCGAGGCCTACCGTGACCCGCTAGGTACCTATTCCAGCAACGTGATGGGCACCCTTAACCTGCTTGAAGCGGTGCGCCAGGCTGGCGGGGTGCGTGCGTGCGTCCTGGTCACCACCGACAAGGTCTATGCCAACCAGGAATGGCCCTGGCCGTACCGCGAGAACGAGGCCCTGGGCGGGCATGACCCGTACAGCAGCAGCAAGGCCTGCTGCGAGCTGCTGGCGCAGTCCTACGCCGCGTCATTCTTCCCGGCCGCCGAGCATGCCGAACACGGCGTGGCCCTGGCCACCGCGCGCGCCGGCAATGTACTGGGCGGCGGAGACTTTGCCGCAGAGCGGCTTGTCCCCGATGTGCTCAAGGCTTGGTCGGCCGGGTCGCCGGTCACCCTGCGCTACCCGCAGGCCGTGCGCCCTTGGCAGCACGCCCTGGAACCGCTGGCCGGCTACCTGCAGTTGGCCGAGCGCCTGTATACCCAGGGGCCGGCCTGCGCCGGTGCGTGGAACTTCGGCCCGAGCGAAGGCGACATGTGCAGCGTCGGTGAGGTGGTCGACCGCCTGGCCCGGCAATGGCCGCAGGCACCAGGGGTGCGGGTCGAGCCAAGCGAGTTGCATGAAGCCGGGTTGCTACGCCTGGACAGCTCTCGTGCCCGCCAGGTGCTGGGCTGGCGCACGCGCTGGTCGTTGCACGAATGCCTGCAGCACACGCTCGACTGGCACCTGGCGTGGCAGCGTGGCGACAACATGCGCGCCGTCACGCTGCACCAGCTGAACCTGTACACGGAGTTGCCGTGACTGATCTGCTGCTGCAAGCCTTGCCACTGGGTGGCCTGTTCAGTGTCCAGCACAAGCGCCATGGCGATGCCCGCGGGCAGTTCGCGCGGCTGTTCTGCGAATCCAGCCTGGGCGCCTTGGATGCGCCGTTCCATGTGCGCCAGATCAACCACTCGCACACTCAGGGCTCAGGTAGCGTACGCGGCCTGCACTACCAGACCGGCGACATCCCGGAGGCCAAGCTGATCACCTGCCTGCGCGGTGAGGTGTGGGACGTGGTAGTGGACCTTCGCGAAGGCTCGCCAACCTTCCTGCACTGGCACGCCGAGCACTTGCGGGCCGGCGATGGCCGCAGCCTGTTGATACCGGCCGGCTTTGCCCATGGTTTCCAGGTGCTGAGCGAGGATGCCGAGCTGCTTTACCTGCACAGTGCCGACTATGCGCCGGGCCGCGAAGGCGGGCTGTCGGTACTCGATCCGAAGTTGGCCATCCGTTGGCCGCTTGCTGTCAAGAATCTGTCGGCCCGGGATGCCGCTCATCCCTGGCTGGACCTGTCGTTTACCGGAGTGCGTCCATGAACTGCCGTGGCTGTGGTACCTGCCTGAGCCTGCCCCTGATCGACCTTGGCACTGCGCCGCCGTCCAACGCCTACCTGCGCGCTGACCAACTGGCCGCGGCCGAGGCTTGGGTGCCGCTTAAAGTGGCGGTGTGTGAGCAGTGCTGGCTGGTGCAGACCGAGGATTACACCCGCGCCGAGACGCTGTTCGATGCCGACTATGCGTATTTCAGCTCCTATTCCAGTTCGTGGCTGGCCCATGCCCGCGACTATGTCGGGCAGATGGTCGAGCGTTTCGGCCTGAACGGCGAGAGCCGGGTGGTTGAAATCGCCGCCAACGACGGTTATCTGTTGCAGTATGTGGCCGAGCGCGGCATTCCCTGCCTAGGTGTCGAACCCACCCGAAGCACTGCACAGGCGGCCCGGGAGAAAGGGCTGCAAATTCGTGAGGTGTTCTTCGGCGAACAGGCCGCCCATGACCTGGCGAGTGAAGGTTGGTCGGCTGACCTGATGGCCGCCAACAACGTGCTCGCTCACGTGCCGGACATCAACGATTTTCTGCGCGGTTTCGCGACCCTGCTCAAAGCCGATGGTGTGGCCACTTTCGAGTTTCCGCACCTGCTGCGCCTGATGGCCGAGCAGCAGTTCGATACCCTTTACCATGAGCACTACTCCTACCTGTCGCTGACGGCGGTCAACACGCTTTGTGCCCGCAACGGCCTGGTGATCTTCGATGTCAGCGAACTGCCGACCCATGGCGGATCGTTGCGGGTTTTCGTGCAGCGCGCCGATGGCCCGCGCCCACGCCAGGCCAGTGTCGACGACCTGCTTGGCATCGAGGCGCGGGTCGGTGTCAGCACGGCGGCGTTCTACAGCACCCTTGCACCGGCGGCGCAGCGGATCAAGCACCAGCTGCTGCGCTTCCTGTTGCAGGCCAAGGCCGAAGGCAAGCGAGTGGTTGGCTATGGCGCCGCAGCAAAGGGCAACACCCTGTTCAACTACGCAGGCGTGAAGCCCGACCTGCTGGCCTGGGTGGCCGACGCCAACCCGCACAAGCAGGGCAAGTTCCTGCCGGGCAGCCGAATTCCCGTGGTCGCCCCCGAGCGCCTGGCCATCGAGCGGCCGGACTATGTGCTGGTACTGCCGTGGAACCTGCTCAAGGAAGTCAGCGAGCAGCAGGCGCACATCCGCAAATGGGGCGGGCGCTTTGTGATCGCCGTGCCTGAGCTGACCGTCCTGTGACCGCGATGAAGGTGCTTGTCACCGGTGCCACTGGCTTTGTGGGCCGGCATCTGGTCGCCGCCTTGCTGGCGCGCGGGTACCGGGTGCGTGCGCTGGCACGTCGTCTGGAGCCGGCTCAAGCCATGCCGTGGTTCGGCCAGGTCGATTTCGTCGCCGCCGATCTGCATGACCCGCAGTTGGACGTCAATCAGTTGTGCGACGGCATCGATGCGCTGGTGCACCTGGCCTGGCCTGGCCTGCCGAATTATCAAGGGCTGTTCCACCTGGAGCGCAACTTGATGGCTGACTATGCCTTCATCAAGCGTGCCGTCGCAGCCGGTGTCGGCCAGGTGCAGGTGGCCGGCACCTGTTTCGAATACGGCCTGCGCAATGGCGCGCTGGACGAGGCGCTGGCCTGCCAGCCGGCCAACCCTTACGGGCTGGCCAAGCACAGCTTGCGCCTGTTCCTCGAAAGCCTGGCCCGCCAGCAACCGTTCAACCTGCAGTGGGTGCGCTTGTTCTACCTGTTTGGCGAGGGGCAAAACCCAGGCAGTCTGCTGGCAGCCTTGGACAGCGCAATCGACCAGGGGCAGCCGCATTTCGACATGTCCGGTGGCGAGCAACTGCGCGACTACCTTGCCATCGAAAGCGCCAGTACATACCTGGCCGACCTGCTCGGTCAGCGCGATTTCAGCGGCGTGGTCAATTGCTGCAGCGGCCAGCCGATTTCGGTACGCAAGCTGGTGGAAGCCCGCATCGCCGAGCGCAACGCCACCCTTGCGCTGAACCTTGGCCATTACCCTTATCCTGCCCACGAACCCATGGCGTTCTGGGGCGATGCCCGCAAGTTGCAGGCTCTGCTGGGAGCACGCCATGAAACATGAGTTGTATAGCGCCACCGGCCTGCCGGTGCTGCAGAACCGCACATTCGCCGATGCTCAGTCGGCCCGAGCCTCAGCCAGCGCAGACATGCGCTTGGTGCAGGACAGTCGCACAGGGTTGGTTTACAACGATGCTTTCGATGCCGACAAGCTCAACTACGACAGCGACTATCAGAACGAGCAAGCGCATTCGGCGCGCTTCCAGCGCCATCTGGACGATGTCGAAGGTGTCATCGCCCGTCACTTCAGGGGCCAGCGCCTGATCGAAGTGGGCTGTGGCAAAGGCTGGTTCCTCGAACTGTTGCGCGAGCGCGGTTATGCCGTCACCGGCATCGACCCGGCCTACGAGGGCGACAACCCGGACGTGGTCAAGGCGCCCTTCACCCGTGAGTTGAACCGCCAGGCCGAAGCCATCGTGTTGCGCCATGTCCTCGAGCACATTCAGGACCCGATCACGTTCCTTGGCGCCATCGCCGATGCCAACGGCGGGGTAGGGCAGATCTACATCGAAGTGCCGTGCCTGGACTGGATCATCGAGCACAAAGCGTGGTTCGACCTGTTCTACGAGCATGTCAATTACTTCCGCCTGGCCGACCTGCGCCGCCTGTTCGGCAAGGTCGCCGAGGCCGGCCACCTGTTCGATGGCCAGTACCTGTACATCGTTGCCGACCTTGCTAGCCTGCAGACCACGCTCGAGCCCGTGCCGCCGCTGTCGTTGCCGGCCGATTTCAGTGCCAGCCTGCAGCATGCCGCATGTCTGGTGCGCCGCGATGCCGGACGTGGTTCGGCGATCTGGGGCGCATCGTCCAAGGGCGTGATCTATTCGCTGTTCCTGCAGCGTGCCGGTGCTCCGGTGGACCAGGTTATCGACATCAATCCTGCCAAGCAGGGTCGCTACCTGCCGTTAAGTGGCGCGCGGGTGTCATCGCCGCAAGAGGCGATGCAAAGCCTGCCGGATGGCGCCCACCTGTTCGTGATGAATTCCAATTACCTCGAGGAAATCCGCCGCATGACCGATGGCCGTTTTGTCTATCACGCCGTCGACAATGCCGATTTCACCGACCAGCCAACCGAGTAAAGAACCATGACCGACACGCCGATCAAAGCCTTCGAAGCCGAGTGCAACGCGCAGATCGCCTCCCAGGGCGAAGACAAGGAGCTGCAGCAACTGTCTCGCGACTTCTTCAACAAGTCCGCCGAGCACAAGTACAGCTACCATTTTTCGTGGATGGGCCGGCCTATCATCCAGTTGCCCCAGGACATGATGGCGATGCAGGAGATCGTCTGGCAGGTCAAGCCTGACCTGATCATCGAGTGCGGCATCGCTCACGGCGGTTCGATCCTCTACTACGCCTCCCTGCTGGAGCTGCAGGGCCATGGTGAGGTGCTTGGCATCGACATCGACATCCGCCCGCACAACCGCCAGGCCATCGAGGCGCACCCGATGAGCAAGCGCGTGCGCATGATCGAAGGCTCGAGCATCGATGCCGACATCGCCGGGCAGGTCAGGGCGCTTGCCGAAGGCAAGAAGGTCGTCCTGGTGCTCGACTCCAACCACACGCATGAGCACGTGCTCAAGGAGTTGGAGCTGTATGCGCCGCTGGTGGCCGTGGGCAGTTACTGCGTGGTGATGGACACCGTGGTCGAGGACATGCCGGCAGACTTTTTCCCCGATCGCCCGTGGGGGCCTGGCGACAACCCCAAGACCGCAGTTTGGGAATACCTCAAGGGTAACGACAGCTTCGAAATCGACTATCAGCTGCAGAACAAGCTGCTGGTCACCGTGGCACCGGACGGCTACCTGCGCCGGGTTCGCTGAGACATTCAACAGAGTTCGATTTCTTCGGCGGCAACGCCAATGGTGGGTAAGACTATGCAAGGCAATTTCTCGGCAGACCAGGCAGCCACACTGCGCGAGCGGTTCACGCTGGTATTGATGACGCACAACCGGCCGGCGTTCCTGCAGCGCACGCTGCAGTATTACAGCGGCTATCGGTGCTCGATCCTCGTGCTGGATTCCTCGAGCGAATCTGCCGAGGTGATGGCCGCGCAGTACCCCGGCGTCGAGTACCTGCACCTGCCACAGTTTTCCTACCAGGGCTTCCAGGCCAAGCTGGCCTATGGTGTGGGCCGGGTGAACACGCCGTTCATGGCCTTCGCCGCTGATGACGATTTCCTGCTGTACGACGGGCTGAACCAGTCGCTGGACTTCCTTGAGGCCAACCCCGATTACGGCTTGTGCCATGGCTACTGTCTGAACTACCTGGCCGAAGCCACCCAGGTGAAGTACTACCGGCGTAACAAGAAGGTCCGTGAGGACTACAACGCTCCGCGCGCTGAACAGCGCCTGCTGGACTACATGGGTGAGTTCATCCCACCTTTCTTCGCTGTCACCCGCACTGCATTGCTGCGCCAGTGGTTTGAGCTGCTGCCCGAGGGCACGAGCTTCGAGTGGCAGGAGATCGGCCACGCGTACTTCCTGCTGACCAACGCCAAAGCGCGGATCCTGCCAATCCCCTACGCGGTACGTGAAACCAACTACGGTGTCTCCGAGCATCAGACCGAGGTCATTCATGTGCTGGCCTTCACCGACGCCAAGTCGGTGGCCGAGCGCGAACAGTTCGCCGACTTCCTTGCCGGCCTGCCGACCGCCATCGAGGGGCTGGACCACGAGGCGCGGCGCCAGCTGGCCCTGGACAGCTTTGCAGTCACTGCCGAGGGGCTGTTCAAAGGCCGGGCGATGACCCTGGAGCTGATCTGGGAGTCAAGCTGGACAGACCCGCTGAACCCGCCGGTGCGTACCTTCCAGCCGTCCCAGTACGTGGAAATGCCGTTCTACAACCAGGCATTCTTCGATCAGCTTACGGCACTGGAGTTTCTGATCCATGCCATGCCGGCCGGGCGCCTGCAGTTGCAGCAACTGGAGCCGCTGCTATTGCGCCAGGAACAGCTGCTGCTGGCACAGCCCAGCGACACTTCGGGCACCGTACGTACCCGCTTGTGGGAGGCACTGCAGTGCAACGCGTTCAACCGTGAGGTGGTGCGGCACCTGGCCGGACACCTGCGTGACAGTGATGAGACCGAGGAGAGCGAGGCGCTGTTCGCTTGGCTGGCACGGCTTGAAGGCGTATTGAAGCAAAGCGGTCGCGAACTGCTTGGGAGCATGCATTCGGGTCGCCTGCTCGACTGGCTGGAGGCGCGCAAGCCGGACACCGCCGCGCTAGCGACCATCAACGAGCACCTGGCGCTGCATCAGGGGGGGCCGCAGTTCGGCATCCTGCTGTTGGACCTGGACAACAACATGGCCAAACTCCAGGACACGTTCGACAGCCTGCTGGGCGGCCTGAGCAAGGCGTTCCGGATCATGGTCTTCACCACAGGCGAGCCGCCTGTGGCCACCTCGCTGCAGAACACCCTGCATTTCATCAAGGTCAGCCGCGAAGACTACGTCGAGCGGATCAACCAGATCGCCCGGCAGACGGCCTGCGAATGGCTGTTGCTGGCTGAGGCGGGTGACCGTTTCACCGCCACCGGTCTTTTGCGCGCCAGCCTCGAGCTGCTGAACGCTCCCGATTGCCGCGCGGTCGCGGTAGACGAGATCCAGCAACAGGCCGATGGTGCCTGGCGAGAGCTGCTGCGCCCGGGAGTAAACCTGGACCTGCTGCAGGCCAATCCCGCGCTGATGGCACGCCATTGGCTGCTGCGTCGGGAGGTGCTGGTGGAGGCGGGTGGCTTCGATAAGGACTTTGCCGAGGCGTTGGAGTTCGACCTGCTGCTGCGCCTGATCGAGCAGGGCGGCCTCAATGGGCTGGCCCATCTCGACGAGCCGATGCTGATCACCCCGGCACCGCAGGCCAAGGACAGCGAGCATGCCCGCCAGGCCTTGATGCGACACTTGGCCGGCCGGGGCTACAAGGCCCAGGTCAGTACGCCGCTGCCTGGCACCTTGCGTATCGACTACAGGCATGTCGAGCGGCCGCTGGTGAGCATCGTGCTGCGCAGCGAGGACAATCTGGACGAACTGCAGCGCTGCCTGAAGAGCATCCTGCAGCGCACTCGCTATGCGCGCTACGAGGTACTGATCGCCGACAACGCCAGTCAGTCACCGCAGTTGCTCGAATGGCTGGCGCAGCAGCAAGTTGGCAAGGTGCGCGTGCTGCAAAGTGCCGAGCGCCTGAGCGCGGCAGCGCTATGCAACGCTGCCAGTGCCGAGGCCAAGGGGCAATACCTGATATTGCTGGCGGCGGACGCCGAAGTGGTCAATGCCAACTGGATCGAAGCGTTGCTCAACCAGGCGCAGCGTCCGGAAGTAGGCGTGGTCGGTGCCAAGCTGCTCGATACTGACGGCAAGCTTGCCCAGGCGGGCTTGCTGCTGGACGCCGAAGGCGCAGTTGCGCCAGCTTTTGCCGGTGAGGCCGCAAATGCCATGGGTTACCTGAATCGGCTGGCGGTCGAGCAGAACTGTCCAGCGGTCTCGGCGAGCTGCCTGATGGTCCGTAGCGAAGTCTTCCGTGCTCTGGAGGGGCTCGACGAAACCACGTTCGCCCATGCCCATGGTGATGTCGACCTGTGCCTGAAAGCAGCCGCGGCCGGCCTGCTGACAGTCTGGACGCCACAGGTGCAGGTGATTCACCCCGGCGTGGTCGCCGAGGACGAGGCGGCGCTGGCGGCATTGCGCGCCAAATGGTCGGCGCAGTGGCAAGGTACAGTCCAAAGCCAGGTGCTTGCCCCCGGCAAGGCGGCACTGGACTGGGCCGGGCTGATCGCCTGACGCGGCACTGGCCTGCATCTTGCTTCGAGCTGGTTCATTGGGGGCGCGAGTCAGAAATCTGTACGCTGTGCGCCCTGCCTTACAGTGCAATCGGGCGCCTTCGTCAGCTGACGGCGCCGCCCCTAGGAACCAGGTATGTTCGACGACAAGTCCATTTTCATCTCCGGGGGGACCGGATCGTTCGGGCGCCGCTTCATCGAGCGGTTGCTTGAGCGCTACCGCCCACGGCGCGTCGTGGTGTTCTCCCGCGACGAGTTGAAACAGTATGAGATGCAGCAGCGTTTCAACGCGCCGTGCATGCGCTATTTCCTGGGCGATGTCCGTGATGCCGAGCGCGTGCGCCAGGCCATGCGCGGTATCGACTATGTGGTTCATGCCGCCGCGCTCAAGCATGTGCCCGCGGCCGAGTACAACCCCACCGAATGCATCCGCACCAACGTCAATGGTGCCGAAAACATCATCGCCGCGGCGATCGAGAATGGCGTGCAGAAGGTCGTCGCACTGTCCACCGACAAGGCGGCCAGCCCGATCAACCTGTATGGTGCGACCAAGCTGCTGTCCGACAAGCTGTTCGTGGCCGCCAACAATTTTGCCGGCCAACAGGACACCCGCTTTGCGGTTGTGCGCTATGGCAATGTGGCGGGCTCCCGGGGCTCGGTGGTGCCATTCTTCAAGCGCCTGATCGAGGAGGGTGCCCGCGAGCTCCCCGTCACTGACCCGCGGATGACGCGCTTCTGGATCACCCTCGACCATGGCGTACAGTTCGTGCTCGACAGCTTTGCCCGCATGCACGGGGGGGAAGTGTTCGTGCCCAAGATCCCGTCCATTCGCATCGTCGACCTGGCCCGCGGCATGGCCGGGCACTTGCCGCAGAACGTGGTCGGCATCCGCCCGGGGGAAAAGCTGCACGAACTGATGATCCCACTGGACGATGCGCGGATGACCCTCGAGTTTGGTGATCATTTCACCATCGTTCCGTCGATCCGTTTCAACCATACGGATGTTGATTTTGCGGTCGATTGCGTGGGTGAAACCGGGCGTTGGGTTGCCGAGGATTTCGAGTACCGTTCCGATACCAATCCCGCCTTCCTCACCGTAGACCAGCTGGCAGACCTGCACGCAGGGTTGCCGGCATGATCCCCTATGGTCGGCAGAGCATCGATCAGGCTGATATCGCCGCGGTCGTCGAGGTGCTGCAATCCGACTGGCTGACTCAGGGACCACTGATCGAGCGCTTCGAGCAGGGCATCGCCCAGCGTTGTGGCGCAACGCACGCGGTAGCTGTGTGCAACGCCACTGCGGGGCTGCACCTTGCCTGTCTCGCCGCCGGCCTGGGGAGCGGGGACTGGCTGTGGACCAGCCCCATCAGTTTCGTTGCATCAGCTAACTGCGGGCGCTACTGCGGTGCGGGTGTCGATTTCGTCGACATCGACCCGCACACCTGGACTATCGACGCCCAAGCACTTGCGCTGAAACTTGAGCAGGCCGCCCGGGAAGGTCGCCTGCCCAAGGTGGTAGTCGCCGTGGCCTTTGCCGGGCAAAGCGCCGACATGCGTTCGATCGCGGCGCTAGCCCGGCAGTATGGCTTTACCCTTATCGAGGATGCTGCCCACGCGGTCGGCGCGCGTTACGCGGGTAAGGCGGTCGGCTGTGGCGAATATGCCGACATGACGGTGTTCAGCTTTCACCCGGTAAAGATCATCACCACGGCCGAGGGCGGCATGGTGCTTACCGCGCGTGCGGATCTGGCCCTGCGTTTGCGCAGGCTGCGCAGTCATGGGATCACCCGTGACCCGGGTCAAATGACCGAAGAAAGCCATGGCGCCTGGTACTACCAGCAACTTGAACTGGGCTTCAACTATCGCATCACCGACCTGCAAGCTGCCCTGGGGCTGTCTCAACTGACTCGGCTGGATGCGTTCCTTGCCCGTCGCCGTGAGTTGGCGGCTCGTTATCAGCGCTTGCTGGCTGACCTGCCCGTGAGCGTCCAGGCGCCTCAGCAGGGCGCCGAATCTGCGTGGCATCTGTTCGTGGTGCGCCTTAAGGGCGATCGTCTCCAGGGTTCACACCGGGAGATTTTCGATGGTATGCGGGCTGCAGGAGTTGGGGTCAACCTTCATTACATTCCCATTCATCTGCAACCCTATTACCGCGATCTGGGCTTCAATCCGGGCGATTTTCCGCAGGCTGAAAGTTACTATGCCCAAGCCCTGAGCCTGCCAATGTTCCCAGAGCTGACTGACGCTCAGCAAGATCATGTGATCGACAGTCTGCGTGGGTTGCTGCAGGTTCCGGTGGGCTGCGTCCATGCCTGAGCGAATGGAAATCAGTGTCGCGATCATCCCGGCCCGTGGAGGCAGCAAGCGGATCCTGCGCAAGAACCTCAAGATGTTCGCAGGGCTGCCGATTATTGCCCACTCGATCCGCGTGGCACTGGCCAGTGGCTTGTTCGAACAGGTGGTGGTCAGCACCGACGACCCGGAAATAGAGGCGGTGGCACGGGAATACGGTGCACAGGTGCCGTTCCGTCGGCCGGCGCACCTGGCTGACGATCATGCCACCACCCAGGCCGTGGTCAGCCACGCCCTGCAGGAGCTGGCCAGCCAAGGCCAGGTCCTGACCCATGCCTGTTGCATCTACGCCACTGCGCCTTTCGTACAGCAGCGTTACTTGCAGCAGGGGTTGGCGTTGTTGCGGCAACACCCTGAGCGCTCTTTCGCTTTTTCGGTGAGCAGCTTCGGTTTCCCGGTCCAGCGGGCGCTATCACTCGATGACCAAGGTGCGCTGGTACCTCTATATCCACAGTATCGTGATACCCGGTCTCAGGACCTGGCGCCGGCCTATCAGGATGCCGGCCAATTTTACTGGGGGCGGGTGCAGGCCTGGCTGCAGAACGAGGCTCTTCATTCCGAACGGAGCTTGCCAGTGATCATCCCTCGGCATCTGGTTCAGGACATCGACACCGAGGAAGACTGGTTGCGCGCACAGTACCTGTACGCAGCGCTCAGGGCTGGCGGAGAGCTGGCGCCATGAAGGTGCTGGTACGTGCTGATGCCTCTTCATCGATTGGCGTCGGCCACACGGCGCGCTGCCTGACGCTGGGCAAGGCCCTCCGAGAGCTCGGTGCGCAGGTAAGCTTTGCCTGTTGCCTGCTTGACGGTCATCGCCGGGCCGCCATCGAGCAGGAGGGTTTCAAGGTCTTTGCATGGCCGCAGCGCGAGGAAAAACCGGGCATCGAACCCTGGGCTGCGGATGTCGCGGCGCTGCGTGATGTGCTGCCGGCACAGGCCCGATTCGACTGGCTGGTCGTCGATCATTACGCCTTGGACGCCCGCTGGGAGCAGGCAGCCCGGGCGTTCGCCCGGCGCATCGCGGTCATCGATGACCTGGCTGATCGTGATCATGCCGCCGACCTGCTGCTGGATCAGAATTTCAGTGCCAGCGAGGCGCTCTACGCGCCGCGGCTGGCAACGGAGTGCCGGCGCTTGCTGGGGCCACGCTATGCGCTGGTGGGGCCGGCGTTTCAGGGGGTGGCGATATCGCCGCCCCTGCAGGCAAGAAGGGTGCTGGTGAGTTTCGGTGGCTACGATGTGGCTGGCATGCTGCCCAAGACCTTGCAGGCGCTGTCCGGGCTGGAAGGGTTGCAGGTCACCTGCATCGCTGGGCTCAGGCATCGGCAGGGTGAGTTGCTGGCCCAGTTGTGCAACGCGCGGGCGGGTTGGGAGCTGCATGACTATGTCGACGATCTGCCAATGCGGATGGCTGCGGCAGACTTGTTCATCGGCGCCGGAGGCGGTACTACCTGGGAGCGCGCCGCGCTGGGCTTGCCGAGCCTGTGCGTGAGCGTG
Source organism: Pseudomonas putida (assembly GCF_026625125.1). Classification (NCBI taxonomy): domain Bacteria; kingdom Pseudomonadati; phylum Pseudomonadota; class Gammaproteobacteria; order Pseudomonadales; family Pseudomonadaceae; genus Pseudomonas; species Pseudomonas putida. The sequence continues at coordinate 4,214,153 of NZ_CP113097.1, read as the reverse complement.
GCAGACAACCAGCGGGCCAATGCCCAGGCCATGGCTCGGGCGGGCATGCACCTTTACCTGGGGGAGGCTGGGCAGGTCCAGGTGCCTGCGCTGCGCCAGGCGATTGCCCTGTTGCTGATCAATCAGGCACTGCGCCAGAGCTTCGCCGAGCGCAGTCGGGCACTGGTCGATGGCCTGGGGGCGCAGCGGGTGGCGGTGGCCTTGCTGGGGGAAGGGCTTGCGCTACGTCCGGCTCGCAGTGAAGACGCGCGGCTGTTGTTCGACGGGCGCAACGCGCCTGAGGTACGGCGCCGTTCGCAGCAGGCGCGGGAGCTGGACTGGGCGGGGCATCTGGCCTGGCTGGCTGCTACGCTGGCTGATCGGCAGCGTTTGCTGCTGATCGCCGAGACAGCCGACGGGCCGGTGGGCTGTGTTCGCTACGACCGCTTGCCCGGGCAGCGGGCGAAGGTGTCGTTGTATCTCTTCGCGGGGCGTTGCGGGCTGGGTTGGGGCAGAGCGTTGCTCGCCCGTGGCGAGGCCTGCGTGCGTGAGTTCTGGCCGGACCTGCGTGCGATCGAGGCCCAGGTGCTGCCCGACAATCAGGCGTCATTGCAATTATTCGCGGGTGCCGGCTTCGCTCAGTCGCCGTGCTCGTTCGAGCGGGTATTCCAGGAGTAGCCCATGAACAGATTCAACATCGGGCACCGCTGTGTCGGCCCGGACCAGCCACCGCTGGTGATCGCGGAGATGAGTGGCAATCACAACCAGTCGCTGGCCCGGGCACTGGAGATCGTCGAAGCGGCCGCCGCCGCCGGCGCCCATGCGCTGAAGCTGCAGACCTACACTGCCGACACCATGACCCTGGACCTGGCGCATGGTGAGTTTTTCATCGCCGACCCGAACAGCCTCTGGTCTGGCTCATCGTTGTATACGCTGTACGAAAAGGCCCATACCCCCTGGGAGTGGCACCCAGCGATCTTCAAGCGCGCTCGTGAACTGGGCATGCTGGTGTTCTCCACGCCGTTCGACGAAACGTCGGTGGATTTCCTCGAAAGCCTGGATGTGCCGGCCTACAAGATCGCCAGCTTCGAGAACACCGATCTGCCGCTGATACGCAAAGTGGCGGCCACTGGTAAACCTATGATCATTTCCACCGGCATGGCCAGCCTCGCGGAACTCGAACGTACCGTGCGGGTGGCGCGCGAAGGAGGGTGTCGCGACCTGGTACTGCTCAAGTGCACCAGTACCTACCCGGCCAGCCCGCAGAACAGCAACGTACTGACCATCCCGCACATGCGCGAGCTCTTCGGTTGCCAGGTCGGGCTGTCGGATCACTCCATGGGGGTTGGGGTTGCGGTGGCGGCAGTGGCCCTGGGGGCGACGGTGGTGGAAAAGCACTTCACGCTTGACCGTGCCGATGGCGGCGTGGATGCGGCATTTTCCCTGGAACCCCAGGAAATGGCAGCGCTGGTGCTGGAAACCGAGCGTGCCTGGCAGTCGCTGGGGCGGGTGCACTATGGCGCGACCCAGGCCGAGGAGGCCTCGCGGCGTTTCCGCCGCTCGCTGTATGTAGTGCGTGACATGGCTGCTGGCGAGATCTTCGACCGTAGCAACGTGCGCGCCATCCGCCCAGGTTTGGGGCTGGCGCCAGGCCATCTCGATGCGGTGCTTGGCCGCAAGGCCAGGCAACCACTCAAGCGCGGTACGCCCCTGGACTGGCAACTGCTCGACTGAAAGTTGGCTCCAGCCGGGGCCAGGTTTGCCCTGCATGGCAAACTCGCAAGCGCTATGACGACGTGACGCGGCCAGGCAAAATATGCGATTGTCTTGAAATATTCGTGACCTATCGGTCAGAGCGGGCATCTCCTTCTGTAACCGTTAATGGGGCAGGTGTGCAATTGCCGCCTGCCACCCTGCCTGTCGCCACTCCACCTGGGCGGCAGATCCCGTTCTTCAGGCGCCGCTCGAGTCATCCGGGCGGTGGTATTGAGCTGTTATTTATTGGGAAGCCATGATGATCGGCATTAAAAGCATCGCGAGCTATGTGCCCGCTTCCGGCCTGGACAACTATGTACAAGGCGCGAAATTCGGCAAGGACGAAGAGTTCATGTTCGGCAAGATCGGCGCAAGCTTCCTGCCGCGCAAGGACGATGAGCAGGAGACTTCCGATCTGTGTGTCGAAGCGGTCAACAACCTGTTCGCCGCTAACCCGCAACTCAAGCGCGAGGCGATCGATGCGCTGATCGTCGTCACCCAGAACGGTGACGAGGAAGGCTTGCCTCACACCGCTGCCATCGTCCAGCACAAACTCGGTCTGCCGACCCATGTCGCGGCCTTCGACATTTCCCTGGGCTGCTCCGGCTACGTCTATGGCATTTACGCGCTCAAAGGCTTCATGGAAGCCGCAGGCCTGAAGAATGGCCTGCTGGTGACGGCTGATCCGTACTCCAAGATCGTCAACACAGAAGACCGCAATACCACCATGTTGTTCGGCGACGCGGCCACTGCCACCTGGATGGGTGAGGGCGCTACCTGGCAACTGGGCAAGGCGAAGTTCGGTACCGATGGTGCTGGTGCGCCGCACCTGAAGGTGACTGATGGCGAGTTCTTCATGAACGGTCGTCAGGTCTTCAACTTCGCTCTGATCAAGGTGCCGGCGCATCTGCATGAGCTGCTGCGCGAGTCAGGGCTGGAGAACAAGGATATCGACGCCTTCTGCATCCATCAGGGCAGTGCGGCGATCGTCGATGCCGTGGCACGACGCTTCGAGGAAGACCCGGAAAAGTCCCAGGCCGACAAGTTCATCAAGGACATGCTGGAGACCGGTAATACCGTGTCATCGAGCGTTCCGCTGCTGTTGCAGAAACACATGTTCGACAGTGCCTGGAAGCGCGTGGCCATTAGCGGCTTCGGTGTCGGCCTGTCGTGGGGCTCGGCGGTTCTCTACAAGGCTGAATAAGCGCTGCCAGTCGGGTACTCTTCGGTGTTTCGCAGGTAAGGGAAGCTCAACCCATGAGCGAGTTTTTCCAGCGTAACGCTGAAGTGCTGCAGGCCCGCTGGCCGGCACTGTACGAGCGCCTGCAAGGCGAGGCGTGTAGTGCGCTCGAGGTCGAGCTGGTGGAGGGGCTGGGGTCTACCCTGAGCGTGTGTGGCATCCAGCTCACAAGTCGTCACGATCGTATTGCCGAGGCTCGCCTGCAGGCCGCGAGCCTGCCTGAAGACAGTTCCACTCTTCATCTCTATGGCAGTGGGCTGGGTGACTTGCAGCGTGTGCTGCTGGAGCGGCCTGGGCTCGTGCGGTTGCAGGTGTACCTGCTCAATGGCGCACTGTTCCAGCTGGTGCTGCAACTGCTGGATCAGTCCGACTGGCTTGCCGACCCGCGCGTCGAACTGGCCTATGCCGGCGACAGCGCGGAAATCGCCTTGCCGTTCTTCGCCTTGCCTTCCGAACGGGTGCTGGCCGATGACTTCAATGCGAAGGTGCGCGACCGTCTGATCAGCGAGGCCCACCTGGCAGACAGCAATCGCGCTTTCGATGTGGCCGACCCGCGCTTGCAGAAGCTGCTCGAAGACAGTTTGCCATTGCTGCGTCTCGACCCCGATGTGGCCACGCTGTTCGGTAGCCAGGCCGGGCGTGACTGCTATGTGATTGCCACCGGGCCAACCTTGGCCGGGCACCTGCCTGCGTTGGCAAGGGTGCGCGCTCAGGCCGAGCGGCCACTGTTCATCTGCGTCGACACCGCTTATATCCCCCTGCTGCGCGCCGGAATCCAGCCTGACATCGTGGTCAGTGTCGACCATAAAATCCGCCTCCATCACTTGCCGCCGCAAGACTCGGCTGCGACCACTCTGGTCTACATGCCGATGCTGGACGTCGAGCTGCTCGGTAATTGGCGTGGGCCACGCTACACAGCCTATTCCGGCAGTGCGCTGTATGCACAGGTGCGCCAAGCCATACCGCGCGCCGAGTTGTTCGTTGGGGGAAGCGTGATTCACCCTGCTACGGACCTGGCTGTGAAGATGGGGGCCGTGCGCATTACGTTTTTCGGCGCTGATTTCGCCTTCCCGGGTGGTCGCACCCACACAGGCTGGGACGATGGCGTACTCGGCCCGGCGATTGCGGCGGCGCAGCACTGGGTGCTGGATGGCCATGGCCAGCGGGCGCGTACCCAGCTCAATTTCCGCAGTTACCTGATCGAGCTTGAGCGGTTCATTGCGCGCCATCCCCAGGTGCGGTTCCACAACACCAGTCGTGCCGGCGCGCACATCGCCGGCACCACTTTCGATCCGGAGTTCTGTTCATGAATGCTGCCGATCAAGGGCGCGCGGCCCGCGAATGCGCCGCGCTGTTACGCCTTGGGCGGGATGTGGAGGCGGCGTTGCGTATGGTCGAGCTGTTCGATGAGGTATTGCCGCAGGTCGATCCAAAAGCGGGGGCGGTGGTCATGCAGGCCATGCTCGATGCCCAGCAGCGCCAGGACTGGCTGGCGCTGGCCGATTACCTCGAATATGAGCTGCTGCATCTGATCGAGCAGGCGGCGTCGCGCTGAAATGTGATCTGTATCACACTCTGTGGTTGGCGAAAATATCGCACGGCAGGGCTGCAAAGCCCGGTTTGTAAGGGGGTGGCGTGGTGATGGCATTTTTTTTTGGAAAAGCCCTAAAGCAACTTGCAAACCCGACGATAACCATTACGAAGGTTCTCTAGGCCACACCCGGCGGACGCCAGGGCCGGAAGCCGCAGTATCCATCCAACGAGGAATTCGTCATGGCTTTAACCGTAAACACCAACACCACTTCGCTGGGCGTGCAGAAGAACCTGAACAAAGCTTCCGACGCGCTGAGCACTTCGATGACTCGCCTGTCTTCCGGCCTGCGTATCAACAGCGCTAAAGACGATGCTGCTGGTCAGCAGATCGCCAACAAGCTGCAGACCATGGTTACCGGTACCACCGTTGCCATCAAGAACGCCAACGACGGTAACTCGATCACCCAGACCGCTGAAGGCGCGCTGTCGGAAATCACCAACATCCTGCAGCGTATGCGTGAACTGGCTCTGCAGGCACGTAACGACTCCAACGGCACCACTGAACGCGCTGCTCTGAACAAAGAATTCGCGGCCAAGTCCGACGAGATCACTCGTATCGCGACCTCCACCACCTTCGGTACCAGCAAGCAACTGCTGAACGGCACCGCTGGCACCATGGAGTTCCAGGTTGGCGCGATGACTGGTACCAGCCAGATCCTGAGCGTTTCGATGACTTCCTCGTTCGCTGCTTCGACCCTGGCTGTCGGCACTGGCACCCTGGCGATCTCGGGTACTTCCGACTCCGCCGTTCACACCTCCGTCGACGCCGCCATTACCGCGATCGACGCTGCTCTGCAGACCGTTGACACCAAGAAGTCGGACCTGGGTGCTATCCAGAACCGCTTCCAGTCGACCATCAACAACCTGCAAAGCATGAACGAAAACTCGGCTGCCGCCATGGGCCGAGTTCAGGACACCGACTTCGCCGCAGAAACCGCTCAGCTGACCAAGCAGCAGACCCTGCAGCAAGCTTCGACCTCTGTTCTGGCTCAGGCTAACCAGCTGCCATCCGCCGTACTGAAACTGCTTCAGTAATAGCGCGATGAAGTTTGGCGAGGGAGTGCTCATGCGCTCTCTCGCTTTTTACTTTTTAAAGGTGATGTGCGATGGACATAAGCGTCAAGTCAAGCCCGTCGTATCCGGTGTCGTCGCTGGTTGGCAACACCGAGCACAATACAGCTGCTGACAAGGTTTCAGGTCAGTTGCGCAAGACATTGCAGCAAGACGCTCCCAAGAGCGAGGCCGAGTTACATTCGGCCGTCAAGGAAATTCAAGATTTTGTCCAGTCGTTGCAGCGCAACCTGGAATTTTCGGTGGATGATTCCACCGGAAGGTGGGTCGTCAAGGTCGTTGCCCGCGATAGCGGTGAGGTGATCCGTCAGATCCCGTCGGAAACAGCGCTCGAACTGGCCCGAAGCCTGCAAGATTTCAACAGTCTGCTCTTCGATGAGAAAGCCTGAAAGCTGGTCGGTCAGTTGAATTGTTACGCCGGCGCTGATGAGGAAACTCTGCGTTTGGGCGTTAACCAGTAAGGAGGATGTAATGGCAAGTCCAATTCTACCGAGTTTGGGGCTGGGTTCCGGTCTCGATACCTCGGCCATTGTGAAGGCCCTGGTTGATGCCGAAAAGACTCCCAAGCAGAGCCAGCTCGACCGCCGCACGTCGGCGAACACCGCATCGATTTCGGCGGTGGGTAGCCTCAAAAGTGCGTTGACCGCCTACAAGACGGCGCTGGAGAAGCTTAACGACAGTGCCAACCCTGCGTTTCTCGGGTCCACGGCAGCCTCCTCCAACGACAAGTACGTCAAGGCCACTGCCGGCAGTGCGGCGGTCAACGGGAGCTACTCGATCCAGGTTACGCAGCTGGCCACGGCGTCGCGCGTAGCCAGTCAGCGCTTCACCGACAGTAGCTCGGTCGTTTCCGCCAGTGGCGGTACGTTGACCATCACCCAGAATAGCGTCGACTTAGATGTGACCATTCCGGCCAACGCTACGCTGCAGCAGGCGCGTGATGCGATCAACGCCCAGGCGGGTGGCAAGGGCTTCACCGCCAACATCGTTAACGACGGTACCGGTTCGCGGTTGGTGTTGAGCTCCGAAACCATGGGCGAAGGTTCGGATATCTCTACCTCGGGAATCGCTGATTTGACCATCGACCCGACAACGCAGATGACCGACGCGGGTGGTGCTGGCCGTATTGGCGATGTCGCAAAAGATGCCGAGTTCGATATCGATGGCATGAAGCTCACCAGCAAGTCGAACAAGGTCGATAACGCGATCAGTGGCATGACTTTCGAGCTGCTGTCCAAGACCGAAACGCTCAGCCCGGTCAGCGTCACCGTGGCTGCCAACACTGAGGGCCTGAAAAAGTCGGTGCAGTCGTTCGTCGATGCCTATAACGCGTTGGTGAATACGATAAACAGTGTGAGTGTGTCGACCAAGGCGGCAGACGGCAGCTGGAACACTCCGGCTCTGTCGGGTGACCCGGCAGTGCGCAGCATGCTGTCGGCCATGCGTAATGAGCTGGTGGTCTCCGGTACCGGTGGTTCGGGGCAATTGACGGTACTTTCGCAGTTGGGGATCAATACCGCTCAGAGTAGCGGCCTGCTGGAGTTCGACAGCACCAAGTTCACCAAGGCGATCAATGATCAGAAGCTTGGTGGCGAGGTGCAGAACCTGTTCAATGGCGACGGCGGCTTGCTCGATCGCATGGTCAAGACCATGGAGCCGTTCTCCGCGTCTGGTGGTGTGCTGGATGAGCGCAACAAGTCGCTTGAGGTTGCCAAGAAAAGCCTGACCATGGAGCAGAGCTCTTTGGATGCCCGCATCAAGGACCTGGAGGCGTCATTGACCAAGAAGTACAACACCATGGACACCTTGGTCGGGCAACTCAATGCTCAGCGCGACAGTGTCGTTTCCATCTTTGAAGCGATGGCAGCACAGCAGAAGAACTCCTGATCGGCCATGGGCTACATGGCAGGTCTGCGGCATCACGCTGTGCGATGCCGCGCCCGTGCTACGATTTACGCAAGACAAACAAACGCCAAAAGCCCGACGAGGCGTGACGCTCAGTCGGGCATTTTTGTATTCTTCCTAAAGTTTTTTGACGCCGCGCCGATAGCCCGGTCATACAGCAACCCTGCGGTGACGAGGTACCCATGAATCCAATGTTAGCCCTTCGGCAGTACCAGAAGATTGGCGCCCAGGCGCAGACCTCCGAAGCGAGCCCGCATCGCCTGGTGCAGATGCTGATGGAAGGTGGTCTGGACCGTATTGCCCAGGCCAGCGGCGCGATGCAGCGCAAGGATATCGCCGGCAAAGGCATCGCGATCGGCAAGGCTATTGGCATCATTGGTGGCCTGCGCGAAGGTTTGGATCGTGACAACATGACCGACGAGCTCATTCGTCTCGATGGTCTCTACCTGTATATGACTCGCCGTCTGAGTGAGGCCAATATCCAGAATGATCCGGCGATTCTGGATGAGGTCAGGGACTTGCTGAGCACTGTCAAGGAAGGCTGGGACGCCATCGCTCCGCAGTCGATGGTTCCCTGACCCGGGAGGTTTCATGAGTAAGGTGATCGAGGGTATCGAGCGGACCCGCAGCGCGTTGCTTGCTGCGTTGGCCAGTCGTGACTGGGAAGCGGTAGGGGAGCTTGACCTGAAGTGTCGTCTTTGTATCGAGGAGGTTCTGGCCGAAGCGCTCAGCAATGAAGACGCGGTACGCTCAAGTCTTGAGGGCCTACTGGCGGTCTACGGGCAGTTAATTGATGTTGCAAGCGGTGAACGTCAATCTATAGTCGATGAGATGACGCAAATCCGTCAGGCGAAAAGTGCCGCCAAGGTATACCATCTGTTCACTTGACCACAGATGTCCTAAAAGCCGTGCGCCATTAATTTGACTGCATACTTTTTTTTGACTTTACTAGTGGCTGTTTTCGAATTTCAGACGTCCGAACACTGACCATTCAGTCTGAATGATGTCGCGCACGCCTTCGGGCGCCGATATGACTAGGGAAGTTGCTATTGCATGTGGCGTGAAACCAAGATTCTCCTGATCGATGACGACAGCGCCAGCCGCCGCGATCTGGCGGTGGTCCTGAACTTTCTCGGCGAAGAAAACCTGCCCTGCTCCAGCCAGGATTGGCAGCAGGTGGTGGGGGCGTTGTCTTCCAGTCGTGAAGTGCTCTGCGTGCTCATCGGAACCGTGAATGCTCCAGGCAATGTGCTTGGGTTGCTTAAGACAGTGGCTGGGTGGGATGAGTTCCTTCCGGTGTTGCTGATCGGCGAAATTTCTTCTGCGGAGTTCCCGGAAGAGCTTCGTCGTCGCGTGCTGTCCAACCTTGAGATGCCGCCCAGCTACAGCCAGCTGCTCGACTCCCTGCACCGGGCTCAGGTCTATCGCGAGATGTACGACCAGGCCCGTGAGCGCGGCCGTCAGCGCGAGCCTAACCTGTTCCGCAGCCTGGTTGGCACCAGCCGCGCCATCCAGCATGTTCGGCAGATGATGCAGCAGGTCGCCGACACCGACGCCAGCGTACTTATTCTTGGTGAGTCCGGTACTGGCAAGGAAGTGGTCGCGCGCAACCTGCATTACCACTCCAAGCGCCGCGAAGCGCCGTTCGTGCCGGTCAATTGCGGGGCGATCCCGGCCGAGTTGCTGGAGAGCGAACTGTTCGGCCATGAGAAGGGTGCGTTCACGGGCGCCATCACCAGCCGTGCCGGGCGTTTCGAGCTGGCCAATGGCGGCACGCTGTTCCTCGACGAGATCGGCGACATGCCGTTGCCGATGCAGGTCAAGCTGCTGCGTGTGCTGCAGGAGCGTACCTTCGAGCGGGTTGGCAGCAACAAGACCCAGAGCATCGATGTGCGCATCATCGCAGCGACCCACAAGAACCTTGAGACCATGATCGAGGGTGGGACCTTCCGTGAAGACCTGTACTACCGCCTCAACGTGTTCCCGATCGAGATGGCGCCGTTGCGTGAGCGTGTGGAAGACATTCCGCTGCTGATGAACGAGCTGATTTCGCGTATGGAGCATGAGAAGCGTGGCTCGATACGTTTCAACTCTGCTTCGATCATGTCGCTGTGCCGGCATGGTTGGCCGGGTAACGTCCGCGAGCTGGCCAACCTGGTCGAGCGCATGGCGATCATGCACCCGTACGGGGTGATTGGTGTGTCGGAGCTGCCGAAGAAATTCCGCTACGTCGACGATGAAGACGAGCAGTTGGTCGACAGCCTGCGCAGTGACCTGGAAGAGCGCGTGGCTATCAACGGCCATGCGCCGAGCTTTGCCAGCCATGCCATGCTGCCGCCTGAGGGGCTGGACCTCAAGGATTACCTGGGCAGCCTGGAGCAGGGGCTGATCCAACAGGCGCTGGACGATGCCAACGGTATCGTGGCGCGGGCGGCTGAACGTTTGCGTATTCGCCGCACCACCCTGGTGGAGAAGATGCGCAAGTACGGCATGAGTCGCCAGGGCGGTGAGGAACAGGCGGAAGATTGACTTCGCCTGTACCGCCACTATCGCCGGCAAGCCGGCTCCCACTTGGATGTGGGCCGGCTTTAAGAAATTTTGCTTGCACAGGTAAAGCGCGGGCCTGAAGAACTGCGCGGTCGCGGTGGGAGCCGGCTTGCCGGCGATAGGGCCCGAGCAGGCAGCACAAACCCCCAGCCCCGGCACGGCTATTGCTACACCGCTGGCATCACACCGTTTTTATGACGGTCAGCCACGCGAGAGAGCACGATGCCCCAGGCCGCCCACTTTTCCCGAGTCCCTGATCCGCAGGGGCCTACCCCCGTCGAACAGGAGAGTCGACAGGGGCTGGAGCAGGCGTTCGCCCTGTTCGACCAGGTCTCCACCCAGCTCAACCAGTCCTACAGCATGCTCGAGGCCCGCGTCAGTGAGCTCAAGGGTGAACTGGCGGTAGTCGGCGCCCAGCGCATGGCCGAGCTGAACGAGAAAGAGCGCCTGGCCAATCGCTTGCAGAACCTGCTGGCCCTGCTGCCCGGCGGGGTGATCGTCATCGATGACCAAGGCCTGGTGCGCGAAGCCAATCCGGCGGCCTGCGAACTGTTGGGTGAGCCCTTGCTCGGCCAGTTATGGCGCCAGGTGATCGCCCGCAGCTTCGCCCCGCGCAAGGATGACGGGCATGAGGTGTCCCTGCGCGATGGCCGCCGTTTGTCCATTGCCACGCGTTCGCTGGATGCCGAGCCAGGGCAGTTGGTGCTGCTCAATGACCTGACCGAAACCCGTCGCCTGCAGGACCAGTTGGCACGCCATGAGCGCCTGTCGTCATTGGGGCGCATGGTCGCTTCGCTGGCCCATCAGATACGCACACCGCTGTCGGCAGCCATGCTCTATGCCAGCCACCTGGCCGAAGACGAGCGTGAGCTTGCGCCAGAGACACGCCGGCGTTTCGCCGGCAGCCTCAGGGAGCGTCTGTACGAACTGGAACACCAGGTGCGCGACATGCTGGTGTTCGCCCGGGGCGAGCTGCCACTGGGTGACCGGGTGAGCCCAAAGGGCCTGTTCCAGGCCTTGCAGCAAGCCGCCCAGCCTCATGTCCAGGGCCATGCCGTGCGTTGGCAGTGCGACAGCCACTTGGGTGAGTTGCTGTGCAATCGCGACACCCTGGTCGGCGCCATCCTCAACCTGATCGAGAATGCTCTGCAGGCCAGCGTTGGCGCTGCGCGGCTCAAAGTGCACCTGTATCGGCGCGAACACACCCTGCACCTGTGCATCAGTGATGCCGGCAGTGGCATCGATGCCGAGCTCCTGGGGCGGCTCGGTGAGCCGTTCCTCACGACCAAGGCTACCGGCACCGGGCTCGGCTTGGCCGTGGTCATGGCTGTGGTGCGGGCGCACCACGGTAAGTTGCAGCTGCGCTCCAGGGTCGGGCGCGGCACCTGTGTGAGGGTGGAGTTGCCATTGATCGGCGGGCAGCCTGCGGAGGTCGCATGATGCTCATCAAGGTGTTGTTGGTCGAGGATGACCGGGTACTGCGCCAAGCGCTTGGCGATACCCTGGAGATCGGCGGTTTTGCCTACCGTGCTGTGGGCAGCGCTGAAGAAGCGTTGGAGGCGGTGCAAAGCGACGGCTACAGCCTGGTCATCAGTGACGTGAACATGCCGGGCATGGATGGGCATCAGTTGCTGGCGCACCTGCGCCGCCAGCACCCGCAATTGCCCGTGCTGCTGATGACTGCTCACGCTGCCGTGGAGCGCGCTGTCGAGGCGATGCGCCAGGGCGCTGTGGATTACCTGGTCAAACCCTTCGAGCCCAAGGCGCTGCTGAGCCTGGTCGAGCGTCATGCCGCCGGGCGCCTGAGTGCGGCCGAGGACGATGGGCCGGTGGCCTGCGAAGCTGCCAGCCGTCAACTGCTGGAGCTTGCCGCGCGTGTGGCGCGCAGCGATTCGACCGTGCTCATCTCGGGTGAGTCGGGCACGGGCAAGGAAGTGCTTGCGCGGTACATTCACCAGCAGTCGCCGCGTGCGGCGCAGCCATTTGTCGCGATCAACTGCGCGGCCATCCCGGACAACATGCTCGAGGCCACTTTGTTCGGCCACGAGAAAGGCGCTTTCACCGGCGCCATTGCCGCGCAGGCCGGCAAATTCGAGCAGGCTGAGGGCGGCACGCTGCTGCTCGATGAGATTTCTGAAATGCCTCTGGGCCTACAGGCCAAGCTGTTGCGTGTGTTGCAGGAGCGTGAGGTTGAGCGGGTAGGGGGGCGCAAGCCGATTACCCTCAACATCCGCGTGCTGGCAACCAGCAACCGCGACATGGCCGGTGAAGTGGCGGCCGGGCGTTTCCGTGAGGACCTGTTCTATCGCCTGTCGGTGTTCCCGTTGGCCTGGCAGCCGTTGCGCGAACGTGCCGGCGACATCCTGCCCTTGGCCGAGCGCCTGCTGGCGCGGCACGTGGCGAAGATGAAGCATGCGCCGGTGCGTCTGTCGGCGGCGGCGAAGGCCTGCCTGCAGGCCCATGCCTGGCCGGGCAATGTGCGTGAGCTGGACAACGCGTTGCAGCGGGCGCTGATCCTGCAGCAGGGTGGGGTGATCGAAGCGGCGGATTTTTGTCTGGCCGGCGCCATTCCCTTGTCGGCGGTTGCACCCGCCACGCCGCTGCCCGTCGCGGTCGAGCCGGCAGCTGATGCCGGTGGCCTGGGCGATGACATGCGCCGTCACGAGTTCCAGATGATCATCGACACCTTGCGCGCCGAGCGCGGTCGCCGCAAGGAGGCTGCCGAGCGGCTCGGCATCAGCCCACGTACCTTGCGCTACAAGCTTGCGCAAATGCGCGATGCCGGACTGGACGTGGAAGCCAGCCTTTTTGGGTGAGCTGCGCCGAGCTGCAAGCTGCAAGCTTCAAGCTTCAAGCTTCAAGCTTCAAGCTTCAAGCTACAAGCTTCAAGCTACAAGCTTCAAGCTACAAGCAAGAGCGCCGCAGTCCAGCTTGCAGCTTGAAGCTTGAAGCTTGCAGCTTCCAGCTAGCTGGCACTGTTGTTGCTTTAGAAGGGCTATCCGCCGCATGAGTGTCAAAAAAATGCGGCAGCCGGAGAGAGAAGTTCATGAGCCAAGGTGTTGAATTCAATCGTCTGATGCTGGACATGCGTGCCATGCAGGCCGATGCCATGTCGCTGCCCAAAGCCACCGCCGCGCCCGAATTGGCAGAAGGCCAGAGCAGCTTCGCCGACATGCTCGGCCAAGCCATCGGCAAAGTGCACCAGACCCAGCAGGCGTCGACCCAGCTCGCCAATGCGTTCGAGATCGGCAAGAGCGGCGTCGACCTGACTGACGTGATGATCGCTTCGCAGAAAGCCAGCGTTTCCATGCAAGCGCTGACCCAGGTACGCAACAAGCTGGTCCAGGCGTACCAGGACATCATGCAGATGCCGGTTTGAGGACGGAAGTAAGTCATGGCTGAAGCAGTCGTCGATAACGTCCCCGCCAAAAGCGGCCCGCCAGCGTCCAAGCCGCCGCTGTTCGGCATGGCGTTTCTGGAAAACATCTCGCAGATGCCCATGCTGCGTCAGATCGGCCTGCTGGTCGGGTTGGCGGCGAGCGTGGCGATCGGCTTCGCCGTGGTGCTGTGGTCGCAGCAGCCCGATTACCGGCCGCTGTACGGCAGCCTTGCCGGTATGGACACCAAGCAGGTCATGGATACCCTGGCCGCTGCAGACATCCCCTACAACGTCGAGCCCAATTCCGGTGCTCTGCTGGTCAAGGCCGACGACCTCTCCCGTGCGCGCCTGAAACTGGCAGCCGCAGGCGTTGCGCCTAGCGACGGCAATGTCGGCTTCGAACTGCTCGACAAAGAGCAGGGCCTGGGTACCAGCCAGTTCATGGAAGCGACTCGCTACCGCCGCAGCCTGGAAGGCGAGCTGGCCCGTACGGTCTCCAGCCTGAACAACGTCAAGGCCGCACGCGTGCACCTGGCGATCCCGAAAAGCTCGGTGTTCGTGCGCGATGAGCGCAAGCCCAGCGCCTCGGTCCTGGTCGAACTGTACCCCGGCCGCTCCCTGGAAGCCGGCCAGGTGATGGCGATCGTCAACCTGGTCGCCACCAGCGTACCCGAGCTGGACAAGTCGCAGGTCACCGTGGTCGACCAGAAGGGCAACCTGCTCTCCGACCAGCTGCAGGACACTGCATTGACCATGGCTGGCAAGCAGTTCGACTACAGCCGCCGCATGGAAGGCATGCTCACCCAACGTGTGCACAACATCCTGCAACCGGTACTGGGCAACGACCGCTACAAGGCCGAGGTGTCTGCCGACCTCGACTTCAGTGCAGTGGAATCCACGTCCGAGCAATTCAACCCGGACCAGCCGGCGCTGCGCAGCGAGCAATCGGTCAACGAGCAGCGTGCCAGCAGCTCGGGGCCGCAAGGTGTGCCTGGCGCGCTGAGCAACCAACCGCCGGCAGGTGCAGCAGCGCCTGAAAACGCCACCGCCGCAGCCCCTGCTGCCGGTGCCGTCCAGCCTGGCCAGCCGCTGGTGGATGCCAACGGCCAGCAGATCATGGACCCGGCCACCGGCCAGCCAATGCTCGCGCCATACCCGGCCGACAAGCGTCTGCAAACCACCAAGAACTTCGAGCTGGACCGCTCGATCAGCCACACCCGCCAGCAGCAGGGTCGCCTGACCCGCCTGTCGGTGGCGGTAGTGGTCGATGACCAGGTCAAGGTCGACGCCGCCGGCGAGACCACCCGCGCGCCGTGGGGCGCCGAGGACCTGGCGCGCTTCACCCGCCTGGTGCAGGACGCCGTGGGCTTCGATGCCAGCCGTGGCGACAGCGTCACGGTGATCAATGTGCCGTTCGCTGCCGACCGCGGCGAAGAAATCGCCGACATTGCGTTCTATCAACAGCCGTGGTTCTGGGACATCGTCAAGCAAGTGTTGGGCGTGGTGTTCATTCTGGTACTGGTGTTCGGCGTGCTGCGCCCGGTACTCAACAACATCACAGGCGGCGGCAAGCAGGCTGCTGCAACGGACAGCGACATGGAGCTGGGCGGCATGATCGGTCTGGATGGCGAACTGGCCAACGACCGCGTCAGCCTGGGTGGCCCGACAAGCATTCTGTTGCCAAGCCCGAGCGAGGGTTACGAGGCACAGCTCAACGCAATCAAAGGCCTGGTGGCCGAAGACCCGGGCCGTGTCGCCCAGGTCGTGAAAGAGTGGATCAACGCCGATGAGTGATAACCGAGCCGTTACCGCCAAGCTGAGCCGCACCGACAAAGCGGCAATCCTTTTGCTCTCGCTGGGTGAAACCGATGCCGCCCAGGTGCTGCGGCACATGGGCCCCAAAGAAGTCCAGCGGGTCGGTGTGGCCATGGCTCAGATGGGCAACGTGCACCGCGAGCAGGTCCAGCAGGTGATGAGCGAGTTCGTCGAGATCGTCGGCGACCAGACCAGCCTGGGCGTAGGGTCCGACGGTTATATCCGCAAGATGCTCAACCAGGCCCTGGGCGAGGACAAGGCCAACGGCCTGATCGACCGCATCCTGCTGGGCGGCAATACCAGCGGCCTGGACAGCCTCAAGTGGATGGAGCCGCGGGCGGTGGCGGATGTGATCCGCTTCGAGCACCCGCAGATCCAGGCCATCGTGGTCGCCTACCTCGACCCTGATCAGGCTGGCGAAGTGCTGAGCAACTTCGACCACAAGGTGCGCCTGGACATCATCCTGCGCGTGTCCTCGCTCAACACCGTTCAGCCAGCGGCGCTCAAGGAACTGAACCAGATTCTCGAGAAGCAGTTCTCGGGTAATTCCAATGCCGCACGCACCACCCTGGGTGGCATCAAGCGCGCCGCCGACATCATGAACTTCCTCGACAGCTCCGTGGAAGGTGCGCTGATGGACTCGATCCGCGAGGTCGACAACGACCTGTCGGAGCAGATCGAAGACCTGATGTTCGTCTTCAACAACCTGGCCGATGTCGATGATCGCGGCATCCAGGCGCTGCTGCGCGAAGTGTCCTCCGATGTGCTGGTGGTGTCGCTCAAGGGCGCCGACGAGCGGGTCAAGGACAAGATTTTCAAGAACATGTCCAAGCGTGCTTCGGAGCTGCTGCGCGACGACCTCGAGGCCAAGGGCCCGGTGCGCGTCAGCGACGTGGAAACGGCGCAGAAGGAAATCCTCACCATTGCCCGACGCATGGCCGAGGCCGGCGAGATCGTGCTCGGCGGCAAGGGCGCCGAGGAAATGATTTAAGCGGCAAGCCACACGCTGCAAGCGACAAGGGAAAGCCAGACGCTGCACAGCCTGCTTCTTCTTGCAGCTTGCAGCCCACAGCTTGCAGCTCATCCCGCTTTCAACACCAGGCATGCCAATGTCCAGCAAAGAACAGCACCCCAGCGACCTGATTCGCGCACGTGACCTGGAAGGCGTCGATGTGTGGGCACTGCCCAGCTTCGACCCTGAGCCGGAACCTGAGCCCGAACCGGAACCGGAAATCATCGAGGAAGAGGTCGAGGAAGTACCGCTGGAGGAAGTCCAGCCACTGACCCTTGAAGAGCTCGAAGCGATCCGGCAGGAGGCCTATAACGAAGGTTTCGCCACCGGCGAGCGCGAAGGTTTTCACAGCACCCAGTTGAAGGTGCGACAGGAGGCCGAGGAGGCGCTCAATGCCCGGCTGGCCGACCTGGAACAGCTGATGGCGCACCTGCTCGAGCCGATCGCCGAGCAGGATACACAGATCGAGAAGACCCTCGTTCACCTGGTGGCGCACATGGCGCAGCAGGTGATCGGTCGCGAACTGCGCAGCGACTCCAGCCAGATCACCCAGGTACTGCGCGAAGCGTTGAAGCTGCTGCCCATGGGCGCGGACACTATCCGCATTCACCTCAACCCCCAGGATTTCGAACTGGCCAAAGCCCTGCGCGAACGCCATGAGGAGAGCTGGAAGCTGCTTGAGGATGACGCCCTGTTGCCAGGGGGTTGCCGCATCGAGACCGCGCACAGCCGCATCGACGCAACCATGGAAACCCGCATCGAAAAGGCCGTGGCCCAGCTGTTCGATCAGTTGCACGACCAGGCCCTGCACCCGGCGGCGCCGGATGTATCGATCGAGTTGGGCGCCGACGATGCGCCTTGACCGCACCAGCTTCGGCAAACGCCTGGGTGGCTACGCCGAGGCGATCAAGCTGCCCGTGCAGCCGGTGGTCGAAGGCCGCCTGCTGCGCATGGTCGGCCTCACCCTGGAGGCTGAAGGCCTGCGCGCCGCAGTGGGCGCACGCTGCCTGGTGATCAATGACGACTCCTACCACCCGGTGCAGGTCGAAGCCGAAGTCATGGGGTTTGCTGGCAGCAAGGTCTTCCTCATGCCGGTCGGCAGCATCGCCGGTATCGCCCCCGGGGCGCGCGTGGTGCCGCTGGACGACAGCGGCCGTTTGCCCATGGGCATGAGTATGCTTGGCCGGGTGCTCGATGGCGCCGGGCGTGCCCTGGACGGCAAGGGCGGGATGAAGGCTGAGGATTGGGTGCCGATGGACGGCCCGATCATCAACCCGCTCAACCGCGACCCGATCAGCCAGCCACTGGATGTGGGCATTCGCAGCATCAACAGCCTGCTGACCGTCGGCCGGGGCCAGCGCCTGGGCCTGTTCGCCGGTACCGGTGTCGGTAAATCGGTGTTGCTCGGCATGATGACTCGCTTCACCGAAGCCGACATCATCGTGGTCGGCCTGATTGGCGAACGGGGCCGCGAGGTGAAGGAGTTCATCGAGCATATTCTGGGTGAAGAGGGGCTCAAGCGATCGGTGGTGGTCGCATCCCCGGCCGACGACGCGCCGTTGATGCGGTTGCGTGCGGCCATGTATTGCACACGCATCGCCGAGTACTTCCGTGACAAAGGCAAGAACGTCCTGTTGCTGATGGATTCGCTGACCCGTTTCGCCCAAGCCCAGCGTGAAATCGCCTTGGCCATCGGCGAGCCGCCGGCGACCCGTGGTTACCCGCCATCGGTGTTCGCCAAACTGCCCAAGCTGGTGGAGCGCGCCGGTAATGGTGAGCCCGGCGGTGGTTCGATCACGGCCTTCTATACCGTACTGTCCGAAGGCGACGACCAGCAGGATCCGATCGCCGACTCGGCGCGTGGCGTGCTCGATGGCCACTTCGTCTTGTCCCGCCGGCTGGCCGAGGAAGGCCATTACCCCGCGATCGATATCGAAGCCTCGATCAGCCGGGTGATGCCGCAGGTGGTCGATGCCGATCACCTGCGCCAGGCGCAGAAATTCAAGCAACTGTGGTCGCGCCTGTCGCAGAGCCGCGACCTGATCAGTGTCGGCGCCTATGTGGCAGGCGGCGACCCGGAAACCGACCTGGCCATTGCGCTGCAGCCAAAACTGGTGGACTTGCTGCGCCAAGGGCTGGATGAAAATGTCGGCATGGAGCAGAGCCGACAGCAGTTGGGGGCTATCTTCACGCCTCCGGCGAACGGTTGATAGGCCATGAGTACGCCTGGTCGTGCCGCGCGTCTGCTGCCAGTGGTGCAGATGGCCGAGGAAGCTGAGCGCAAGGCAGCCCAGCGGCTGGGGCATTTTCAGCAGTTGGTGGCTCAGGCCCAGGCCAAGCTGGCCGAACTTGAGTCGTTCCGTGAGGGCTATCAGGCGCAATGGATCGACCGCGGTGGCCAAGGCGTCAATGGCAGCTGGCTGGTCAACTACCAGCGCTTTCTCGGGCAGCTCGAAACGGCCATGACCCAGCAGCGCCAGAGCCTGACTTGGCACCAGAACAACCTGAAGAACGCCAGGGGCACCTGGCAGCAAGCCTACGCCCGGGTGGAGGGCCTGCGCAAACTGGTGCAGCGTTACCAGGAAGAGGCGCGCCGCGCCGAGGACAAGCGCGAGCAGCGCTTGCTGGATGAATTGTCCCAGCGATTGCCAAGGCAAGGTCACATCTAGCTTGCAGCTTGCAGCTCCGCCCCCTGCCTGCTAAACCTTGAACTGTTGCATTCGCCATCATCGAAGGAATCGCTAGCATGGCAGTCGAGACCGATTTTTCGCAGGACGAGAAAAAGCTGACGATCAAGATCAAGGGTCGTTTCGATTTCGGTAAGCATCAGGAGTTCCGCGATGCTTACGAGCGTCAACCCAAGCGTCCGGACTCGGTTGTGGTCGACCTCAAAGACACAACCTACCTGGACAGCTCGGCCCTCGGCATGTTGCTGCTGCTGCGTGACCACGCCGGGGGCGATGAATCGGACGTGCGCGTGGTGCATGCCAGTTCAGACGTGCGCAAGATCCTTGCCATATCCAACTTCGACAAACTGTTCGCTATCAGTTGAGCGTCATGACGCCGGCCGAACAGCCATTGACCGTGCTGGTGGCCGAAGACGGGGCGACGGACAGGCTGTTGCTGGCTCAGATCGTGCGGCGCCAGGGGCATCACGTCTATACCGCGGAAAACGGCCAGCAAGCCGTTGAGCTGTTCGCCGAAAAGCGTCCGCAACTGGTCCTGCTCGATGCCCTGATGCCGGTCATGGACGGTTTCGAAGCGGCGCGGCAGATCAAGGTGCTGGCCGGCGAGGCCTTGGTGCCGATCATCTTTCTGACTTCGCTCAATGAGGAAGAGGCCCTGGTGCGTTGCCTGGAGGCGGGCGGTGACGACTTCATGGCCAAGCCCTACAGTGCGGTGATCCTCGGCGCCAAGATCCGCGCCATGGACCGCCTGCGCAGGCTGCAGGCCACGGTGCTCGAGCAGCGCGACCTGATCAGCCGGCATCACCATCACCTGCTCAACGAGCAGCGGGTGGCCAAGGCGGTGTTCGACAAGGTTGCCCATTCTGGCTGCATCACGGCGCCGAACATTCGTTTCCTGCAGTCGCCTTACGCACTGTTCAATGGCGACTTGCTGCTGGCGGCGTTCACCCCATCCGGCGACATGCATGTGCTGCTGGGTGACTTCACCGGGCATGGGCTATCCGCCGCAATCGGTGCCATGCCCTTGGCGGAAGTGTTCTATGGCATGACAGCCAAAGGCTACGGCCTGGCGCACATGCTGCGTGAGATGAACGCCAAGCTCAAGCGCATCTTGCCGGTGGACATGTTCTGTTGCGCACAGCTGCTCAGCCTGAGCGTGCAACGCGGTTCGGTGGAGGTGTGGAACGGGGGCATGCCGGATGGCTACCGCCTGTCGCCTGGCGGTGAGGTGCTTTCGATGCTGGGTTCGCGCCACCTTCCGCTGGGCATCCTGGCGCCTGAACGCTTCGATGACAGTACCGAGGTGTTGCCGCTGGCGCCGGGGGAGCGGGTGTTGCTGCTCTCCGACGGTGTTGTGGATACAGCCGATGAAGCGCAGACGTTGTTCGGTGTCGAGCGCCTACGCGCGGTGCTGGCGGCCAACCGTGATCCGGCGCGGCTTTTCGACGAGGTGATGGAGGCGCTGGAGCGCTTCGGCGGGCGCCCCAGGGATGACATCAGCCTGTGCGATATCCGAATGTTCACCGCCCAGGAGCGGGTGCCGGCGCCAACCATCTATTCTGATAGTGGGCGCTCCAGCCCGTTGGACTGGTCGCTAGGCTTCGAGTTGCGTGGTGAGAGCCTCAAACGGTTCAACCCGGTGCCGTACCTGGTGCAGTTGCTGCAGGAAATCCACGGTTTGCGGCCCCGCACCGGCGCCCTGCACAGCGTGCTCAGCGAGTTGTATTCCAATGCGCTGGAGCACGGTGTGCTGCGCCTGGATTCGCGGCTCAAGCGGGATGTGCATGGGTTTGCCGACTACTATCAGGAACGCGCCCGCAGGCTCGCTGCGTTGACCGAGGGCAGCGTGCGCATCGATCTGAAAGTGGAACCGATGGCCGGAGGTGGTCGTCTGATGATCGAAGTCCGTGACAGTGGTGCGGGGTTCGATGTGCAGCGGGTGCTGGCGCGTCCTGCCCGTGAGCACGGGTTGAGTGGTCGTGGGTTGCACCTGGTGCGGCGCCTTGGCAGCCGTGCCGGGTGGCGTGAAGGTGGCCGTTGCGCATGGGTGCAGTTCGATTGGTGAGCTGTTTGGCGCTTGAGGCATAATTCTGCTTGATCAGGGAGTGAGCAAGTGACTGACATACATATTGACCACAGGGTGCTCAGTGAGCTGCAGGAGGTCATGGAAGATGGCTACCTGCAGCTGGTTGAAACCTTTCTGGAAGATTCCGGGCGGCGTCTTGACGCACTTCACGGCGCCCGGAACGCCGATGAGCTTGGCGTGGCCGCGCACAGTTTCAAGGGCAGCAGCAGCAACATGGGCGCGGTCGGGCTGGCGCAGCTTTGCCATCAGCTGGAGGAGCGGGTCAAGCAGCGCTCGTTCAATGGCATAGAAGAACTGATCAACCGCATCGACCAGGAGTATCTGGAGGTGCAGCGTTTCTATCAGGGCGAACGCAAGCGTGTTTCCGCAGGCTGATCGGGCAGTTGGCTCGACTTTTGCCTGTATGTGCCTCAACGATACCTTTGTTTCTGGCGCGGAGACCCCTCAATGCCTGTCGCACCTAATCCTTTGTTGCAAACCAGTACGCTGAGCAAGCCGTCGCGTGCGGGTTCCTCGCAGGTGGACAAGCCGCAGCAGGCGGCGGACGGGCAGGGCGGCGGCTTCGGTCAGGTCATGGCCAGGCAGGGCAATGACAAAGCGCAGGTCCGAGATGACAAGGTTGCCCAGGCCAAGCCCGAGGACAAGAATGAGGTCGGCCAAGGCGGCAAGAAAGAGCCTGCCGACAAACCGGCGGCTGCCGATGACGGCAATAAATTGCCAGCGGACGATCAGGCGCAAGCCAGTACCGATAGCGCACCTGGCAGTGATTCGACCTCGCTGGACGCCAGCCTGGTGGCGGGCCAGGTGACCGATGCGCAGCCGGGGGCACAGTTGCTGCAAGCCCAGGCTGAAGCGGTGGCGCCGGTGCTTCAGGCTGCGGGCCAGCTACCGCAAGCTGCGATAACCGAAGCGCTGCCCGAGGATCCGGCAGCGCAGGCCTTCGACCCTGATGCCGACCCGTTGGCCAACTTGCCGACCCTGCGCCTGGCACTGGAGCAAAGCGCTCACGCCAAGGGCACGACCTCGGCCCACGCCGCCGACCCCTCCCAGGCCAGTGCCGAGGATGGTCAGCCTGCCGTCAATCCCTTGGCGAACTTGATCGACAAGGTCGAGGCCGAGGCAGGGCAAGCGGAAACCGGTGACAAGGCCTTTGGTGCGTTGCTCGACGATGGCCTCAAGGATACCAAGAGCGCTTCCAGCGACACTCGGATCGACGATTTCGCCAACCGCTTGGCGAGCCTGACCCAGGCTGCCACGGCCAAGACCGCCAATGCCGTGCCGGTGACCGGCAACCCGCTGCACCAGCCGTTGTCGATGAACCAGAACGCCTGGGCTGAAGGGCTGGTCAACCGCGTCATGTACCTGTCCAGCCAGAACCTGAAGTCGGCGGACATCCAGTTGGAGCCCGCCGAGCTTGGCCGGCTGGATATCCGCGTCAACGTCGCTGCCGACCAGGCGACCCAGGTGACCTTCATCAGCGGCCATGCAGGCGTGCGTGATGCGCTGGACAGCCAGGTGCATCGCTTGCGCGAGCTGTTTGCCCAGCAGGGGCTGGCGCAGCCGGACGTCAACGTGGCTGACCAGTCGCGCGGGCAGCAACAGCAAGCGCAGCAGGACGGTTCACAGTTGTCCGGCGTTGCCGCACGGCGGGCCCAGAATGGCGGTGGTAGCGAGCAGGGTGAGCTCGCTGACGCCTCCCGGCCGGTCGAGCATCAGGTCGTGGTCGGCGACAGTGCCGTCGACTTCTATGCGTGAGTTGCTGTTCTCTGCCATGGCCGGTCGCAGGCGATAGGGCCGGTCCCGGCAAAAAATCCCCAATCTGGCATAACACTTGCTCAAGCCACGTCATCCTCATTTGAAACCCCGATGGACGACGGATTATTGGCATGGCGAAGAGCGACGCAGTGAAAGACCCCGCCACTAAAGGCAAACTCAAGCTGATCCTGCTGTTGGTGCTGGCCCTTCTGCTGGCGGTCGGCCTGTCGGTGGGCGCGACCTGGTTCTTCATGCACAAGAGCGAGTCGGCTCCAGCGGCCGATCCGGCAGCGGCCAACGTCAAGCTGGCGGCAATCTACGAGCCCCTGGCGCCGGCCTTCGTGGTCAACTTCAACCAGAACGGCCGCCAGCGCTACATGCAGGTGAGCATCACCCTGCAAGGGCGCAACCAGGCTGACCTGGATGCCCTGAAGGTGCACATGCCGGTGATCCGCAACAACCTGGTGATGATGTTCTCCGGGCAGGGCTTCGACACCTTGGCCGCCAGCTCCGTGGGCCAGGAGATGCTGCGCCAGAAAGCCACCGCAGTGGTTCAGGAAGTGGCGCAGAAGGAAGTCGGCAAGCCGGTGATAGACCAGCTGCTGTTCACCAATTTCGTATTGCAGTAGGAGTCCGCAATGGCCGTACAGGACCTGCTGTCCCAGGATGAGATCGACGCCCTGCTGCACGGCGTCGATGATGGGCTGGTACAGACCGAGAGCGCTGCCGAGCCTGGCAGCATCAAAAGCTACGACCTGACCAGCCAGGATCGGATCGTGCGCGGTCGCATGCCGACCCTCGAGATGATCAACGAACGTTTCGCCCGGTACACCCGTATCAGCATGTTCAACCTCCTGCGTCGCTCCGCCGACGTTGCGGTGGGGGGTGTGCAGGTGATGAAGTTCGGCGAGTACGTGCATTCGCTGTACGTGCCGACCAGCCTCAACCTGGTCAAGATCAAGCCGCTGCGCGGCACTTCGCTGTTCATTCTGGACGCCAAGCTGGTGTTCAAGCTGGTGGACAACTTCTTCGGGGGTGACGGTCGTCACGCCAAGATCGAAGGCCGCGAATTCACCCCCACTGAACTGCGGGTGGTGCGCATGGTGCTGGACCAGTGCTTCATCGACCTCAAGGAAGCCTGGCAGGCGATCATGCCGGTCAACTTCGAGTACATGAACTCTGAAGTCAACCCGGCCATGGCCAACATCGTCGGGCCGAGCGAAGCCGTGGTGGTGTCGACCTTCCATATCGAACTGGACGGTGGCGGCGGCGACCTGCACGTGACCATGCCCTACTCGATGATCGAGCCGGTGCGCGAGATGCTCGATGCCGGTTTCCAGTCCGATCTGGACGACCAGGACGAGCGCTGGGTCAAGGCCCTGCGCGAAGACGTGCTGGACGTTTCGGTACCGCTCAGTGCCACGGTTGCCCGCCGTCAACTCAAATTGCGCGATGTGCTGCACATGCAACCGGGTGACGTGATCCCGGTGGAGCTGCCCGAGCACCTTGTGCTGCGTGCCAATGGCGTGCCGTCGTTCAAGGCGCGCCTGGGTTCGCACAAGGGCAACCTGGCGTTGCAGATCATCGACCCGATCGAACGCCGCTGACGGCGTGCCGGTCGCTCACTACGAATTGAATGCCTGTCGAGGACATCATGGCTAACGAAAACGAGATTACCTCCCCGGATGAACAGGCCCTGGCCGATGAATGGGCTGCGGCGCTGGAAGAAACCGGTGATGCCGGCCAGGCTGACATCGACGCGCTGCTCGGCGGCGACGGCGGTAGCGCCGGTGCCGGCCGGTTGCCGATGGAGGAGTTCGCCAGCTCCCCCCGGCCCAAGGAAAACGTCAGCCTGGAAGGGCCGAACCTGGACGTGATCCTGGACATCCCGGTGAACATCTCCATGGAAGTGGGCAGCACCGAGATCAACATCCGCAACCTGCTGCAGCTCAACCAAGGCTCGGTGATCGAGCTCGACCGCCTGGCCGGTGAGCCGCTGGATGTGCTGGTCAACGGCACCCTGATCGCCCACGGCGAGGTGGTTGTGGTCAACGAGAAGTTCGGCATCCGCCTGACTGACGTGATCAGCCCCAGCGAACGCATCAAGAAGCTGCGCTGAGTGAAGGGCACGATACGGGCTGTCACGGCCCTTGCCGCGCTGCTCGCCAGCGAAGTGGTGATCGCCGCTGCCGCACCGGCCGTGGTGGCCACGCCGCCGGCCGCAGCGCCCGGCAGCCTGGGTGGGCAGCTGGCGCAAATGGTGCTGGGCCTGCTGCTGGTGGTGGGCCTGATCTTCTTTCTGGCCTGGCTGCTGCGCCGCATGCAGGGCGCAGCACCCAAGGGCGGCCAGGTGATCGAAGTGATCGGCAGCCGCGCCATTGGCCCGCGTGACCGGCTGTTGCTGGTGCAGGTGGGCAAGGAGCAACTGCTCATCGGCCACACTCCAGGCAGCATCGAAGCACTGCATGTGCTGGCCGAGCCCGTGCAAGTGCCGGCCAGCGCCCGCCAGGCCACGCCGGAGTTTGCCCAGCGCCTCATGGAGCTGATGGGCAAGGATCATAAGGACAAGAAGTGATGAGCGGCGCGCTACGTACCCTGTCGGGCCTGTTGTTGATGCTGGTGCTGCTGTTGGCAGCGCCTCTGGCCCTGGCCGCCGACCCGCTGTCGATCCCGGCCATCACCCTGTCCAACGGCCCGGACGGGCAGCAGGAATACTCGGTCAGCCTGCAGATCCTGCTGATCATGACGGCGCTGAGTTTCATCCCTGCGTTCGTCATCCTGATGACCAGCTTCACCCGAATCATCATCGTGTTCTCGATCCTGCGCCAGGCCCTGGGCTTGCAGCAGACACCGTCGAACCAGGTGCTGACCGGCATGGCGCTGTTCCTGACGATGTTCATCATGGCCCCGGTGTTCGACCGGGTGAACCAGGATGCACTGCAGCCGTACCTCAACGAGCAGATGACCGCCCAGCAGGCGATCGACAAGGCCCAGGGGCCGCTCAAGGACTTCATGCTGGCGCAGACCCGGCAGAGCGACCTGGACCTGTTCATGCGCCTGTCCAAGCGCACCGACATTGCCGGCCCGGATCAGGTCCCGCTGACCATCCTGGTGCCGGCGTTCGTCACCTCGGAGCTCAAGACCGCGTTCCAGATCGGTTTCATGATTTTCATCCCGTTCCTGATCATCGACATGGTGGTCGCCAGTGTGCTGATGGCCATGGGTATGATGATGCTGTCGCCATTGATCATCTCGTTGCCGTTCAAGATCATGCTGTTCGTTCTGGTCGATGGCTGGGCGCTGATCATGGGCACCCTGGCCGGCAGTTTCGGCGGCGTCTGACGCCGTCAAGGAGAGCCTTGCATGACCCCTGAAGTTGCCGTCGACCTGTTTCGCGACGCCCTGTGGCTTACCACGCTGATGGTGGCCATTCTGGTGGTGCCGAGCCTGCTGGTCGGCCTGGTGGTTGCGATGTTCCAGGCTGCCACGCAGATCAACGAACAGACCCTGAGCTTCCTGCCGCGCCTGCTGGTGATGCTGGTGACACTGATCGTCGCCGGCCCTTGGCTGACCCA
Organism: Pseudomonas putida; assembly: GCF_026625125.1. Taxonomy (NCBI): domain Bacteria; kingdom Pseudomonadati; phylum Pseudomonadota; class Gammaproteobacteria; order Pseudomonadales; family Pseudomonadaceae; genus Pseudomonas; species Pseudomonas putida. Next base: position 4,187,754 of record NZ_CP113097.1, on the reverse strand, counting down.
GAAGTTCATGGAATACATCACGGGCCTGTACACCAGCATCCCGCAGCTGATCGGTTGAGGCGGCCATGCTGGAGCTGACCGACGCACAGATCGGCACCTGGGTCGCCACCTTCATCCTGCCGCTGTTCCGGGTGACCGCAGTGCTGATGACCATGCCCATCTTCGGTACCCGCATGCTGCCGGCGCGCATACGCCTGTACGCAGCCGTGGCCATTACCGTGGTGATCGTGCCAGCGTTACCGCCGTTGCCGGAATTCGACCCGCTGAGCTTGCGTGGCATGTTGTTGTGCGGTGAACAGATCATCGTCGGGGCATTGTTCGGTTTTTCGTTGCAGTTGCTGTTCCAGGCGTTCGTCATCGCCGGGCAGATCATCGCGATACAGATGGGTATGGCGTTCGCATCGATGGTCGACCCGGCCAACGGCGTCAACGTGGCGGTGGTCAGCCAGTTCATGACCATGCTGGTGAGCGTACTGTTCCTGGTGATGAACGGCCATCTGGTGGTATTCGAAGTGCTGACCGAAAGCTTTACCACCTTGCCGGTCGGTCACGCGCTTGTGGTCAACCACTTCTGGGAAATCGCCGGCCGCCTGAGCTGGGTATTTGGTGCCGGTCTGCTGCTGATCCTGCCGGCAATCGCCGCGCTCCTGGTGGTGAACATCGCCTTTGGCGTGATGACCCGCGCTGCGCCGCAGTTGAACATCTTCTCTATCGGGTTCCCGCTGACCCTGGTGCTGGGTATCGGCATCTTCTGGGTCGGCCTTGCCGATATTCTTCCGCACTACCAGGCATTGGCCAGCGAAGCGCTGCAATGGCTGCGTGAACTGGCGAGGGCGCGCTGAGCATGGCTGAGAGCGAGAGTGGTCAGGACAAGACAGAAGACCCCACCGACAAACGCAAGCGCGACGCGCGCGAAAAAGGTGAGATCGCCCGTTCCAAGGAGTTGAACACCGTGGCGGTGACCCTGGGGGGCGCGGGTGGGCTGCTGGCGTTCGGCGGGCACCTGGCCGAGACGCTGCTGGAGATGATGCGCCTCAACTTCAGCCTGACCCGTGAAGTGATCGTCGACGAGGGTGCCATGGGCGCCTTCTTGCTGGCCTCGGGCAAGATGGCGATCTGGGCAGTGCAACCGGTGCTGATCCTGCTGTTCGTGGTGGCCTTCATTGCGCCCATCGCGCTGGGCGGTTTCCTGTTCTCCGGCAGCCTGCTGCAGCCAAAATTCAGCCGCATGAACCCGCTGTCGGGGATCAAGCGCATGTTCTCGATGAATGCCCTGACCGAGCTGCTCAAGGCCGTTGCCAAGTTCGTCGTCATCCTTGTGGTGGCGTTGGTGGTGCTGGCCAACGACCGCCAGGCGTTGCTGGCGATCGCCAACGAGCCGCTGGACCAGGCGATCATTCATAGCGTTCAGGTGGTGGGGTGGAGTGCATTGTGGATGTCGGCCGGGTTATTGCTGGTGGCTGCGGCAGACGTGCCGTTCCAGCTTTGGCAGACGCACAAGAAGCTGAAGATGACCAAGCAGGAGGTCAAGGACGAGTACAAGGACAGCGAAGGCAAGCCTGAGGTCAAACAGCGGATTCGCCAGTTGCAGCGCGAGGTATCGCAGCGGCGGATGATGGCTGCCGTGCCCGATGCGGATGTGATCATCACCAACCCGACCCATTATGCCGTGGCGCTGCAGTATGACCCGGAGAAGGGTGGGGTGGCGCCGTTGCTGCTGGCCAAAGGTACGGATTTCATTGCCTTGAAAATCCGCGAGATCGGGGTCGAGCACAAGGTGCAGATTCTCGAGTCGCCTGCGCTGGCGCGTGCGATCTACTACTCCACCGAAATCGAACAGGAGATCCCCGCAGGGTTGTACCTGGCGGTGGCGCAGGTGCTGGCGTATGTGTTCCAGATCCGCCAGTACCGGTCCGGCAAGGGCAAACGGCCGGAGCCATTGAAGGAAGATTTGCCGATACCGCCGGATTTGCGGCGTGATAGCTGATGGCGGAGACGGTGCGCCATTGTGTGTTTGAACGTGTCGAGATCAAACGCCGCCTGCGCGGCGCTTAATCTTAACCGCGTGATTGATAGATGCCCACCGGAAAAGATCACCTACCACACTGCAGCCCCCGGTGAGGCAATGTTTTCTTAGTCTCACGTCAGCAGTGTAGGCAACGTTCCAAGTTCATCCATTGATTGCATAAGCAAAAAGTATTCTCTCAACTTTTTGTCAGGTCCCCCCCAATTGCTGTTTGCCCAAGCGCCTTTGCTTTCTTGCGCAAGGCTTGCCGCGCAGCGGCATGCGTTAAATAGGCTGACAGGGTCAGTGCTGGTTCAAGGCCCTGCCTGATTTGCAGCCGCACGCAAGAACGCTCGCCCCGGCTCCCCCCTTTGGTGATCTGTAAAGCCATGGTCTTCCTTTCCTGGAGATCGGCACATGCCGTTGTTATTGTTGTTGGATATTGGATACAGTAGCCAAAATTTCCAGGCTGAGGTCTCTCGAAATGAAACAAAATGTGATTGCACTGGTTTTTGGGGGGAGGAGCTCAGAGCACTCAGTGGCGCTCCGCTCCGCTTCTACGATTCACGCGGCGCTGATGGCCCTCGGTCAGCGTGTGCACTGTGTTGGGATAGATCGTGAGGGCAACTGGAGATATCAGGGGGAGCCTGGCCAGTTTCCAGGCGAGGTTGATCTGTCGGCGCCTTTGATTTCGATACGTCCAGGTCATCCTTCGCTCTCATACACAACTCATGGGAGCGACACGGTGGAGATTGCGATCGATCTGCTCTTTCCGGCACTGCATGGTCGGTGGGGGGAGGATGGAACGATTCAAGGCTTGGCAGCGATGTGCAGTTTGCCTTGTGTGGGCTCCGGGGTGCTGGGTTCAGCAATGTCCATGGATAAGGACGTTACGAAGACGATGGTCCAGTCTTCTGGGCTGGTTGTGGGGCCTTGGAGGGCCATGAATTTCATGCGCCCGTGGGAAGAACTGGTTGAGTGCTTGGGTAGCAGCACGCTCTTCGTCAAGCCCGCCAATTCGGGGTCATCGATTGGTGTTTCTAAGGTATCCAATGCCTTGGAATATGCTGAGGCATTTGCTATTGCAGCGTGTCAGGACACAAAGGTGCTGGTGGAGGCGGAAATCTGTGGAAGAGAGATAGAGTGTGGAGTGCTCGAACTTGAGGGAGGTTTGATGGCCTCGGTAGTGGGTGAAATACTCAAAAAAGAAGGGCACGGATATTACGATTATCAGGCGAAATATGATTGCAACAGCGGAGCAGATCTTCGTGTGCCATGCCTACTGCCGCCGGACATTGTCGAGCGCATTCAGGCATTATCCGTTCAAGCATTCAGATGCCTTGATCTGAAGGGGTACGCCAGGGTGGATTTTTTCTTGACAGAGGGTGGTTCAATTATTCTCAATGAGGTCAACACGTTACCTGGATTTACAAGTTCCAGTATGTACCCGAAAATGTTTGAGTGCTCAGGTTATCCCCCTGTGAAGCTAGTAGGAGCGCTAGTGGAATATGCGCTCTCGTCGGCATCGAAGGACCGTATTACGGCACGTCCTGTCGTGGCCGTGTCTCAAGAAACGTAACGATCGAATCTCGGCCCTCGGCAAGGTGCTCGGCCAAATATTGCTTGGCGGCTTCGCGATCACCCTGAGCGCACGCGTTCACAATGCGTTTGTGGTCTTGTTGCGATTTCTTGTGGTAATCGAGATTTGTCAACAAAAAACGAAGATGGCGATCCACCGAGTCATGAAGGGACTTAATCAACGCAAGTAACCTGGGGCGATTGGCTTTTGAATACAGAAGGTGATGAAACTTTTCGTTAAGTTCGCTAAGCTGGTGCGGGTCTGTTGCATGCTCCATTGTAGACACGAGGTCATACATCTGCGCCAGATCATTCTCTACAATGTTGGCAAAACCAAAGTCCAGGGCTGTGCATTCTGCCATGATCCGCATGTCATAGATCTCGACAATATCTTCAATCGTCATGATCGCGACAGATGCGCCTTTATGGACTTCGTAGGTAACAAGTCCTTCGGCCTCCAATTGCCTTATGGCGTCCCTTACCGGCATTCGGCTCAAGCCGAATTTTGAGGCTAGCTCTTCTTGCCGCAAAGCCGTGCCTTCGGCTATTGCGCCAGAAAGTATGCCTTGGCGTAGCGACTCGACTACATAATCCATCGCGGTTTTATGGCGATGTTTGTCAGGAACGATAAAGCTATCGAGAGAGTTTGCCACCATATGCTCCGGGTCAAGCGATGCAGTCAAAACGCTGGCGAAGGTACCACAGACTCACTAGGGCTACCAATCGAGTCATTGGCTGATGTTCGAGGCGTTATAGCTGGCATTTGCCTCGTGCGTCGGTATAGAAACCACGCTTTTTGCATGAGCATATCGGTGTGAGTTTTTCCATTGGGCAGCCTCTCTGTAGATTTTCAAGAGTGAAGCATTGCGTCATTGCCGTTGAAGCGGGTGGGGTAGGAGGTATTGTTGCTCTTGTTGATTGCCCGCTGATGAGCCGTCAGCCAACGCAATTGGGCTCGGCTGATTCACGTTTCGCGTGGGCTAGGTCAAAGTTGGAAAGCTTCTTGCAGAGCCACGCCCAAGCGCCCCTGGGGCGTCAAAGTTTTGCTTGAAGAGGGCTCTCGGTGGATCGCAGTCAGTTAATCAACAACGCACGCCACAACCTGGCCGGCCTGGGCCGGGGCAACCTGGGTGTGCCGCTGTTGCTGCTGGTGATGTTGGCAATGATGATGTTGCCGATACCACCGTTCCTGCTCGACGTGTTCTTCACCTTCAACATCGCCCTGTCGATCGTGGTCCTGCTGGTCTGCGTGTATGCCTTGCGGCCGCTCGACTTTGCCGCGTTCCCCACCATTTTGCTGGTGGCGACGCTGTTGCGGCTGGCTTTGAACGTCGCCTCCACGCGTGTGGTCATGCTCCACGGCCAGGAGGGCCATGGCGCCGCGGGCCAAGTGATCCAGGCTTTCGGTGACGTGGTGATCGGCGGCAACTACGTCGTCGGTGCAGTGGTGTTCGCCATCCTCATGATCATCAACTTCGTGGTGGTCACCAAAGGTGCCGGGCGCATCTCTGAAGTGAGCGCGCGTTTCACGCTGGACGCCATGCCCGGCAAGCAGATGGCAATCGATGCCGACCTCAATGCCGGCCTCATCGATCAGGCCCAGGCCAAGGCGCGACGCGCCGAAGTCGCCCAGGAGGCCGAGTTCTACGGTTCGATGGACGGTGCCAGCAAATTCGTGCGCGGTGACGCCATCGCCGGCCTGCTGATCCTGTTCATCAACCTCATCGGCGGCATGCTCATTGGCATGCTCCAGTACAACATGTCCTTCAGCGAGGCCGGCAAGGTCTATGCGCTGCTGACCATCGGTGACGGTTTGGTGGCGCAATTGCCATCACTGCTGCTGTCCACCGCTGCCGCGATCATGGTGACCCGTGCCTCCGGCTCCGAGGACATGGGCAAGCTGATCAACCGGCAAATGTTCGATTCGCCCAAAGCGCTGGCGGTATCGGCAGGCTTGATGATCGTCATGGGCCTGGTGCCAGGCATGCCGCACTTCGCTTTCCTCAGCCTTGGGCTGGTGGCCGGCGGTGGTGCCTACCTGGTGTGGAAGAAGCAGCAGAAGGCCAAGGTCGCCGCGCAGCAAGAGGCGCAGCGCCAGCAGGACCTGCTGCCGTCGCCGCAACGGGCGATGGAAACCAAGGAGCTTGGCTGGGATGACGTGACGCCGATCGACATGATCGGCCTGGAAGTCGGCTACCGCCTGATCCCGCTGGTCGATCGCAACCAGGGTGGGCAGCTGCTGGCTCGGATCAAGGGCGTGCGCAAAAAGCTCTCCCAGGACCTGGGCTTCCTCATGCCCACCGTGCACATCCGCGACAACCTCGACCTGCAGCCCAGCGCCTATCGCCTGACGCTGATGGGCGTGATTCTGGCCGAGGCCGAGATCTACCCGGACCGCGAGCTTGCCATCAACCCTGGGCAGGTCTTCGGGACCCTCAACGGCATCGCCGCGCGTGACCCGGCCTTTGGCCTGGAAGCGGTGTGGATCGATATCGGCCAGCGTGCCCAGGCGCAGTCGCTGGGCTACACCGTGGTCGACGCCAGTACCGTGGTTGCCACGCACCTCAACCAGATCCTGCAGAAGCATTGCCACGAACTGATTGGCCATGAGGAAGTGCAGCAATTGCTGCAGGTGCTGGGCAAGGCTTCGCCTAAACTTGCAGAGGAACTGGTGCCGGGTGTCATTTCCTTGTCGGGCCTGCTCAAGGTCCTGCAGGCATTGCTCGCCGAGCAGGTGCCGGTGCGTGACATCCGCAGCATTGCCGAGGCTATCGCCAATAATGCGGGTAAGAGTCAAGATACCGCCGCGCTGGTGGCGGCAGTGCGCGTCGGATTGTGTCGCGCCATCGTGCAAAGCATTGTCGGCGTTGAGTCCGAGCTGCCTGTGATCACGCTTGAGCCAAGGTTGGAACAGATTTTGCTCAATAGTCTGCAAAGGGCCGGGCAAGGTCAGGAAGACGGTGTTCTTCTGGAGCCGAGCATGGCCGAAAAGCTGCAGCGTTCGTTGATTGAAGCGGCCCAGCGTCAGGAGATGCAGGGCCAGCCGGCCATCCTTCTGGTTGCCGGCCCGATCCGTGCCATGCTGTCGCGCTTCGGCCGCCTGGCTGTACCGAATTTGCATGTTCTGGCGTATCAGGAAATACCGGATAACAAGCAAGTCACCATCGTTGCCACCGTGGGCCCCAACGGCTGAGGTAGTGGGTTATGCAAGTTAAGCGTTTTTTCGCCGCCGATATGCGCCAGGCCATGAAGCTGGTCCGTGATGAGCTGGGCTCCGACGCCGCCATCATCGGTAACCGGCGCATCGCTGGCGGTGTCGAACTGACGGCCGCGCTGGACTACAAACTGTCCGCGTTGGCCCCGCGCGTGCCCAATGCCGAGCTCGAGCAAGAGCTGCGCAAGACCCAGACGCGCATCGCCACTGCCCAGGCTGAGCTGGACAACCGCAGTGATGCCAGCGAAGGCAGCCGCCAATTGTTCGCCGGGCAGTCGCTGACCGCCTCGCAGCCCTTGATCGAACCGCATGTGGACGTGCCGGCCCCTGCAGCACCTGCTGCGCCGGCAGCGGTCGACCCGCGCTTGTTCGATGCGATGCGCTCTGAGCTGTCGGGCCTGCGCGAGCTGCTGGAAGTGCAGCTCGGCTCGCTGGCCTGGAACCAGCTGCAAGGCAGCAAACCGGCGCAGGCCAACCTCTGGCGCCGGCTGCAGCGGATCGGCCTGTCCGGGCCGATCGCCCGCGAGCTGCTGGACCTGACCGCCGAAATCGAGGAGCCACGCCAGGCCTGGCGCATGCTGCTGGCGCACCTGGCACGCATGATCGAAGTGCCGGAAATCGAGCCGATCGAAGAGGGTGGCGTGATCGCCATGGTCGGCCCCGCCGGCATGGGCAAGACCACCACGCTGGCCAAGCTGGCGGCGCGCTATGTACTCAAGTACGGCCCGCAGAACGTGGCCCTGGTCAGCATGGACAGTTTCCGCATTGGTGCCCAGGAGCAGCTCAAGACCCTGGGGCGCATCCTCAACGTGCCGGTGACTTATGTAGACCCCGGCCAGTCGCTGGCGCAGGCGTTGGAGCCGCTGCTGCGCAAGCGCGTGGTGCTGATCGATACCGCCGGCCTGCAGGCCAGCGACCCGGCCCTGCGCATGCAGCTGGAAAGCCTGGCCAGCCGCGGCATCGCCGCGAAGAATTACCTGGTGCTGGCCACCACCAGCCAGAAGCAGGTGCTGACGGCCGCCTACCACAGCTACAAGCGCTGTGGCCTGGCCGGCTGCATCCTGACCAAACTCGATGAAACGGCGAGCCTCGGCGATGTGCTGAGCCTGGCCATCAGTCATGAACTGCCCGTTGCCTATCTTACCGATGGCCCGCGCATTCCTGACGACCTGCACTTGCCGCGGGCGCACCAACTGGTTAGCCGCGCGGTCAATGTGCAGTTGCAGGATGAGCCCAGCGAAGAGGCCATGGCCGACATGTTCGCTGATCTCTATCACAACCCAAGGAGAGCGGGTTGATGATCAAGCGTATGCAAAATACCTACACCAAGGGGACCGCTGTGATGCCCCACGTGTGGCTTGGGTCCAAGCGAGACAAGGTGAACAACGAACATGGGTAGCATGCATCCCGTACAGGTGATCGCCGTGACCGGTGGCAAAGGTGGCGTCGGCAAGACTAACGTTTCAGTGAACCTGTCCCTGGCACTGGCCGAACTCGGCCGCCGGGTCATGCTGCTTGACGCCGACCTGGGCCTTGCCAACGTCGACGTGTTGCTGGGCCTGACCCCCAAACACACCCTGGCCGATGTCATTGAAGGGCGCTGCGAGCTGCGCGACGTGCTGTTGCAGGGCCCGGGCGGTGTGCGCATCGTGCCGGCGGCCTCCGGCACCCAGAGCATGGTGCACCTGGCGCCAGCCCAGCATGCCGGCCTGATCCAGGCCTTCAGCGAGATCGGCGACAACCTCGACGTGCTGGTGATAGACACCGCTGCGGGGATTGGTGACTCGGTAGTCAGTTTCGTCCGTGCAGCCCAGGAAGTGCTGCTGGTGGTGTGCGACGAGCCGACCTCGATCACCGACGCCTACGCGCTGATCAAGCTGCTCAATCGCGATTACGGGATGAACCGTTTCCGCGTGCTGGCCAACATGGCGCAAAGCCCGCAGGAAGGGCGCAACCTGTTCGCCAAGTTGACCAAGGTCACTGACCGCTTCCTCGACGTTGCCCTGCAATACGTCGGCGCCGTGCCGTATGACGAGTGTGTGCGCAAGGCGGTGCAGAAGCAGCGGGCAGTCTACGAAGCCTTCCCTCGTTCCAAGTGTGCGCTGGCCTTCAAGGCCATTGCCCAGAAGGTCGACAGCTGGCCGCTGCCGGCCAACCCGCGCGGGCATCTGGAGTTCTTCGTCGAACGCCTGGTGCAGCCAACCAGTGCAGGGCCGGTCCTATGAGTGCGAGCGGGTTCAAGATGTACAGCAAGGCGTCCAAAGACGCCCAGTACGATCTGGTTGAACGCTACGCGCCGCTGGTCAAGCGCATTGCCTACCACCTGCTGGCGCGCCTGCCTGCCAACGTGCAGGTGGAAGACCTGATCCAGGCCGGCATGATCGGCTTGCTTGAGGTCGCCAACAAATACGACGCCAGCAAGGGCGCCAGCTTTGAAACCTACGCCGGCATCCGCATCCGCGGCGCCATGCTCGACGAGGTACGCAAAGGTGATTGGGCACCGCGTTCGGTGCACCGCAACACGCGTATGGTCAGCGATGCGATGCGCGCTGTGGAAGCAAGAACCGGCCGCGACGCTAAAGATCATGAAGTTGCGGCCGAACTCAAGTTGAGTCTCGATGATTACTACGGGATTTTGAACGATACCCTGGGTAGCCGCCTGTTCAGCTTTGACGACCTGTTGCAGGACGGCGAGCACGAAGGGCTGCACGAGGAGGGCGCCAGTGGCCAGGTCGAGCCGTCGCGCGACCTGGAAGACGAGCGCTTCCAGGCCGCCCTGACCGATGCCATCGCCAACCTGCCGGAGCGCGAGCGGCTGGTACTGGCGCTGTACTATGACGAAGAGCTGAACCTCAAGGAAATCGGTGAGGTACTGGGGGTCAGCGAATCGCGTGTCAGCCAGCTGCACAGCCAGTGCGCCGCGCGTTTGCGCAGCCGTCTTGGGGAATGGCGGGCGCGTTGAGCCCGGGGTCGTTGCAGTCGTTTTCACGTTGTACCGAATTGATTGAATGCGCGCTCGGGGCCGAGCGCGTTTGAGACTGCTTGGAGGTCTAATTGAACAAAGACATGAAAATCCTCATCGTTGACGACTTTTCGACGATGCGGCGGATCATCAAGAACCTGTTGCGTGATCTGGGCTTCACCAATACCGACGAAGCTGACGACGGCACCACGGCGTTGCCGATGCTCGAAAGCGGCCATTACGACTTCCTGGTGACCGACTGGAACATGCCTGGCATGTCCGGTATCGACTTGCTGCGCAAGGTACGTGCCCACGAGCGCCTGAAGGGTATGCCGGTACTGATGGTGACGGCCGAAGCCAAGCGCGACCAGATCATCGAGGCGGCTCAGGCCGGTGTGAATGGGTATGTGGTCAAGCCGTTCACCGCCCAGGTGCTCAAAGAAAAGATCGAGAAGATCTTCGAACGCGTCAACGGCTGAACAAAGTCAGGGGGCGCCATGGAATCAACACAAACGTCTTTGGGGGAGTTTGAGTCAACCCTGAAGAAGCATGCTCAGGAACTGGTCGAAAGCCTGGAACGGGGCCGGTTCGGCGAGGCGGTGCAGCTGATTCATCAGCTCAACCAGACCCGCGACCGCGGCTTGTATCAGGAAGTCGGCAAGCTCACGCGCGAGCTGCACAGTGCGATCGTCAGCTTCCAGATCGACCCGCGCATGCCGCAGGCCGAGGAAGTCTCGCAGATCACCGATGCCACCGAACGCTTGTCCTATGTGGTCAAGCTGACTGAAGGCGCCGCCAACCGCACCATGGACCTGGTGGAGGAGAGCACGCCCGTGCTCAACGACCTGGCTGCTGAAGCGCAGAGCCTCAGTGTCGACTGGCAGCGTTTCATGCGCCGCGAAGTCGCTGCGCCGGAATTTCGCGAGTTGGTCAAGCGTGTCGACAGTTTCCTGACGCACAGCGCTGAAGGTAACCGCAAGGTATCCGGCCACCTCAATGACATTCTGCTGGCTCAGGACTATCAGGACCTGACCGGCCAGGTGATCAAGCGGGTGACTGCGCTTGTGACCGAAGTCGAAAGCAATCTGCTCAAGCTCGTGCTGATGGCCAGTCAGGTCGACCGTTTTGCCGGTATCGAACATGACCACCAACAGCTGCGCGCGGAAAAAGATGAAGAAAAATATCCGGCTCGGGGTGAAGGTCCGCAGATTCATGCCGATAAGCGTGAAGACGTCGTGTCCGGTCAGGACGATGTCGATGATCTGCTGTCCAGCCTGGGTTTTTGAGGAGCACGTTTAATGAGCTTCGGCGCCGATGAAGAAATCCTTCAGGATTTCCTGGTAGAAGCCGGCGAAATTCTTGAGCAACTGTCCGAGCAACTGGTCGAGCTGGAAAGCCGGCCCGATGATGCCGACCTGCTCAATGCGATCTTTCGCGGTTTCCACACTGTAAAAGGGGGCGCCGGCTTCCTCCAGCTCAATGAGCTGGTGGAGTGCTGCCATATCGCCGAGAACGTGTTCGACATCCTGCGCAAAGGTGAGCGCCGGGTCGACGCGGAACTGATGGACGTGGTGCTCGAAGCACTGGACACGGTCAACAGCATGTTTGGCCAGGTGCGCGAGCGCAGTGAAGTCACCCCGGCCACGCCCGAGTTGCTGGCGGCCCTGGCACGCCTGGCCGAGCCGGCTGGCCCTGAAGCGGCTGCGCCGGTGGTCGAGGCTGCGCCTGCGCCGGCCGAACCTGCCGCCGAGGCCGACATCACCGACACCGAATTCGAGCAGCTGCTCGACTCGCTCGATGCGGTCAAAGCCCAGGCAGCCGCTGCCGAACAGCAGCTGCAAGGCGAAACGCTGTCCGGTTCGGGTGACGAGATCACCGACGACGAATTCGAATCGTTGCTCGACCAGTTGCACGGCAAGGGCCAGTTCTCGGCCGAAGGCGTTGCCACAGAGCCTGTGGCCGCTTCTGCCAGCGCGCCAGCCAGCGACGAGATCACTGACGAAGAATTCGAGTCGCTGCTCGATCAGCTGCACGGCAAGGGCACGTTCCAGGCGGATGCGCTGCCTGCTGCCGTGGCTCCGGTGGCCAGCGAAGCGCCAGCTGCCGGTAGCAGCGATGAAATCAGCGAGCACGAGTTCGAGGCACTGCTCGATCAGTTGCATGGCAAAGGCAAGTTCACCGGCGATGCGGTCACCGCCGAAGCGCCCGCCGCCGTTGCCACCCCTGTGGCCGCCAAGGCGCACAGCCAGCCTGTGGCCAAGCCGGCACCTGCACCTGCACCTGCACCTGCTGCGGCGGCCAAGCCCGCCGCGCCGGCCCGCGCGCCTGCACCTGCTGCCGAGAAGCACGCGGTGAGCGAAGCGGAAACCACCGTGCGCGTCGATACGGCGCGCCTGGACGAGATCATGAACATGGTCGGCGAACTGGTGCTGGTGCGTAACCGCCTGGTGCGCCTGGGCCTGAACAGCGGTGACGAGGCCATGTCCAAGGCCGTGTCGAACCTGGACGTGGTCACTGCCGACCTGCAGACCGCGGTGATGAAAACGCGTATGCAGCCGATCAAGAAAGTCTTCGGCCGCTTCCCGCGCCTGGTCCGCGACCTGGCCCGCCAGTTGAAGAAAGAGATCAACCTGGAACTGGTCGGTGAAGAGACCGACTTGGACAAGAACCTTGTCGAGGCATTGGCCGACCCCCTGGTGCACTTGGTGCGCAACGCGGTTGACCACGGTGTGGAGATGCCTGAAGAGCGTGAAGCGTCGGGCAAGGCGCGTACCGGCCGCGTGGTGTTGTCGGCCGAGCAGGAGGGTGACCACATCCTGCTGTCGATCTCCGATGACGGCAAAGGCATGGACCCTAACATTCTGCGCGCCAAGGCGGTGGAAAAGGGCCTGATGGACAAGGACGCCGCCGACCGTCTGAGCGAGTCGGACTGCTACAACCTGATCTTCGCCCCAGGCTTCTCGACCAAGACGGAAATTTCCGATGTGTCCGGCCGTGGTGTCGGTATGGACGTGGTCAAGACCAAGATTTCCCAGCTCAACGGCTCGATCAACATCTTCTCGGCCAAAGGCCAGGGTTCGAAGATCGTCATCAAGGTGCCGCTGACCCTGGCGATCATGCCGACCCTGATGGTGATGCTGGGCAACCAGGCGTTCGCCTTCCCGCTGGTCAACGTCAACGAAATTTTCCACCTGGACCTGTCGCGCACCAACGTGGTCGACGGCCAGGAGGTGGTGATCGTGCGCGACAAGGCGCTGCCGCTGTTCTACCTCAAGCGCTGGCTGGTCCAGGGCCAGGTGCACGAGGAGCAGCGCGAGGGCCATGTGGTGATCCTCTCTGTGGGCACCCAGCGCATCGGCTTCGTGGTCGACCAACTGGTGGGCCAGGAAGAGGTGGTGATCAAGCCGCTGGGCAAGATGCTGCAGGGCACCCCGGGCATGTCCGGCGCCACCATCACCGGTGACGGTCGCATTGCGCTGATCCTCGACGTACCGAGCATGCTCAAGCGTTACGCGGCGCGGCGTATTTGATTTCGGTGGCGCGCCCTGCGGGGCTGCGCCACCTAATGGAGTGTTTATGGCAGTCAAGGTCCTGGTGGTGGATGATTCGGGTTTCTTCCGCCGCCGCGTCTCGGAAATCCTCTCGGCGGACCCGACGATCCAGGTCGTCGGTACCGCGACCAACGGTAGGGAAGCGATCGACCAGGCGCTGGCGCTCAAGCCCGATGTCATCACCATGGACTACGAAATGCCCATGATGGATGGCATCACCGCCGTGCGGCACATCATGCAGCGCTGCCCGACACCGGTGTTGATGTTCTCCTCGCTGACCCACGAAGGCGCCCGTGTGACCCTCGACGCGCTGGATGCCGGTGCGGTGGATTACCTGCCGAAGAACTTCGAGGACATCTCGCGCAACCCGGAGAAGGTCAAGCAGATGCTGTGCGAGAAGGTGCACACCCTTTCGCGCAGCAACCGTCGTTTCGGTGGTTACCCAAGCACCGCAGCGGCGCCTGCGCCGGCACCTGCCAGCGTGGCGCACGCCCCCGCCAGCAGCCTGGCCAGCACGGCGTCCACACGCAGCGTGGCGCCTGCCCGAGCGGCGGCTGCACCGGCGTCAAGCCATTCGCCCGCGCCCAAGCGCAAGCCCTACAAACTGGTGGCTATCGGCACATCGACCGGTGGCCCGGTCGCGCTGCAGCGGGTACTGACGCAATTGCCTGCCGGGTTCCCGGCTCCGATCGTGCTCATCCAGCACATGCCGGCGGCGTTCACCAAGGCGTTTGCCGAGCGCCTGGACAAGCTGTGCAAGATCAGCGTCAAGGAAGCCGAGGACGGCGACGTGCTGCGCCCAGGCCTGGCCCTGCTTGCCCCCGGTGGCAAGCAGATGATGATCGATGGCCGGGGCACGGTGAAGATCCTGCCCGGTGACGAGCGCTTGAACTACAAACCCTGCGTGGACATCACCTTCGGTTCGGCAGCCAAGTCGTACGGTGACAAGGTGCTGTCGGTGGTGCTGACCGGCATGGGCGCCGACGGCCGTGAAGGCGCGCGCCTGCTCAAGCAGGGCGGCAGCACCGTGTGGGCCCAGGATGAAGCCAGTTGCGTGATCTACGGCATGCCCATGGCCATCGTCAAAGCCAACCTGGCCGATGCGGTGTACAGCCTGGATGAGATTGGCAAGCACCTGGTCGAGGCGTGTGTGTAATGGATGTCCTTAGCCTGATCGGACTGATCCTGGCCTTCGTCGCCATCGTCGGTGGCAACTTCCTCGAAGGTGGCCATGTCGGCGCGCTGCTCAATGGCCCGGCAGCCCTGATCGTACTGGGCGGTACCCTGGCGGCGGCGCTTTTGCAGTCACCGTTGTCATCGTTCAAGCGTGCCTTACAGATCTTGCGCTGGATCATCTTCCCGCCGCGGGTCGATCTGGCTGGCGGCATCGACAAGGTGGTGAACTGGAGCCTGACCGCACGCAAGGAAGGCCTGCTTGGCCTGGAAGGTGTGGCCGATGGCGAGCCCGACCCGTATGCCCGCAAAGGCTTGCAGTTGCTGGTCGACGGCGCCGAGCCCGAGGCCATTCGCAGTATCCTCGAAGTCGATTTCCTGACCCAGGAAGGCCGCGACATCCAGGCTGCCAAGGTGTTTGAAAGCATGGGCGGCTACGCGCCGACCATCGGCATCATCGGTGCGGTGATGGGCCTGATCCACGTGATGGGCAACCTGGCCGACCCGTCTCAGCTGGGCAACGGCATCGCCGTGGCGTTCGTTGCCACCATTTATGGCGTGGCCAGTGCCAACCTGATTCTGTTGCCGGTCGCGAGCAAGCTCAAGGCCATCGTCATGCGCCAGTCGCGCTACCGCGAAATGCTGCTAGAAGGCCTGTTGTCGATTGCCGAGGGTGAGAACCCGCGTTCGATCGAACTGAAGCTGCAAGGCTTCATGGAGTAACCTATGCGTCGCCGTCGCCATACTGAAGAACATGAAAACCACGAGCGATGGCTGGTGTCGTACGCCGACTTCATTACCTTGCTGTTCGCCTTTTTCGTGGTCATGTACTCGATTTCCTCGATCAACGAGGGTAAGTACAAGGTCATTTCGCAAGCGCTGCTCGGGGTGTTCAACGACCCTGAGCGGAGCATGAAGCCAATCCCTATCGGCGATGAGCAACCGCTCAGCGTCAGGCCGGCCGAGCCGTTGATCAAGGACAGTGAGCAGACCGACGCAGGCCTTGCGCAGACCAGCGTCGACCCGCTCAAAGCCATCAGTGAAGACGTGCGCGATGCCTTCGGTGACCTGATCAGCTCCGACCAGATGACCATTCGCGCCAACGAGCTGTGGGTGGAGATCGAGCTGAATTCCTCGCTGCTGTTCGGCAGTGGCGATGCCATGCCCAGCGACCAGGCGTTCGACATCATCGAGAAGGTGGCGCACATCCTCAAACCGTTCGCCAACCCGGTGCACGTCGAGGGCTTTACCGACAACCTGCCGATCCGTACCGCGCAATACCCGACCAACTGGGAGCTGTCTTCGGCGCGGGCGGCAAGCATTGTCCGCCTGCTGGCGATGGAAGGCGTCAACCCGGCGCGCATGGCCTCGGTGGGCTATGGCGAATATCAGCCTGTGGCCAGCAATGACACTGCAGAGGGCCGGGCGCGAAACCGCCGGGTGGTGCTGGTGATCTCGCGCAACCTTGAAGTGCGCCGCAGCCTGACGGGCTCCGGCAGTGCCAATACCACCCCGGACGCCGCCCTGCGCCGCGCTGGCACACAAAGTGCACCGGCAACCCCAGCAGCGACGGCGGGGCAGTGACTCGTCAATTCTCTGTCACCGCGAACCCTGTGGCGGCTGCAAAGCCGGATCGCACAGGGTTCAGCGGCCTCCATGAATCAAGAGTTGTCCTATGAGAGTCTGGGCAGTAGCCAATCAGAAAGGCGGGGTCGGCAAGACCACCACCACTATCGCCCTGGCCGGTTTGCTGGCCGAGGCGGGCAAGCGCGTGGTCGTCGTCGACCTTGACCCGCATGGTTCGATGACCAGCTATTTCGGGCACAACCCCGATGCGCTGGAGCACAGCTGTTACGACCTGTTCCTGCACAAGGGCCAGGTGCCGGATGGCTTGCCCGGGCAGCTGCTGCTGCCGACCAGCGACCAGCGTATCTCGCTGCTGCCTTCGAGTACCGCATTGGCGGTGCTGGAGCGGCAGTCTCCGGGGCAGAGTGGGCTGGGGCTGGTGATCGCCAAGAGTCTGGCGCAACTGTGGCAGGATTTCGACTTCGCCCTGATCGACAGCCCCCCGCTGCTCGGGGTGCTGATGGTCAACGCACTGGCCGCCAGCCAGCAGCTGGTGATCCCGGTGCAGACCGAGTTTCTCGCGGTCAAGGGCCTGGAGCGCATGATCGGTACGCTGGCCATGATCAACCGTTCGCGCAAGCAGGCCTTGCCCTACCAGATCGTGCCGACCCTGTTCGACCGCCGGACTCAGGCTTCGCTGGGTACGCTGAAAGTATTGCGTGATACCTATGAACATCAGGTGTGGCAGGGCTACATTCCGGTCGATACGCGCCTGCGCGATGCCAGCCGCAACGGCGTCACGCCGTCACAGTTCGATGGCAAGAGCCGCGGCGTGATCGCTTACCGGGCGCTGCTCAAGCACCTGCTCACCTACAAGGCTGCAGTACAGGTGGCGTCATGACGGTGAAGACGGGTACGCGGCCGCAACTGGCCTTGCAATCTTACCTGGACGGCCTGCTGCAGGAAGCCACCGAGGCTGAAACCAATCTCGAGCTGCCGGCTGCGAGGGACGAATTTGCCGCGGCGGTGCGCGAAGAACAGGCCCGAGACGCGCAGCCACAGGCCCAGAAGCCTGCAGTGAGCGTCCCGGCAAGGCCTTTCGCCGAACCGCAGGCCGGGGTACTTGCGACTGTCTTGCCGGTCGAAGCGCCGGTGGTGGCGGTGGTCGAGGCCAAGGTGGTGGCCGAAGCCGCCATTCCAGTACTGACCCAGGTTCAGGCGCCCGAGCCCGTCGCGCCGTTGGTTGAAGTCAACCTGCCCGCGCCGAGCGCGCCTGTGCCACCGGCCACGGTCGATGGTCGCCCGGCCTGGGCGGCCGAGCCCTTCGAGTGCCTGCTGTTCGACGTCGCCGGGCTGACGCTGGCAGTGCCGCTAGTGTGCCTGGGCTCGATCTACAGCCTGGAGGGCCAGGAACTGACGCCGCTGTTCGGCCAGCCGGACTGGTTCCTTGGCATTCTCACCTGCCAGGCGGGCAACCTGAAGGTGCTGGACACGGCGCGCTGGGTCATGCCAGATCGTTACCGGGACGATTTCCGTCAGGGCTTGCACTATGTCATTTCCGTTCAGGGCTACGAATGGGGGCTGGCGGTGCATCAGGTCAGCCGTTCCCTGCGCCTGGACCCGTCGGAGATCAAATGGCGCAGCCAGCGTGGTCAGCGACCGTGGCTGGCCGGCACGGTGATCGAACACATGTGTGCGCTGCTGGACGTGGCCGAACTGGCCGAGCTGATCGCCAGTGGCGCGGTCAAGCAGCTGCATACCAAACACAAATAACTGCGAACACACCGCCATTGGCGGATTTTGAGGGCTAGGGGAATGAAAAAGTCGTCTGCACAAGGTTCGGAAGATCCGATTCTGCAATGGGTAACCTTCCGTCTGGACAACGAGTCCTACGGCATCAATGTCATGCAGGTGCAGGAAGTCCTGCGCTACACCGAGATCGCCCCGGTTCCGGGTGCGCCGAGCTACGTGCTGGGGATCATCAACCTGCGCGGCAATGTCGTGACGGTGATCGACACCCGCCAGCGCTTCGGCCTGATGCCTACCGAGGTGACCGACAACACCCGTATCGTCATCATCGAGGCTGACAAGCAAGTGGTCGGCATCCTGGTCGATAGCGTGGCCGAGGTGGTCTACCTGCGTCAGTCGGAGATCGAGACCGCGCCGAACGTGGGGAACGAAGAGTCGGCCAAGTTCATCCAGGGCGTGTGCAACAAGAATGGCGAACTGCTGATCCTGGTCGAGCTGGACAAGATGATGACCGAGGAAGAGTGGTCCGAGCTGGAGAACATCTGAGTTGATTTTCGAGGTTGCTGTCATCTTCCTGGCGCTGTTGTGGGCGCTGAGCCTGTGGTTTTTCCTCAACTACAGCAAGCGCCAGCGCGAGCTCGCCGCCCAGCAGGCCCAGGGCGATGCCGTGCGTGACCAGCGCATCAAGGACCTGGCCAAGCGCCTGGATGATTACCAGAACGGTACCGTGCGCATGGGTGAAGCCATCCATGAGCTGCGCGCGGTAGTGGCGACCTTGCCAGACCGGCTGGAGCGTCTGGAGCAACGTGACCCGAGCGATGTAACCTTCAGCCAGGCGGCAAAACTGGTAGGGATGGGGGCGAGTGTGTCGGAGCTGACCGAAAGCTGCGGTTTGACCCAGGCCGAGGCCGAGCTGATGAGCAAGTTGCATCGTGGCGAGTAGCGTGAAAAGGCGACCTGAGGTGAGTGCCAGTCGGTAGGCGTAATCAGGGCTGCTGCGCAGCCCATCGCCGGCAAGCCAGCTCCCACAGGTACGGCGCAGGCCTGAAGGACTGCGGCATTCCACCCTTTGGGAGATACGGCGCAGGCCTCAAGGACTGTCACAGCCCAACCCTGTGTTAGATGCAGCACGGACCTCAAGGATTGTCACAGTTCAACTCTGTGGGATATGCAGCACAGACCTCAAGGACTGTCACCACCCGGTGGGAGCCGGCTTGCCGGCGATGGGCCGCACAGCGGCCCCAAATCGCTTGCCTGGCTGGCATCGGACCTGAGGCAGCAGGTGCTTGCTGAGCCTGCCGCTCAGGGCCTGGCCCAAGAATTGTATCCACCGATCCTGGCGATGCGGTTGAGTGGAAGCAGCTGCCGCTGCGCTGCCTCAAACTCCACGAGGCTGACGAACTGCCAGGAGTTGGTGCGGGGGAACGCATACAGGTTGATGATCTGAC